>CALFVI010000050.1 GCA_937928775.1 uncultured Elioraea sp. | reverse complement strand
GCGTCTTCACCGCCACCTGGCCCGGGGGCCTCACCAGACGACGACGCGCCGATAGAGGTGCCAGGTTGCGTGGCCCAGAACCGGCAGCACCACCGCAAGCCCCATGAGCAGCGGCAGCGCGCCGAGGATGAGCAACACGGCAACCGTTAGGCCCCACAGGAGCATCGGGATCGGATTGCGAGCGACAGCGGCAACAGACGTGCGCACCGCCGTCCAAGGATCGGTGGGCCGATCCAGCAGTAACGGGAATGAGACAACGGTCAAACCCAGCACGAGAGCGGCGTAGATGAAGCCAACGCCGTTGCCAAGGAGGATCAGCCGCCAGCCCTCCGGAGTGGAGAACACAGCGACAAGAAGGGCGCCCATGGTCTCGCCGTGCGGCCCGTCGCCCAGGGTGGCGAGCCAGATCAGCCGGGCGGACACCAGCCAGGCGAGGAAGATCGCGAACAGCATCGCGCCGAGCACCAGGATGGAGCCGAGTGCGGGCGAACGGAGGGCGGAGAAGGCCGTCAGCAGGGAGACGGGCTCGCCGCGCTCGCGCCGGCGGCTGATCTCGTAGAGACCAAGCGCGACCACAGGCCCCATCAGAGAAAGGCCAGCAAGGAGAGGAAAAAGCAGCGGCAAAAGCCCGCCGGCGACAAAGCGGGCGGCGATGAAGCCGACGATCGGATAGAGAAGTCCGAGGAACAGGATCTGGGTCGGCATGGCGCGGAAATCCTGCCAGCCGCCCGCAAGCGCCTCACGCAGGTCGGCGACGGTGATGCGGCGAATGATGGGGGAGGGTTCGGTGCGTGAAACCCGCAGCGAGGCGATCACGTCTGCCATGACGATCCTCCTGGCCGTCCATCTGGCACGACCACATCGACGGTCGCACCCGTTCTCGTTCTTCCCGGCAGCAAAACAATATGGAGTGCCGATTGGGACCTCGATCACGGAGCCGTGTGTTCCGCGCTTTGTGAACAGACGCTGAGCGGAGGCGGACAAGACGACGCCGCGGTGCTAAAAGCGCCATCGGACAAGACCAAGCACGGGAGACCACGCCAGATGTCGCTCACTCGCCGCACCACCTTCCGCCTCAGCCTCGGATTTGCGGCCGCCGCGCTCGTGCCTTCGGCCCGCGTCTCGGTGGCGCAGCAGCAGGGGCCGTTCACCCTGCCCCCTCTGCCTTACGCCTTCGACGCCAACGAGGCAGCGATCGACTCCCGCACCATGGAGATCCACTGGCGGTTTCACCACGGTGGGCAGGTGAACAATCTCAACGCGGCCGTCTCCGGCCATAGCGCAATCGCCCAGATGCCGCTCGATCAGATCCTGATGAAGCTCGCCGAGATGCCGGAGAGCGTGCGCACCGCGATTCGCAACAACGGCGGCGGGCATGCCAACCATTCGATGTTCTGGGTGATTATGGGTGGCAAGGGTGGCGAGCCTTCGGGCGAGCTCGCTGCCGCGATCGCGCGGGACTTCGGCAGCTTCGCATCCTTCAAGGAGCAGTTCGAGCGCGCTTCAAACACGCTGTTCGGGTCGGGCTGGGCGTTCGTCACGGTCTCGCGCGAAGGACGGCTCGCCATCGTGCAAAAGCCGAACCAGGACAATCCTCTGATGGACGGCAACCGCGTGCTGATGGGCAACGATGTTTGGGAGCACGCCTACTATTTGCGCTACCAAAACCGCCGGGCAGAGTATGTGCGCAACTGGTGGAACGTGCTCGATTGGGGGAAGATCGCTGAGCGTTACGCGGCCGCGAAGGCCGGCACGCTGACCATCTAGTCGCGTCACGCCGCTGCAACAGCCAAGCGGCGGTGGGGAGCCTGCGCGGACGGCGCCTCAGAGGAGGGCGAGCTGGCACGCCTCGCCTACTTCAGCGCGCCGCGGCGGGGAAAAGGCGGAACAATCGAGCCCCTCGCGCGGACGGTTGAGACCGAGGCGCCGCGCTGCGATTTGGAAGCGGCGCGCGAGAGTGGCAGCGTATACCCCCTCGCCCGAGAAGCGCGTGCCGAAACGCGGATCGTTCAATCGGCCGCCGCGAGTCTCGCGAATAAGCGCGAGTACGCGCCGGGCGCGGTCGGGATAATGCGTCTCAAGCCACTCGGTGAAGAGCGCGCCGAGTTCGTGCGGCAGGCGGAGCAGGACGAAGGCAGCCGAGGTCGCGCCGGCCCGTGCAGCGGCCTCGAGAATTCGCTCCAATTCCGCATCGTTCAGACCCGGGATCATCGGCGCGGCGAGCACGCCAGCGGGAACGCCAGCGGCGGCGAGCTCCGCGATCGCCTGCAGCCGCCGCGACGGCGTGGCCGCACGCGGTTCCATTAGCCGAGCGAGACGCCGATCGAGCGTGGTGACGGAGAGGTGAACGCGCACGAGGCGTTGCCGCGCCATCGCGCACAGCAAATCGAGGTCGCGCAGCACCAGAGCCGACTTGGTGACGATCGTGCACGGGTGGCGGACTTCGAGCAGAACTTCGAGGATCGAGCGGGTGATGCCGAGGCGGCGTTCGACAGGCTGGTAGGGATCGGTGTTCGAGCCGAGCGCGATGGGCCGCGCCACGTAGCCGGGGCGACTGAGCTCGCGCGCAAGCAGCCGAGCCGCATCCGGCTTGAACAGAAGCTTCGTTTCGAAATCGAGTCCAGGCGACAGGCCAAGCCAGGCGTGGGAAGGTCGAGCGTAACAATAGATGCAGCCGTGCTCGCAGCCGCGATAGGGGTTGATCGCGCGATCGAACCCGATGTCGGGGCTCTCGTTCCAGGCGATCACGCTGCGGCTCGCATCACGCGTCAGTGTCGTTGCGAGCGGAGGAGGGTCGCGCATGTCCTCCTCCAGCGTGCCCCAGCCATCGTCCATCAAAGAAGAGACGATATGGTCATAGCGGCAGGGTGGGCTTGACACCGCACCGCGACCCTTGCGCGCACGCGCTCGCTGCTGAGCCTGCAGTGACTGCTCCATTGCTCCCACCCTCCCCGCACATCAACGCTGGAAGGATGGCAACATCCCCCGCCACGGTCAAGAACAAAACAAGAACATCAACCCTAACCGCCGTCGATCCCCGCAGGCCGCTTTGGCAAGCTTAGACCGTGAACCTTTCCGTCGTCACCCAACCCTGAACGCGGCCCAGTCTTTACCCGGCAGGCTCGCCTCCCTCGGCGCACTGCCGCGCGAGATCATCGTCGCCAACGGCGGCTCGACCGACGACACCGTGGCCATCGCGCGGGCGTTCGGCTGCCGTGTCGTCATCGCCCCACGCGAACGGGGCAGCCAGCTCGCTGCCAGCGCGGCGGCAGGGCAAGCAGCCTGGCTTCTCCTTCTGCACGCGGACACGCGCCTTGCACCTGGATGGGCAGAGGCCGCGATGCGCCACATGGAGACAGATCCGCGCAAGCCAGGCTATTTCCGCTTTCGCCTCGATGATGCGGCGCAAGCGCCGCGGCGGCTCGAGCGCGCGGTGGCTTGGCGTTGCCGCGTGCTCGCCCTGCCCGAATGGCGACCAGGGGCTGCTGATCGCCCAGCACGTGCTCCGCTCCGTCGGCGGCATCGGCCCTCTGCCGCTGATGGAGGATGTCGATCTCGTCCGCCGGCTTGAACGCGATCGGCTCGTCGCCCTCGACGCTGCGGCGGTGAGTAGCGCCAACTGCTACCGTCGTGACGGCTAACTGTGCCGCAGCGCGCGCGACCTTCTTCTTGGCCTCTGGTTCGCCGGCGTGCCGCCTCGGCTGCAGGCCAGGCTCTACTGAGAGCCGCTGCGCCTCTCACTCATTCTGCTGCCGGAAGATGCTCCTTGAGCCGCGGCATCAGTTCGATCAGGTTGCAGGGGCGGTGGCGATTGTCGAGCTGAAAGCGAAGGATGTCGTCCCAGGCATCACGACACGCGGAAGGCGAGCCGGGCAGAGCAAACAGATAGGTGCCACCCGCAACACCGCCCACCGCACGCGACTGGATCGTCGAGGTCCCGATCTTTTGGTAGCTCAGCATGCGAAAGAGTTCGCCGAAACCGTCGATCGGTTTCTCGATTACGCGCGCGAACGCCTCCGGGGTCACATCGCGGCCGGTAATACCTGTGCCGCCGGTGCTGATCACGACATCGATCGCAGGATCGGCGATCCAGCGGCGGAGCTGCTGTTCGATCGCCTCCACCTCGTCGCGAACAATCTCGCGCGCAACCACGCGGTGCCCTGCCCCGGTGATGCGTTCCACCAGCGTATCGCCGGAGCGGTCAGTCTCCAGAGATCGCGTGTCGGAGACCGTGAGCACCGCGATGTTGACAGGAATGAAGGGTCGCGTTTCGTCGATCCGGCTCATGGCTCTGTCCTCTCCGCGCGCCGTTCAGCCGCGCCTTGCTGCTCGGGCAGATCAGTTCAGCCGCCGGCGGAGCGAGACGTCCGCCCCTACTGCCCCACCGCTAGCCATTGTCTGGTCGGCGAGACCATAGCTGGGGAATCGTCCCGAGGCGAGAGCATCAAGCGAGACGGTCGGGCGGCGCAGGCGGCTTGCATAGATCCAGAAGAAGGCCAGCACACGCTGCACGTAGGACCGCGTTTCGTGTATGGGAATGGTTTCCAGGAACAGGAGCGGATCGTTCCGATAATCCATCGACTGGATCATTCGCGCAAGCGCGCCCGGGCCAGCATTGTAGGCGACGAGGAGCCGCAGCAGATCACCTTCTATCTCGGGGCGACGCGCAAGATAGGCGATGTAGCGGCTGCCGATGTCGAGGTTGAGCGCGAGGTCGTGCAGGCGGTGCCGCGCTCGGCCGGCGAGCTCGGGCTGGCCCGCGACATAGCTTGCGGTGAGCGGCATGATCTGCAGCACGCCGCGCGCTCCGGCCGGGCTGACGGCGCCGGCGTTGAAGTTGCTCTCAACGCGGGCGATCGCGATCACCAGCGCGGGATCGACGGCCGTCTCGTCCGGATGCCAGGCGGGCAGCGGGAACAGGGCGTAATCGCGCGGCCGGCCGTCGCGGCTCTCCACCAGCGGCGCTAAGCGCATGGCGAGATCGGCCATGCCGGATTGGCTTGCCACGACCAGGATGGCACGGGCCAGCGCAGCGTTGTCTAGTGCAGCCGCGGCAAGGCGACGGAGTTCCGCTTCCGCCCGCTCCGCCTGGCCGATCTGGAGCAGCGCGAGCGCCCGCAGACCTTGCGCGGTTTCCGCCAGCACGGCAACGTCGTTCTCGCCCAACACGTCGCGCTCCCAGGCGAAGCCCGGCGCAAGGCCAAGCGCGCGTCGGGCAAGCAGACCGTACAGGCTGCGGGTCGCCTGCGCCGCCTCTAGAAGCCACGGCACGTAGGCGCGATGGTCGCGCACGCGAAGGGCGGAACGCGCAGCCCAAAAGGCCGCCGCTGCTCGTCGCGCCGAGGAGCCGATCGGGGCACGGGCGGCACGTTCGAAGTGTCGCCGTGCCTCTTCAAAACGACCAAGCCGCCACGCCGCAAGCCCCCCCACCCAGGCGAGGTCTGCCACCTCGTTTCCCCCATCGCGTGCGAACTCTCGCACCACTGCCAGCGCGTCTGCATCGCGGTTGCCCAGAAACAGCGCCAAGGCGATCTCACCTGCGATACTCGCCGCACAGGCGGCATCGCACGACCGCTCCCGCCGCAAGGTGGCGAGGGCGGCGGCTGGATCGCCGTTGCGCAGATGCGCTCGAATCGCGCGGTCGAGAGCAGGATTGCGCACCAAGGCCCGCGGCGCCACCGGCACAGCGTCGGCCGAGGCATCGACGTTTGGCAAAAGCGGCTCCTCGGGCTCGGGCGGCAGGTGCGCGCCGCGCGGACTGCGCGCCCGCAACAGGCGATGGATCCGCCCAGCATCGGGATGATCGGCGTGAGCGCCGAGCCAAGCCGCCAACTCCTCCGGCCGGGCTCGCCAGTGACGCCCGAGCAGGCGGTCGGCAAGCACGTGGCCAACCAGAAGAGGATCGCGCAGCGTCATGAGGTCGGCGTCTGCCTGCGCGAAACGGCCCTGGGCCTGGGCGGCGAAGATGCGGCGATAGGCGGCGGCATCCGCAGGTCCCAGCACCGCGGGCAACCCGGCAGGGCCTGCGTGCGGGCGGGGCGCAACCAGCGCCAGCTGATCTTGCGCGTGGGCTGCCGGCCCGCCACCGGCGAGAGCAAGGAAGGCCGCCCCTAAGACCAGCCGCGCGGTGTGTCCGCGCAGGCCGGCGTGATCTATCCCCTGCATGCCGCATCGCCTAACCGACGCTTGGCAGTGGCGTCCACGCCAATGTGTGGGACGAATCGCGAGGATCGAGATGGCGCTTGCGCCATCAGGGGCCTGCAGAGCGATCCTCGCCTGCCTTAGTTTTGCCCCACTCCAGGCAACAGCGCATCGAGGCGACGACGCAACAGAACAAGGTCGCTCCACGCCTCACGCTTCGCTCCCGGATTACGCAGAAGATAAGCCGGATGAAGCGTGGCGAGCGTTGGCAGCGGCTCAGCCAGAGAGGCGATCTCGACCATCCGCCATCGTCCGCGCAGCCGGGTGATTCCCTCGCGCGCGCCGAGCAACGCCCTCGCAGGGACGCCGCCTGCCAGTAGCAGCAGCTTTGGTTTCGCCAAAGCAATGTGCCGCCTGAGGAACGGCAGGCAGAGCGCAATCTCGCTGTCGGTCGGGCTGCGGTTGCCTGGCGGACGCCAAGGCAACACATTCGTAATGTACACCGTGCCGTCGCGACGCGACAGGCCGATCGAGGCGAGCATCCGATCGAGAAGCCGGCCCGACGGTCCGACGAAGGGCAGCCCCTCGCGATCCTCCTCGGCGCCCGGGCCCTCGCCAATCAGCATCACCGGCGCCCCCGGCACACCATCGGCGAAGACGAAGTTGGTTGCGGTCTCGCGCAGAGCACAGCCGTCGAACGCGGCGAACACCTCGCGCAGGGCCTCAAGCGTATCGGCCGAAGCCGCCAACCGTTCCGCCTGCGCCACAGCAGCCGCAACGGGGGGTGTTCGCAGAGAAGGTGCGACGAACGAGAGCGAAGCATGACGTGCCGCCGCAGGCGGCGACGGCGCAGGCGGGGCGGCGGCCTCCGCCCACATGCCGAAGCGATTTTGCGGCGCCTCCTCAAGCGCCTCGTCCGCACCCCAGGCGAGCTGCACAGCGAGGGCGGCAAGAAGCTCTCGCTCAGCCGGGCCCCCTGGTTGCCTCGGATCAGTGCTCATCTCCTCTCCCGCCCTCGTCAACCCGGCAGAATGGGCCTATCTCGGCAGGACGCAACCGGGAGTGTGGAGATGACGCGCGAACGGATGGAATTCGACGTGCTGATCGTGGGGGCGGGGCCCGCCGGGCTCGCCGCCGCCATCCGCCTCAAGCAGGCCGCCGCCCAATTGGGCCGCGAGGTTTCCATCTGCGTTCTGGAGAAGGGAGCCGAGGTCGGCGCCCACATCTTGTCCGGTGCTGTCATCGAGACCCGGGCGCTTGACGAACTCCTGCCGGACTGGCGGGCACTCGGCGCGCCGATCACGACAGAAGCGCGCAGCGACCGTTTCCTGTTACTGACGGAACGGCACGCGATCCGCCTGCCCACGCCGCCGCAGATGCACAACAAGGGCTGTTTCATCGTCAGCCTCGGCCAAGTGTGCCGCTGGCTTGCCGCCCAAGCCGAGGCGCTCGGGGTCGAGGTCTACGCCGGCTTCGCTGCATCCGAAGTGCTCTATGAGGGCGACCGCGTCGTTGGTGTCGCCACCGGCGACCTGGGCGTTGCCCGCGACGGCACGCGCAAACCCTCCTTCCAGCCGGGGATAGAGCTGCGCGCCATCTATACCCTCTTCGCCGAAGGCTGCCGCGGCCACCTCACCAAGACACTCGAGGCGCGCTATGGCCTGCGCAACGGCCGAAGCCCGCAGACCTACGCCATCGGTCTGAAGGAGCTCTGGGAGGTTCCTAAGGAGAAGCACCAGCCGGGCCTTGTGCTGCATACCGTCGGCTGGCCGTTGGATCATCGGACCTATGGCGGATCGTTCCTCTATCATTATGGTGACAACCTGATGTCCTATGGCTTCGTCATCGGCCTCGACTATCGCAACCCTTGGCTCTCGCCTTACGACGAGCTGCAGAGGTTCAAGCTGCATCCTGCAATCCGCCCTTATTTTGAGGGCGCGCGTCGCCTCGCCTATGGCGCGCGCGCGCTGAACGAGGGCGGGTTGCAAGCGATTCCTCGGCTCGTCTTCCCAGGCGGTGCGCTGATCGGCTGCGCGGCTGGTTTCCTCAACGTACCGAAGATCAAGGGCGTGCACACGGCGATGAAGTCGGGCATGCTCGCCGCCGAGGTGGTGGCTGAAGCGCTTGCCGGCAGCCAGCCTGACGTTCTTGAGGCGTATCCATCCGCGCTCGAAAGGTCATGGGTGTGGCGGGAGCTCCATCGCGCCCGCAATATCCGCCCTGCATTCGCTCGCTTCGGCCTGTGGGGAGGTCTCGCCTACGCCGGCCTCGATACCTACCTCTTGCGCGGTCGCGCACCCTGGACCTTCTCCCACCACGCCGACCACGACACGCTGGAAGAGGCGTCGCGCGCAACGCCGATCGACTACCCAAAACCCGACGGGACGCTGACGTTCAGCAAGCTCGATTCGGTCGCCCTCGCCAATGTCGCGCATGAGGAGGATCAGCCCATCCACCTTCGCCTGGCCGACCCCGACCTCGCCATTAGCCACAACTGGGCCCGCTTCCGCAGCCCCGAGACGCGCTACTGCCCGGCCGGCGTGTACGAGATTGTCGGTGCAGAGGAGGGCAAACCTAGGCTCGTCATCAACGCAAGCAACTGTGTGCACTGCAAGACCTGCGACATCAAAGACCCAAGGCAAAACATCACCTGGGTCGCGCCGGAGGGCGGCGGTGGACCCGCCTATGCGATGATGTGAGCCTCCGCCGACGTGGCATTCATTCTCGCCCTGAGATAGGCTTCCGCCATGCTAGGCTTCCTCGTCAGACGATGCATGCCGCCGGCGCAACGGTCGCTGCCATGTCTGGCCATCTTTCCCCTTGCTCTGCTCGCTGCCTGTGCCTCCGCCTCCCCTACCGCCGACCGCGCGTCCAACGCCGCACGCGGAGAGGCCCGTTTTGCCCCGACCGGCGCATTCGGAGCCTACCTCGCCGGCCGTTTCGCCAGCGCCGAGGCGGACACCGCGGCTGCGGCACGCTTCTTTCTTTCGGCGCTTGCCGCCGACCCCACCAACCCGGAACTCCTGCAGCGCAGCTTCGCTGCCGAACTCGCCGATGGACGGGATGCGCTACCGCTTGCCCTGCGGATCCTGGAGCGTCAACCGCACGCGCTGATGGCCAACCTCGTCGTGCTCGCAGCGGATGTCCGGGCCGGCCGGTTCGACCTCGCTGAGGCGAGAGCGCGGGCGCTTCCGCGGGAGGGGGCCGGGCAGCTCCTGCAGCCCTTGCTGCTGGCCTGGGCGCGGGCCGGACGCGGCGCGTGGGATCAAGCCCTCGCCGGCTTGCGGCCCCTTGCCGAAGGTCCCCGTTTCCGCGCCATCTATGCCCTGCATGCCGGGCTGATCGCCGATCTCGCCGGCCTGCAGCGCGAGGCAGAGCGCTGGTTCCGTGCGGCCGAAGCGGAAGGATCGCCGTCGCTGCGCGCAGCTGAGCTGATCGCCCGCTTCGCCAGCCGCGCCGGACGGCCGGGCGACGCGGCGCGCATTCTCGCCTCGGCCATCGCCGGCAGCGAGGAGGCGGCCTTGGCCGAAGCACGGCTGGCCCGTGCCCCCGACCGGCAGCCGGTCACCTCTGCGGCAGACGGAATGGCCGAGGCGCTCTATTCCCTCGCCGCGCCGCTCCGTCAGCAGGAGGCTTCGGAGTTCGCCCTGTTGCTGCTGCGCATCGCACTCCTCATGCGGCCCGACTTCCCGCCGGCGAAGCTATTGATCGCCGACATTCTGGAAGCGGACCGCCGCTTCGAGGCCGCCAGTGCGCTGTTGATGGCGGTGGATCGCGCCAGCCCCTACGCGCCGCTGGCCCGTATCCGTCTCGCCAGCCTGCTCGACCGGCAGGACCGTACGAGCGAGGCCCTCGCCTTGCTCGATGCGCTCGCCGCCGAGGAAGGGCGCCCTGAGCCGCTGGCCCGCAAAGGCGACATCCTGCGAACACGCAGCCGCTTCCGCGAGGCGATCGAGGCCTACGACGCCGCCATCGCCCGCCTGGGACAGCCGGAACGGCGACACTGGGTGCTCTATTACGCGCGCGGCATCGCGCACGAACGCGCCAAAGACTGGCCGCGCGCCGAAGCCGATTTCCTCCGCGCCCTCGACCTTTCCCCCGAACAGCCCTACGTGCTGAACTATCTCGGGTATTCCTGGGCCGACCAGGGCCGAGAGCTCGCCCGCGCGCGGCGAATGTTGGAACGCGCCGTGGAGCTTCGCCCTCACGACGGGCACATCGTCGACTCGCTCGGCTGGGTCCTGTTCCGTCAGGGCGACTATCGCGGTGCGGTGCAATGGCTCGAACGCGCCGCGGAGCTTCTGCCACGCGACCCGGTGATCAACGACCATCTCGGTGACGCCTACTGGGCGGTCGGCCGGCACATCGAGGCCCGGTTCCAGTGGCAAAGGGCGCTCGCTCTTGGCCCCGAACCGGAGGAGATCCCTAAAATCGAGGCCAAGCTCCGCAACGGGGTCGTGCTTCCGGCAGCGGCGGTGGCGGCGGAGAGGACGGCCCCCGCACCGCGCGAACACTGAGCGCGCTGCGATCGGCATGAACGGAGGAACGGCGGACGGCAACAGCTGCGTCGTCGAGCTGGCGCCCGCCAAGGTGAACCTCTTTCTGCACGTGCTCGGCCGCCGCGGGGACGGCTTTCACCTGCTCGATTCGCTCGTGGTGTTCGCCGAAGCCGCCGATGTGGTCGGAGCCGAACCGGACGAGCGTCTTTCACTCGCGATTTCCGGTCCCTTCGCCTCTGGCCTCGAGACGGGAGACGGCAATCTGGTTCTTCGCGCCGCCCGCGCGGCTGCCCAGGCGACAGGAACGACAGCTGGCGCGCGCCTCACCCTCGACAAGCGGCTGCCCGTCGCCTCCGGGATCGGTGGTGGTTCGGCTGACGCTGCGGCCACGCTGAGGGCGCTGAACCGGCTGTGGGGTCTTCGGCTCGATGAGGCGCGCCTTGCCGCGATTGCCCTCCCCCTCGGGGCAGATGTGCCGGTCTGCGTCGCTTCGCGCCCCGCGCGGATGGGCGGCATCGGCGACGTTCTCGCCCCGGCGCCGCTGCTACCTCGGTTCGGCCTCGTCTTGGCCAACCCAGGGCTGCCGCTCGCCACACCGGCGGTGTTCGCAGCGCGCACGGGGCCGTTCGACACGTTGGCCGACCTGCCAGCAGGTTGGGAAACCCCGCAGGCCATGGCGCGCGATCTGGCGCGGCTGCGCAATGGGCTCGAAGCCGCGGCGCGCGCGCTCTGCCCGCCCCTTGACATCGTTCTCGACTCGCTCGCCGCGCTACCGGGGGCTTTGCTCGCCCGCCTTTCCGGTTCGGGCCCGACCGGCTTTGCCCTCTTTGCTGGCGCCGAAGAGGCTGACGACGCCGCCCGGCTGCTGCGTCGCCAGCATCCTGACTGGTGGATTGTTGCTGGCGAAGCCGGGGGTCAGGCAGTGGAAAGCAAGAAACCAAGCGCCGGCAGAGGCTGCCAACGTTTGGGAATGTCGGAGCGGCGGATCGGCGCCACGGAGTAATGCGGCACCGGCTTGCGCTGCCGAATAAGAAGATGCTCGTAGGCGCGAACCTGCTGCACCCTCCAGGCACAGTCGGCCAAGGCCGCGGCACGGGTGCGATAGACTTCTGCGATGCGGTCGGTCTTCGCCACCGTTGCCACCACGGCCCAGAGTGTGTCGTCCCCTCGTGGAAGCCTCTCGACGGTGGTCACGATCGCCCGAAGGATCCTCGCCCTCAGCCTATCGTCAGTTTGGCACGCCTGAGGCGGGAAAGAAAATGGGCCGGCGGCTGGGAGGTCGAAATGCCGCCGGCCCCTTCTGTGAACGACCATCCGCCGGGAAAGATGGTCGTTCCAACGCCAGCGCAGATAGCCAAGGACACCTTTCCGCCGTCGGGACGGAAGATGAACATCGCGTCATGTTGCCGCAGCGCCGAACCAGACCCAGGGCCGCAGACGTCGGTCTTTTTCCTGCCAGGCGGCGATTGCCTCTGCTTGCCGCAGCGTCAGCCCGACATCGTCGAGGCCGAGAAGCAGCGCTTCGCGGCGATCCGGGTCGATGGCGAAGCCGTGCACGGTGCCCTCGGGCCCGACCACCGCCTGCGCCGCAAGATCGACCGTGATGCGCGCGTGGTCCGGATCGGCCTCGACCTCGGAGGCGAGACGCCGCACTGTCTCTTCCGGTAGCACCACCGGCAGAAGCCCGTTCTGCAGAGCGTTGTCGACGAAGATGTCGGAGAACGAGGGCGCGATCACGGCACGGATGCCGAGGCCTAGAAGCGCCCAGACGGCCGCCTCCCGGCTTGAGCCGCAGCCGAAATTCGGCCCAGCGAGCAGAATGGGGGCGCCGCGGAAGGGCGGGCGGTTGAGCAAGCACTCAGGGTCCTCTGAGCCGTCGGCGCGATAGCGCCAACTCTCAAAAGCGTATCCGCCCATCGCGTCCTTCGGCGTCCCGACCAGGCGTTCGGCGCGGATGATGACGTCGGTGTCGATGTTGGGGCGAAGGAGGGGAACGGCCGGCCCCGTCACGCGGTCGAAACGCTGCATGCTCAGAACGGCTTGCGGATGTCGACGATTCGCCCGGCGATGGCTGAGGCCGCCGCCGTCGCCGGCGAAACGAGATGGGTGCGGGCGCCGCGGCCCTGGCGGCCGACGAAGTTGCGGTTGGAGGTGGAGAGGCAGCGCGCGCCCGGCGGCACCGCTTCGCCGTTCGCCGCGACACAGAGCGAACAGCCGGGCTCGCGCCAGGAGAAGCCGGCGTCGCGGAAAATCCGATCGAGCCCCTCTGCTTCCGCCGCGCGCTTCACCCGTTCGCTGCCCGGCACGACCCAGGCGGTGACGCGGGGGTCGACCGCACGCCCCGCGACGATCGCCGCCGCCTCGCGCAGATCGGAGAGCCGTGCGTTGGTGCAGGAGCCGATGAACACCCAGTCGATGGCAAGCCCCTCCAGCGGCCGGCCAGGCTCGAGCCCCTGATAGGCAAGGGCGGCCGCCCAGGCCTCGCGCTGTGCCGCGTCCGGCGCCTGGTCGGGTGACGGGACGGGGCGATCGACGGCGATCACATGCTCGGGGCTTGTGCCCCAGGTCACCTGCGGGGCGATCGTGCCGGCGTCGAGGCAGAGGTCGCGGTCGAACAGGGCATCGTCATCGCTGCGGAGGCAACGCCAGGCGGCGACGGCCCTGTCCCACGCCGCCCCGCGCGGCGCGAAGTCCCGCCCCGCAAGCCAGGCGAACACTGTCTCGTCGGGGGCGATGAAGCCGATCCTTGCCCCCATCTCGATGGAGAGATTGCACAAGGTGAGACGGGCCTCCACGGCAAGCCCGCGCACCGCCTCACCCGCCCATTCGATGGCGCAGCCTGCACCCGCGCCGGCACCGAAACGGCCGATCGCGGCGAGCACCGCGTCTTTCGCCGTTGTTCCCTTCGCGAAACGACCCTCATAGCGCACACGCATGGCGCGCGGCTTGGCCAGCCGCAGAGTCTGGGTGGCCAGAGCATGCGCAAGTTCCGAACTCCCCACGCCGAAGGCGAGCGCACCAAGCCCCCCTTGCGTGCAGGTGTGGCTGTCGCCGCAAATGATGGAAAGCCCAGGCAGAGCTAGCCCGAGCTCCGGCGCCATCACGTGCACGATGCCCTGCCCGTCCTGGCCGAGATCGAACAGGCGTATGCCGTGCCGACGCGCGCCCTCACGCAGCATCGCCACACCCAAGGCGCCAGCGGGAAATGTCTCCGCTGTCCGGCCCGGAGCGGTGGACACGCCATGGTCGGGGGTAGCGAAGACGAGTTCTGGGTGAGCAACGCCATACCCCTTCTCAGCTAGCTCGGCCAGGGCGCGCGCTCCCGACAGGTCGTGCAGCAGGATGCGATCGATGTGTATAAGATCCCGGCCGCGGCCCGCCGGGGCGATGCGATGCGCCTGCCACAGCTTGTCGAGCAGGGTTGCTGCCATGCCTCAGCCACCGGTGGCGATCTCAAGAAAGTCGAGCAGCGCCTCGAGGTCCTCCCGGCTGCCCACCACCTGCTCGGGCATCTTGGTGCCGGGCGTGTAGGTGGAGGGCCCGAGGGTGAAGAGTTGGCCCACCGTCTCGCGCGTCCAGACGATGTCCATGCGCCGCAGGGCCTCAGAGTAGGCGTAATCCGGCACGGTCGCGATACGCCGGCCGAACAGGCGCGCAAGCGTTGGGCCTGCGCGGTTGCCGGAATCGCCCTTCAGTGTGTGGCAAGCTGCACAGGCGCGGAACACCCGTGCGCCCGGGTGGTCGGAGGCGATTTCAACCTCGGCTAAGCCTGCCGCCCCAAGGTGGGTCCCCGTCTCCGCATCCCACCGCCGCACCATGCGGTCGGTTCCCCCAGTCCACAGCACGCCGTCGGGGGCGAAGGCGACCGCCCAAACGGGAAGCCCGGGGCCTGAGAGGGTGCGCAGCAGTCGTCCCTCGGGCAACGACCAGATCGCGACGGACCCGCGAATGCCGCCCGCGGCGAGGCGGCTGCCAGCGGCGTTCACGGCGAGCGTGATCACCGGCGCTGCCCCGCCCTCCAGTCGACGAACCACCCCACCCGTTGGCGCAACGAGGCTTACCGTGCCTTCCGCCCCCGCCACCGCGACCGTTCCATCCGGCAGCACGGCCAGCGCGTTGAGCGGGAGCCCGAGTTCGGCAAGCAGTTTCGGCGCTGACCCATCCATCGGCCACAGCCGCAGCGTGCCATCATAGCCCGCCGACACGACGCCTGAGCCGTCTGGCAGCCAGCCCACCGCGTTTACCGCGTTGTCGGCATGGCCTTCCAGCACGCGGGACGGTGAATCGGCACCGAGGTCCCAGAGGCGAACCGTACGATCCCAGGCAGAAGAGGCAAGGAGGCCGCCGTCGGGAGAGACGGCGAGCGCGGTCACCTTGGCCTCGTGGCCAGCCAAGGTCCGTTCCGGCCCCGTGCCGTCCGCTCGCCACAGCAGGATCCGCCCATCGTCTCCACCGGTGACGAAGCGACCATCGGGGGCGAAGGCGATCGCGTTCACCGCCCCGTCATGGCCGCGCAGCACTGCTTCGGCGGCGTGCCGGGCGGGAGACCAAAGGATGGCAGAGGCATCGAAGCTGCCAGAAACGACGCGGCTGCCATCCTTGCTTACGGCGATGGCTTTCACGGGGCCGCCATGGCCACGCAGGTCGGCAGAGGCGGGGCTGGCGAGAAGAAGTGCGGCGAGAAACGCAGCGAAACAGCGCATGGGCGAGATCCTCACGTGGCAGGCTCGAACCCGAGGGCGCGCAGCGCCGAACGCCCCGCGTCGGAGGTCAGCACGCGGCGGAAGCGGATCACTGCCTCCTTGCTCAAACGCCCTTCGGGCACGGCGAAGTCGTACTGCTCCTCGGCGATTGGGACGAAGCCAAGACCATAGGCACGGGCGAGCGGCGCGATCGTCACCCCCCAATCGGCACGACCTTGCGCCACCGCCGCCGCTACGGCGTTGTGGCTCTTCGGCTGGTTGAGGTAGCCGGAGGGACGGGAGCCCGCGAGCAGGCGATCAATAAGCAGCCGCGTGCCCGAACCAGCGTTGCGGTTGACCATCAGGCAGGCTGGGTCAGCGAGCGCCGCCGCGATCGCCGCCTCGGCGGTCTTTCCCTCGAAGCGGGCATCACCCGCACGGAACACGATGCCCTGCAGCCTGGTCCAGCCGCGGATCAGGGTCACACCCGGCGGCAGGAACGGCGTATTGTAGCGCCCAGTCTCAGCATCGAGGAGGTGCATCGGGGCGAGATCCGCTTCGCCGCGTCGGACAGCAGCGAGCCCCCCTTGCGAGCCGACGTTTAGTACCTTCGCCGTCACCCCTTGCTCGGCAAGAAGGCCGATCAAGCGATCGAGCCCCACACAATGGCTCCCGATGACGACAAGATCAGGCGGCCTGAGCCCACGCCCGAGCAGAGTGACGGTCAGCCGCGCCCCGGCCTCGACGCCGTCCGCAAGCGCGGGGATGGTGAAGAACCCATCGGCGAGCGAAAAGGCCGTGACAGCGCCCGACCCTTTGGCCAGAGGATAGGCGACCAGCCCCTCCTCGCCTCGCACCAGCGAGACCAGAGCGTATTCGGTGCGCCCGAGTTCAGAACCAAGCCGCACCGCAAGCCGGGCCTCGACCTGCTCGGTCTCGGCCTCGGCCAGACCCGCGAAGCCGCGGATCAGGGGGGCAACGAAGGCATGGAAGGTGAATACCGCTGAGGTGGGGAAGCCGGGCAGCACGATCAGCGGCTTGCCGCTGGCCTCGGCGGCGAACAGCGGCTTGCCCGGTTTCAGCGCAACCCCGTGGAACAGCACGCGGCCAAGCCCGGCGGCGATGCGGTGGCAGAGATCGCCCGCCCCCTTGGAGGTGCCGCCCGAGAGGATCACCATGTCGGCGCTGGCGAGGGCCTCAGCGAGCCGTGCGGCGAGCTGGTCGGCATCATCCGGAACGATTCCGCAACGAACCGCCTCCGCACCGGCCTCCTCGGCCGCTGCTGCGATAATCGTGCCGTTACTGTCATAGAGCCCGGCAGGGCGAAGGGCAGCGCCGGGCGGGACAAGCTCGTCTCCCGTAGAGAGCACGGCGACGCGCGGGCGGCGGAACACGGGCACCTCGGCGCAGCCGACAGCGGCCAGCATGCCCAGTTCGCGCGAGGTGAGCCGCGTGCGTGCACGTAGCACG
The DNA here is from genome assembly GCA_937928775.1 of uncultured Elioraea sp. GTDB lineage: Bacteria > Pseudomonadota > Alphaproteobacteria > Acetobacterales > Acetobacteraceae > Elioraea. The sequence continues at coordinate 36,059 of CALFVI010000050.1, read as the reverse complement.
GTCTCCCCGCGCGCAATATCGCCGCCCGCCCCGCCCGTGTTGGCGCCGGGTGCAACGGGCCGGCGGAGAAGGATGGCGGGCCCCGCCTCATCCTCGACGGTCTCCGTCTGCTCCACCATCGCTACCGCATCCGCCCCACGCGGCAGCATGCCGCCCGTCGCGATCACCGTCGCTGTGCCGGGCTCGACCGCAAGGGCGGGTGCGTGGCCGCAGGCAATGACCTCCGCGTTCAAGGCAAGGCGAACGGGGTGGGTCTCGCTCGCCGCCAGCGTGTCGGCCGCACGCAGAGCGAACCCATCGACTACGGAACGATCAAATGGCGGAACGTCTGTTGCGGCAATGACGTCTTCCGCCAGTACGCGGCCTAAACTCGCCGCCAGCGGCACAGTCTCGACGCCGAGCGGGGCGGGGCGGAAGGCGCGAGCCAGCCTCGCCCGCGCTTCCTCTTCGGAGACGACCTCGAGGAACTGCTCCTGACGGGCGGCGGAACGGACGGCGGCGAGGGTGTGGAGCGGCGGCATCGGGCGTCAGTGGAACGGAGTGACCAGCATCTCGCTGCCCTCCGCAAGGCCTTCGCAGGCAGGCGGGATCTCGACAAAGCCGTGGGCGCGCGCCACAGCGGGCCAAGTGGGCAAGTCCGGAGAGGCGAGCGGGCGGGCAACACCGCCCTCAAGGGCGACCAGGACGAGATCGGTCAGCCCGACCGCGGAGGCGATACGCGCGGCGAGCCGAGCGTGCCGCGGCAGAGGCACGACACGGCCCTCCAGGCAAGCGAGCAAGGGCACGACAAGGGCCACCCAGCCCAGCCAGGCAGCCGCACTCTGCGGCAGGGCAAGCCGCCAGCGCTCGCCATCGCGGATCAGGGAGACGTCCTCGAGCGGGCGACAGGCGAGACGAGGCACGCCATCCGTGGGGTAGATCACGATGTCGGCTGCCTCTGCGTCTTCGACCAAGGCCGGGCCGGCGGCGGCGCGCAGCATCGCCCCGGCAGGACCCTCGAGAGTCACGGCAAGGCGCGGGCGGGCACGCACAGTCACTTCGCGCACACCCGCCGCGGCCGCCGCGCCAAGAGTGCGCGCGGTGAGCAGCGCACCGGCATCAAGCACCGTCTCTCCGGCCGCAAGCTCGCCTCCCCGCGCCAGGGTGTTCTCGCCCGGCGCGAGCGACGCCAGCGCCTGGACGGCGGAGCCGAACCGCTCTACCTCCTCTGGCCCCAGCACGGCGTCCGTGCCCTCGGGCAAGGCCTCGCCGGCGCGAACAGGCACAGCGCGGGAAAGCGGCAGCGGCGTGTAGGGGCCAGCACCCAGGGTTTCGGCTGAAGCAACGGCGAACCCAGGACGCCGTGCCAGCGGGCGCAGCGGAACCGGTGCGGCAGCGACCACCGGTTGGGCAAGCAGCCGCCCAACCGCCTGCCCGAGCACCACCCGTTCGGTTCGCGCAAGGGGCCGAGCGGTCGCGATCAGGGCGCGCAGATCATCAAGGGGAGTGCGGAGCCGGGCCGAGCCGTCCATCGCCCATCACATGGCAAGACGGAGGCTTCCCGAAAAGATCAGCTCTCGACATAGGGCAATTCCTCTTTCACACCCCTTGCCCCGTGACGATCCCTGCTGCGCCCTCTTTTTGCCCTCCCTTCCGCATCGGCGTCGATGTCGGCGGTACCTTCACCGATCTCGTGCTGTGCGATGGCAACGGCGCGGTGATGGTGCGCAAGGCACCGTCCACCCCAGCCGCCCCGGAGGAGGGGGTATTCGCCGCCCTTGCGCTCGCCGCCCAGTCCCTCGGCCGTAGTGTTGAGGGCTTGCTCGGCGAAACCGCCCTTCTCGTGCATGGCTCGACGGTCGCCACCAACGCGGTGCTGGAGGGCAAGCTTGCGTCTGTGGCGCTTCTCTGCACGGCGGGATTTCGCGACACCCTCGCTATCCGACGCGGCATACGCGCAGACCCTTGGGACCATCGCACCCCGTTCCCCCCTCCCCTCGTGCCGCGCCATCTCCGGGTTCCCATTCGCGGGCGGCTTGGCCCTGACGGCATGGAATGGGAGCCTCTGGCAGAAGCGGACGTGCTCGCCGCTGCCGAGACGATTAGGGCCAGCGATGTCGAGGCGGTGGCGATCGGCTTCCTGCACGCATACGCCAACCCCGCCCATGAGCTGAGCGCTGCTGCGCTCCTGCGCCAAGCGCTCGGCGAGCATCCGGCGGCACGGCACATCTTCTGTTCCGGCGAGGTCCTGCCGATCGTCGGCGAGTACGAGCGTATCGCCACGGTCGCCATGCACGCTGCGCTCGCGCCACGGATCACGCCCTACCTTGCGGCGCTGGAGGCACGTCTGAAGGCGTTGGGCTATCAGCGGCAGTTGCTTCTCGTGCAGTCGAACGGCGGGGCCTGCACGGTCGCGCAGGCCTGCGCCCGCCCCGCCAATCTCGTCCTCTCTGGCCCCGCCGCCGGGGTGGCCGCCCTCGCCGCCCTCGCCGGGCCCGAGACGGGCGACGATTTCGTTGCCATCGAGATCGGCGGCACCTCCTGCGACGTCACGCTGATGCGCGGGGGCCGGGTGGAACTGGCTGAACTCGTGGAGATCGCCGGCCACCCGCTCGCCGTGCCAGCAGTTGCGATCCACTCGGTCGGTGCAGGCGGCGGCACTATCGCCGGCGTGGATGCGGCGGGGGCCCTGTACGCGGGCCCGCACGGTGCCGGCGCCCGCCCGGGGCCCGCCAGCTACGGGCTCGGCGGCACGGAACCGACGGTGACGGACGCCCAGCTCCTGCTCGGCCGCCTCCAAGCCGGGCCCTTCGCGGAGGGCGCCCTCGCTCTAGACGCGACCCTCGCCCGGGCAGCGATCGAAAGGCGGCTTGCCGCACCTTTGGGGATCTCCCTGGAGGAAGCGGCCGCTGGCGTGCTGCGCCTAGTCACCCAAACGATCGTGCAGGCGGTGGAGGAGATCACGCTGCGCAGGGGCCTTGATCCGCGCCGCTTCGTGCTGGTGGCGGGCGGCGGGGCGGGGCCCATGTTCGGCTGCGAGGTGGCGGAGGGGCTTGGCATCGCGCGCGTGCTTGTGCCCCGCCTTGCCGGCGCCTTCTGCGCCTTCGGCATGCTGGCCGCCGACATCCGCCTCGACCGCTCCGCCCCCTTCACCGCCCTGCTCGATGGGGCGGCAGTGACAGCGGCCGCCGAACAGTTCGCCGCGCTCGAGGAAGAGGCACGGATGGAACTCTCTAGCGAAGTGTTCGATGCCGAGACGATCGTCGTCCACAGGGAAGCCTCGCTGCGCTACCGCGGCCAGCACGGGTCGCTCAGGGTCGCGTTCGGCGACGCGCAGGGGATTCGCGCCGCCTTCGAAGCCGAACACGAAGCGCGCTTCGGCCACATCCAGCCGGGGGGCGTGATCGAGTTTGTCTCGCTCTCGCTCACCGCCTCGGCCCGCCTGCCGCGGCCGTCCTCGCGCCGCCACACCCACGACGCGGCACCGCATGAGACCCGCCGCGCGGTGTGGTTCTTCGGCCACGGCATGATGGCAACGCGCGTGCTCGACTCCCCTCCCCCGCATGGGATGCCGCTCGCCGGCCCGGCCCTGCTTGCTCTCGACACGACGACGGTCGTCATCCCGCCGGGTTGGGCCGCACGCACGCTTGCGGCGGGCGACATCCTGCTCGAGGCCGCACGATGAAGGAGCGAATCGACCCCGTGCAGCGGGCGCTTGCGCAGAGCCGCCTCGACCATCTCTCGCGCCAGATGGGGCACGCGATGACGCGCACCGCGCGCAGCCCGATCTTCGCCCAGGCGCACGACTTCTCCTGCTTCCTAGCCGATGCGCGAGGCTTCGTGGTCGCCCAGGCGGACGGCATCCCGATCCACACCGGCTCAGGCGGCTTCGCCGTGCGCGCCATCCTGCGCGACGCACCAGGGCTCGCCCCCGGCGATGCCTTCCTGCTCAACGACCCCTATCTTGCCGGCGGCAACCACCTGCCGGACTGGGTGGTGGCGGTGCCGGCCTTCGCGCGCGGCGCGCTTGCCGGTTTCGCCTGTGTGCGCGCACACCAGTCCGACATCGGCGGCGGGGCGGCCGGCACCTACAACCCCGAGGCGACCGAGATCTTCCACGAAGGGATCAGGCTTCCCGTGCTGCGGCTGATTGAGGCCGGACGGGTGCGCGAGGATCTCTGGCGGCTGCTGCTCGCCAACTCACGCACCCCTGATCTGCTGGACGGCGACCTGCGCGCGATGCTGGGAGCGGCAAAGCTCGGTGCGGCGGGACTGACGCAGCTCGCGGAAGAGGTGGGCGCGGCCTGGGGCGGCATTTCGGAAGCGATCCTTGCGCACGCCGAGGCTTTGCAACGGCGAGCCTTCCAGAGCCTTCCTCCGGGGACCTACGAGGGCGAGGAGACGACCGACACGGACGGGCGGAACGCGGTGCTGATCCGCGTGCACGTTTCGCTGACGATCGCCGCTGGCGGGGAGGCGAGACTCGACTTTAGTGGCTCCTCGCCGCAGGTGGAGGGGTTCAAAAACAGCCCATACGCGAACACGGTCTCGGCCGTGGGCCTCGCCCTCGCCGCCTTCTTCGACCCCGCGATCCCGCGCAATGAGGGGCGGCTGCGTGCCGTCGCCATCCACGCGCCGGAGGGGTCGTGCGTGAACCCGCTCCCGCCCGCCCCGGTGACGATGTGCACGGTCTTTCTCGCCCACGAGATTATCCATGCGGTGTGGAAGGCGCTTGCCCAGGCCGACCCAGAGCGCGCCTCAGCCGGCTGGGCGAAGAACCTCTTCGGGGTGATGAGCGGGCTGCGCATGGATGGGTCGCGCTGGGTCGGCTACCACGCCCAGGCAGCGGCCGGGGCAGGCGCGGTGGCGGGCCGCGACGGGTTCGACTCCATCGGCCATCTCTGCACCCTGGGCGGGCTTGCCATCCCGAATGTCGAGACGCAGGAGCGCGACTTCCCTATTCGCGTCCTGCGCCAGGAGTTCCGCTGCGACTCAGGCGGGGCCGGGCGTTGGCGCGGCGGGACGGGGGTGCAGTACGCCGTGCGCCTGCTCGCCCCCTCCACCCAGTCCTTCCGCGGCGAAGGCGTGGGTGCAGGCGGAGGCTACGGGGTTGGCGGCGGGCACGATGGAGCGCTAGGCGCGATGACGATCCGCTTCCCCGACGGACGCGAGGAGCAAGCGCCGCGCTACGGGCTGCGGTCTCTCCCCGCCGGGGCGGAGCTGCATGCCGTCTCGCCAGGAGGCGGCGGCTGGGGCGATCCCCGCGCGCGCGACCCTGACCAGGTCGCGGCAGACGTGCGCGACGGTCTCGTCTCGGTGCAGGCCGCGCGCAGTCTCTACGGGGTGGTTTGCGACGTGCGCGGTGTGATCGATCGGGCGGCAACCGAAGCGCTCAGAGCGGGGCGTTAGGCCGCCGCGTCCCATACCGGCGCCCAGGCCGGCGAGATCACGCGGCGATCCTTCGGCAAGGCGTCGATCGCTGCCAGATCCTCTTCGGTCAGGCGCAGAGTCAGTGCGCCGAGATTTTCCCTCATCCTCTCCGGGTTGCCTGATTTCGGGATCGCCGCCACCAGCTCTTGCCTCAGTAGCCAGGCGAGGGCCACCTGGGCCGGGGTGGCACCGTGGCGTTTGGCGATCGCGACAAGGGTAGGGTCGTTGACCAGCCCGCCCTTGCCAAGCGGCGAATAGGCAATGACGGCGATTCGGCGTTCGCGCGCGACTTCGAGGATCGCGCGCTGGCCGAGCATCACGTGGTATTCCACCTGGTTGCAGGCGATGGGTGCCCCCGTCGCCACCGCCTCGCGCAGGAGCGCTGAGGGGAAGTTCGCCACCCCGATCGCGCGCGCAAGACCCTTCTCCTTCAGCCGCACCATCGCCGCGAGCGTCCGGGCGAGGGGCACGGCCGGGTTCGGCCAGTGGATGAGGAAGAGATCGACCCACTCGAAGCGCAGCCGACGCAACGAGGCGGCAAGCGCAGCCTCGGGGTCGGCGAGATTGGTCCACCAGACCTTTGTGGTGACGAACAGCTGCTCGCGCGGCACGCCCGAGTCGCGCACGCCCTGACCGACGGGACCTTCATTGTCATACATCTCGGCGGTGTCGATGTGGCGATAGCCGAGGCGGATGGCTTCCGCCACGGCGCGCGCGCACTCGGGGCCGCGCAGGCCGAAGGTGCCCAAGCCGAGCTTCGGCAAGCGCAGATGGGGCGTTTCGATGTAGGGCTGCGAAGCAACGTTCATGGCACAGAGCCTGACCCGAAGGTGCCCGGGCCCGCAAGGGTGGGAGGCGCCGTGCAGGGCGCCTTCCGAGCCCAGTCAGCCGCGGCGCAGCAAGGAGCGGCGGAACAGATCGAGCCAGGGCTTGTCCATGTCCACCGCCCGCGCAACCCGAAGCGCGGCCGGGCGGCCGTCGCGCACGGTGACGTGCAGGATCATGCCCTTCGCACGCAGCACGTCGACCCCGAACGCGACCAGCGTGTCGTGGCCGGCCGGCCACTTCGCGACCGCTTCGTCGGCGCGTGCGGCGTTCTCCGGCATCTGCCCAGCCCAGACGGCGAAGTGGAAGAACACTGGGCCGCGATGGTTGGCGTCGGCCAGCTCCTTAAGCAGCGCGGTCACCATCGCCTGGTTCTCGGCAGCAGGGGTCTGGCCTCCGTAGAAGCACCGCGATGCCGGCCATGCGCGTGGCCTCTTTTGCCTCCTGCGCCGCCTCAGCGGCAGTGGCGATGGCGGCAAGCGAAAGCTGCTCGCCGCGCAACGTGCTCAACACCCGAGTGGCGGCAGAGGCCGCCAGGGTGGAGCAAATCGAGGAGGTATCGGCGATCGAAGCGACCGAAGGCAGGGCGAGCACATCGCGCAGGCCCGCGCCGATGGCCTGGCCTGTGTCGGAGCGAAGCAGGACGCGGTCGCCGAGAGTGAGCGGGGTGTCGGCCTGCACCGGAGCGGCGACGGCGATGGCTGCGGCGACCGCCGCGGCGAACAGGGCCGAACGCATGGATACCTCCTTCTAACCCCTCTCGGTGAACCCTTCAGCACCGACGTGCCGGGCTGCATGTCGGGCAGCGGCGGACACAATGCAATCTTCCAAAGATTGCAATCTTGATCGCGGGCCGGCGACGGCCCTGCCCCCTCAGCGCGGGGCGAAGTCGACCAGCGCGGCGAAACCTGTCTCAGCTCCCCAGGCCAGCCAGCGCCCGTCGGCGCTCCAGGCGAGTGCGCTGACCGGGCCTCGACCGGGGCCAGCAACCGGAAGCACCTTGCCTGCGACGAACTCAGCGAGGAGGACGAGCCCGTCCGCGTAGCCCGCCGCCACCAGCTCGTGCTCTGGGTGGCAGGCGACGCGCGTCACCGTCACCATGTCGCCGCCCGCCAGTTCCAACGGTGCTCTTCCCATCGGACCGTCGCCGTCGAAGGGCCAGCAGACGATGCTCTCCGCCCCCGAGGTGGCAAGCCAGCGCCCTTTGGCTGAAAAGGCGAGCGACTTGGTTTTGCTGCGATAGCCGGTCATGCGCATGTGCGCGCCGTCCTCGATCCGCCAGCCGTGGAGAGCATTCTCCTGCATCGCGGTCACCACGTAACGCCCGTCTGGACTGACCGCGATCCCGATGTGGCTTCCCTTCCACGCAAGCTTCAGCGGTCTGTCCTCCTTCGCCGCGGCGAACCACAGCGATGCCCCGCCGTAATGGCTGGCAGCGATCCGGATGCCCTTGCCGTCGGTGGCAAGCCCGGTGACGGTGGAAGGGTGGTCGAGGCTCTTGCGCTGCGCGCCGTCTGCATCGAAGACGTGCACCAGCTTGCCGACCGAGGCCGCGCGCCAGGGCGACGTGCCTGACCAGGCCAGCACGTGCTCGACCCAGCGCCCAGGCCAGCCCGCGATCTCCTGCGCACCTGAGGGCGAGACGCGCATCAGCAAGCCGTCATCGCCGCCCGTCAGCACCGCGCCTTCGGTGCAGTCCGGGGCGAGGGCCAGCACCGCGCCCTCGTGCACCGGAATGGTGACGGGATCGTCTCGTTCGCCCACCGCGACGAGCCGAACCGTCCCGTCGCCGAGGCCCCACGCGGCAAAACGGCCGGCCGGGTCGAAGGCACAGGCGACGACGAAGGCGTCCCAGGTGAACGAGCGCCCGCGTTCGCGCAGGAGAGTGTCCTCGGGAGAGGTCGCCTCCACCGTGTCTACGCCCCGCGGAGTCGTGTCGGCAGCGCTCACGCCCGGCAGGCCTCGAAGCCGCGACGAAGCTCGGGCCGGCTGAGATTGCGGCCGATGAACACCATCCGCGACGTCCGCTCCTCATCCTCGCCCCACGGCGTGATGAAGTCGCCGTCAGTGATCATGTGTACCGCCTGGAAGGCGAAGCGACGCGCTTCGCCGGGAAAGGCGAGGATGCCCTTGGTCCGCAACAGGTCCGGCCCCTTGCGCGCGAGAAGGTCGGTGATCCAGACCTCGAAGCGGCGGGGGTCGACCTCGCCACGGAACGCAACCGAAACGGATGTCACGCCCGCATTGTGCTCATGCGCGTGCGCCTCGTCGGCGAGGAAATCGGGCATCCGCTCGAGCACCCGCTCAAGCGAGAAGGCCTGGCGATCGAGCACCACCTCGAGTGGGACGCGCGATCGTTCGGCGCGATGAAGCTCAGCCGCCGGGTTGATGGTCCGGATGCGACTTTCGACATCGGCCAATTCCTCGGCCGAGACGAGGTCCGTCTTGTTGACCACGATCACGTCGCCGAACGCGACCTGCTTCTCTGCCTCCGGCGCATCAGCGAGACGGGCGGGGAAATGCCTGGCGTCGACCACGGTGATGATCGCATCGAGCCTCGCCGAGGCGCGCACGTCCTCATCGACGAAGAAGGTCTGCGCAACAGGGGCGGGATCGGCGAGCCCTGTGGTTTCGATCACGATACGTTCGAAACGGTCCCGACGCTTCATCAGCCCCCCGATGATGCGGATCAGGTCGCCGCGCACTGTGCAGCAGATGCAGCCGTTGTTCATCTCGAACACTTCCTCGTCGGAGCCGATGACGAGGTCGTTGTCGACACCGAGTTCGCCGAACTCGTTGACGATGACGGCGATGCGCCTGCCGTGGCTCTCGGAGAGGATGCGGTTGAGCAAGGTGGTCTTGCCGGCACCGAGGAAACCGGTGAGCACAGTGACGGGAACTGGCGTGCGCGCGGTCGTCGTCATGGCAAGGTGTTCCGCTCCCTCGCCCTGGCCGGGCCCGGTCGCGGTCTAGCCGGCTTCGGCCCAGACATCAAACGGCGGCCTGCCCGCGGCCAATCTATCCTCTGCCGCGCCCGATGCGGCGGCAAACACCACCAGCGCGCCGATGGTCCAAGCCAAAGCGAGCACGCCAAGAACGACGGGCCGACGTGAGCGCTGTCAGGCGCGGCCGATGGCGGAAGACCGGCGCCGATCATGTCCGCGCGGGAAGGACTGTCGCAGCCGGCGCGGAGCGGCGGCCCAGGGCACGCAGGGTCTCCATCACCACGCTGCGGAGGGCGGCCATGTCCTGGTCGCCGCACCGCACGCTCGCCGCAACCTCGGCGAGCCGCGCTGCACCGAAGGGCTCAAAGGCAGCGGACAGGCGGCCCAGTGCAGTGTCGAGACGCCCCAGGTCTTCCGCCGCTGCCGCCGCCTCCGCCTCGGCCAAGGCTGCTTCAGCCTGCGCAGAGGCCTCCGCGACGACACGCTGAAACGCCTCGACCGACAGGGTCGAGCGCAGGACGGCGATGGCGACATGGTCGATCTCGGGCGCAGGAGGCTGCCGCACCGCACTTGCCTCGCCACCCGCCGCTCGGCTTAGCGCCGCGAGGAGTTCCGTCGCGGAAATGGGCTTCTCGATCACGTCGGCCATGCCTGCAGCCAGGAGGGCCTCCCTCTCCTCCGCCGCTGACTGGGCCGTGATGGCGACAATGGGCACCCCGCCGACGGGCGGCGGGAGGGAGCGGATGAGCCGAGCCGCCGCCACGCCGTCAATACCGGGCATGTGCACGTCCATCAGCACAACGTCGATGCCGCCGGCAGCGAGACGGGCAAGCGCCGCTTCGGCGTCGGCCGCGGTCTCACAGCGATGCCCGTGGCGCTCGAGCAGAGCAGCGAGAAGCTGCCGGTTCGCCGGAACGTCGTCGACAGCCAGCACACGAAGGCCTGAGCTGGAGGGGGAGGCGACCTCCTTACTCTCTTCCGGCTGGAAGGGCAGCAGGAGCTTGAACTGCCCTGCCCGTCCGGCGGTTGGGCGAACGCGCAGCAGCTGCCCGCCGAGGGCGTGCACCACCACTGCCGCCGCACCCGCCCCCGGCACGACTTCGCCAAAGTCGAGCAACTCGAACTGGGCCTCGCCCCCCTCGCCGATCGTCACCGCAAGCCCATCGGGCTCGGCCGCGAGCAGCACCCGCGGCGGCACGGGTCCTGCCGAGCCAGCCGCGCACAGCAGGGCGCGCACCAGAGCCACAAGACGGGCAGGATCGCCGCGCCAGACCCGGGGCATTCCCTCCTCCATGAGTACCGGCACCAGAGGAGACCCCCGCTCGCCAAGCGCCTGCCGCAGCAGCCGTTGCGGATCGAACGGCACATTCTGGGCCACACTCTGCCCGGAGTAGAGAGAAGCAACCTCGGCAAGAAGCTCGGCCGAGATAAGGGCTGCCTCAGCGCTCTCGCGGCTTGCCTGCAAGGGCTCGGTCGCCGCTCCGTCCGCCCCGACGAGTAGGCCAAGCCCGCCGAGGGTGCGGTGGAGGCTCGCGACGAGGTCGCGCCCCGCCTGCGCCACCAGCACGGGATCGAGTCCGCCGGCGGGCGGCTGCGTAACCGCGGGAGAGGCACCGGCACGGCCACTCCTCGACCCGGCAAGAAGCGCGAGAAGCAGAAGGCCGCCGAGCAGACCCGAAAGCGCCGAGCAGGCGATGACGACGCGGTCGGCTTGGCGCAGCTCGCGCGTATGCCGGACGATCTCCAGCCGTTGCCGGGCAACCGCGCTGTCGACCAGGTCAGACACGAGATCACGCAACTCAGCGAGGCGCGCCACCAGGGTGGCGAGCTCCTCAAGCGCAGGGCCTTCCTCGCCCAACCGCAGGGCCACCTCCAGGGCTTCGGTCTTGGCACGGACGGCGCGCAGCCGATCTATGGTGGCGGCAAACCCCGGCACATCGTCGAACAAGGCGCGCCCCTCCCCCCGCTCGAGGCTCGCGATGGCCTCGTGCCAGGTGGCGAGGTCGTCCACCAGCCGCGACCGCACGGCCGCGTCGACCAGAGCCTCGAGGGCAGAGAGGGTCACCCGCTCGTGCGCCAGCGACAGGCCCGCCGCGATGCGCGGTGCGCGGTCCATCGCGCGCAGGATCAGCGGCTCGAGGGAGCGTTCGCGGACGAACGAGGCGGCCAAAGCGATCGCGATCAACGCGACGATCCCGGCGGCCAAACCCAGTCGCCATGGCCAAAGGCGGGAGAGGAGCATCGCGAGCCCCGTCATCCGCACCATCGCCGACCGCGTCAGGCCGGCTCCGTACGGATGGCGCGATCCAGCGTCTCGACCATGCGGTCGATCTGTGCGCGTTCGACGATGAGAGGTGGAGAGAGGGCGACCGTATCGGCAGTGACACGAACGAGCAGACCCTCCTCGAAGCAGCGCTGTAGCACCGCAGCGCCCCGCTCGCCCGGTCTGCCCTCACGCGGTGCGAGCTCGATTCCTGCGATGATGCCGATATCGCGCACATCGGCGACACCCGGAGCGCAGTCGAGCTCGTGCACGCGTTCGCTCCAATAGGGCTCGAGGTCGCGCGCGCGTCCGGCGAGATCCTCCTCGCGGTGGATGGTGATCGCTGCGATCGCTGCTGCGCAGGCCAGAGGGTGGCCCGAATAGGTGTAGCCGTGGAAGAGCTCGATTCCGGCCGGTGCCCCGTGCACGATGGTGTCGTGGATCTCGGCCGTCACCGCCACCGCGCCCATCGGCACCGCAGCGTTGGTGAGGCCCTTGGCCATGGTCAGGATGTCTGGCCGCACACCGAACCGATCCGCCGCGAAGGGTGCGCCAAGCCGCGAGAAGCCGGTAATCACCTCATCGAAGATGAGCAGGATGCCATGCTTCGTGCAGAGCTCGCGCAGCCGCTGCAGATAGCCGCGCGGGGGAACGAGCACACCCGTCGAACCCGCCACAGGTTCGACGATCACGGCGGCGATGGTGTCGCCGTGCAGGCGGACGAGATCCTCAAGCGCGTCGGCGAGATGGGCGCCGTGCTCGGGTTCGCCGCGCACGAAACGGTTCATGTGCGGAAGGTGCGTGTGCGGCAGGTGATCGACGAACGGCAGCTGTGCGCCGAACTGGCGTCTGTTGGCGACGATGCCCCCCACGCTCATTCCCCCGAAGCCTGAGCCGTGGTAGCCGCGTTCGCGCCCGATCAGGCGCATGCGCTGCCCCTCTCCGCGCGCGCGGTGGTAGGCGAGCGCGATCTTCAGCGCGGTGTCCGCCGCTTCGCTGCCCGAGTTCGTCCAAAACACGTGCGGCAGATGATCCGGCAGGAAGGCGGCGAGAGCGTTGGCCGCCTCGAAGGCGATCGGATGGCCCATCTGGAAGGTTGGCGCGAAGTCCATCGCATCGGCCTGGCGCTTGATCGCCTCCGCGATCTCGCGCCGCCCGTGCCCCGCGTTGACGCACCAGAGCCCGGCAGTGCCGTCGAGGATCTCCCGGCCTTCCGGTGTGTAGTAGAACATTCCCTCGGCACGCGCGAGCAGGCGAGGGTTCGCCTTGAAAGCGCGGTTGGCGGTGAAGGGCATCCAGAAGGCGGAGAGGTCGTTCGGGCGGAAGGAGACGGTCATGGCAAGCCCTCCGGGTTGCGGTCGCACCGTGCCACTCGCGCCCTTCCGCGACAAGGGCGAGGCGGGTGGCGGGACGGTGGCTTCCGTGGCAGGGTCCGTCCGCTTTTGACGGAGATGGCGTAAATGGCGGATGGCACGCTCTGGATCGGCACCCGCACCTTCTCCTCGTGGTCGCTGCGCGGCTGGCTCGCCGTACGGCTCGCCGGACTTGCTGTGGAGGAGGTGGTGATCCCGCTCGATCAGCCGGAGACGAAGGCGCGCATCGCGGAGGTGTCGCCGTCCGGAATGGTTCCCTGTCTCGCCTATCGCGGCGCCCTTGTTTGGGACAGCCTTGCCATCGCCGAGTTCTGCGCCGAACTGGCACCTGGGCTCTGGCCGTCGGAGCTGCGGGCACGGGCACACGCGCGGGCGATTGCAGCGGAGATGCACGCAGGTTTTCGCGGGCTTCGCTCCGCGATGTGGATGAACCTCGACGCGCGCTTTGCGCACCAGGCGGCGGGCCGTCAGCGCACGCCGGAGGCGCTCGCCGACATTGCGCGCGTCGAGACAATCTGGCGCACGACCCGCGCGCGCTTCGCCGACGGCGGCCCCTACTTGTTCGGTGAGCGCTTCACACTGGCGGATGCGTTCTATGCGCCGGTGGCGACGCGCTTCGCCACCTGGCGCCCGGAGCTCGCGGAGGACAGTTGGAGCTATGTGCGAACCGTCCTCGACCACCCCTTGCTGCGCGACTGGTACGCGGCAGCCGCGTCCGAACCCCCTGCCTGGAAGACCGCGAAATACATGACGATTCCAAAATGAGCGCGACCTCGCTCGACCACGTCGGCCTCGCCTGCCGCGACCTCGATGTCACGGCTTCCCTCTACGAGCGGTTGGGGTTCACGCTGATGCCGCGCGCCACCCACTACGCTCCCGGCCCCCGCGGCACGCCCGAACCGACTGGGACCGGCAACCGCTGCGCAATGTTTCGCGAGGGCTACCTCGAACTGATCGCGCAGATCGACCCTGACCGTCCATCCACCAGCCTTGCCCGCATGCTCGCCCGCCATGAGGGGCTGCACATCGTCGCCTTCGGCATCGACGATGAAGAGGCGGAACTCGCTCGACTTCGCGCCGCCGGTATCGCGATCGACGGTGTTGCCTGGCTCGAAAGGCCGATCGCGATCGACGGCAAGGTCGAGACCGCTCGCTTCGCAAGGCTCCCTTTGCCGGACGCTCCGGAGGGCAAGCTGCAGCTGATCCGCCATCTTACGCCGGAGCTCCTGTGGCGACGCGATCTCCTCTCCCACGCCAACCGCGTCGTCGCACTTGAGGAGGTTGTGTTCGCCGTCGCCGAGCCGACGGCAACACGTGCGCGGCTCGAGCGTCTCACGGGGGTGCCGGCGCACGACGGAGTCGTGGCGCTTCCACGCGGCCGCGTGCGAGTTGTGAGCACTGAGCCCTTCCCTGGCGTTGCCGCACCCACCGTGCCGTGGATTGCCGGCGCCGTGCTGCGGACAGAGGATGGCGGAGCGGCGATCCGTCGCCTCGCCGCAAGTATAGGGCGCGAGACCGAGCAGGGTTTCCTCCTGCCGCCCGACCAGGCAGGCGGTGCCGCGCTCCTGTTCGTCTGAACGATGGTCCCACCCTCCGCCATCGCCCGTTCCGTCGCGCTCTACCGCGGCAGCGCAGGCCGCCGCGCCGCGCTGATCAAATGGTACGCGCGGTTTCTTCGCTCAGGTGACCTTGCCTTCGACATCGGCGCGCACGTCGGCGACCGTACGGAGGCATTCCGCCGCCTCGGTGCGCGCGTCGTTGCGGTCGAACCGCAATCGGCGCTCGCCCGCTACCTGCGCGCCCGCTTCGTGCGCGATTCAGGTGTGACGGTGATCGAAGCGGCAATTCATTCATCACAAAAGCGGATCGTTCTTTATTTGAACGAAGCCAACCCCACAATTTCCACCGCCTCGGTCGAGTTCGTCAACGCAGCGGACGGCGCGCCTGGCTGGGAGGGGCAGACCTGGACGCGGCGGACGAGCGTGCGCGGCACCACTCTCGCCGCCCTCGCCACCCGGTTCGGCCGTCCGGATTTCATCAAGATCGATGTCGAGGGCTTCGAGGATGTCGCCCTCGCCGGGCTCGACCATCCGCCGCCCGCCCTCTCCATCGAGTTCACCACCATCGCCCGCGCCGTCGCATTCCGCGCGCTCGACCGTCTCGTTGCCCTCGGCTACGCGCGGTTCAACGCTTCTCTGGGAGAGAGCCTTACATACGTCTTCCCAGGCCCGGTCGATGCCGGAACGGTGCGCTCCTGGCTCGAGGATCTGCCCGCGGAAGCGAATTCCGGCGACCTCTACGCCGCCTGCGCCGCGCGTCCGCTCTTCGGCTGAACAAGCGACGGGAAGGGCGAGGCCGGATCCAGCTCCTCGGGAATGGCGCAGATGCCGTGTTGTACCAGGACCAGGCCCAGCTGAGGATGAGCCGTCGCCACGCAGAACGGCACAGCCAGCAAAGCACCGGCGATGAGCGGCAGGGCCCACAGGAAGGCACCAAGCGAGGCCGACGCGAAGCCCAGAAGAGCGGCGAGCCCGATCGCCGAGTGCCACCACAGAGCGCGCATGGCATCGGCCAGCGGCACCGATCGGTCTTCCCGCGCCTGCGGTGCCCAGCCGATGCGCTTGCCGAAGACCATCGCCACCATCGCTGCCGTCTGGTTGATCGCCGAAATCGGCAGCAGCAACAGGGAGAAGACGAACTCGACCGCCACCGACAGCGCAAAGCGCATCCCCCCTCCCCAGGCGCGCAAGGCAGCCGGTTTCAGCGCGACCTCCAGCGCACCGAGGAGTTTGGGGGCGAAGAAGAGGACGCCGAACAGCACCGTCGCGGCGATCCCCCATGGCGCCGACACCGCAGCGGCGGCAGCCGGATCGTGGGCGTTGATCAACGCAAGCACGGCAATGGCGCAGACGATGGGCGAGAACAGGAACAACAGGATCGCAAGCACGAGCTGCAGCCGCCCCATCGGCCGGAAGAGCGGCAGGCGCAGCAGCGCGAAGTACTGTAGGTTGCCCGCCATCCATCGCAGATCGCGCGCCAGGAAGTCGAGCAAGGTTGGCGGATTCGCTTCATAGGACCCCTGTTCAAGCGGGTCGAGCCGAACCTCCCAGCCAGCACCACGCAACAGCGCAGCCTCGACCTGGTCGTGACTGAGAATGCGCCCACCCGAGGGAAGTGTCGGCAGCGCGGCATGATCGCGGAACGGCGCGAGGCGAATGATCGCGTTGTGCCCCCAATAGGGCCCGTCCGGCCCCTGCCACCAGGCGATGCCGGCGGCATAGACGCGCATGCCGTGTCGCATGCCGAACTGAAAGAGACGCGGGAAGGGCGACAGAGCGGGCCTGGCGACGATCAGGGTCTGAATCAAGGCCACACGCGGATTCGCTTGCATCAAGCGCACCAGCCGAAGCACGCAGTCGGCTGTCATCACGGAGTCCGCATCGAGCACGACCATCGCCTCGAATCCGGCCGCGCGGTGGCGCGCGAACTCCATCACATTGCCCGCCTTGAAGCCCTCGTTGTGCGCGCGCCGGCGATACAGAAGCCGCAGGCCCTCAGGCAGGCTCGCCCGGAACGACGCGACCGCGCGCTCCTCCTCCTCGGCGTGCGTCGCGTCCTGCGTGTCGGACAGCACGACCAGCGCGAACCGCTCAGCCAAACCTTCCGCCGCAAGCTCCTGCAGGAGGGGGCGCTGGCGGGCGAGCACGGCCGCGGTATCCTCGTTGCGGATGCAGAGCACGAGCGCGGTATCGATCGTGATCGGCGCCGCCTCGTCGAACACCACCTCAGGCCATACCATGCGCAGCGGGTCCTGCCGCCGCATGAGCACGACGAAGCCGACCAGGGCCGAAGCGCCGAGATTCGCCACCCAGGGCGCGATCACGGCAGCGAGCGCGAGAATAGCGGCCTCCGCCATCGACCACCCGCCCTCGGCGAGGGCGCACGCGACCAGCGCAAGCGGGATCGCCGCGAGGACGAGGACCAGAGCGAGACAGAGCAAGCGTCGTGCGCGCATCACTCGACGCCTGCCAGCCGATCATGGCGAGGATCGGGCGCGCGCGCGCGAGGCTGCGTGAGCGCGCAGGACCGGGGGCGCCAGCACGAGGGCGGCTGCGATGGCGAGGAACGCCGCCGAAATCGGCCGCGTGAGGAAGGTCGTCACATCGCCCTGGCTGATCGTCATCGCCTGCCGAAAGGACTGCTCCGCCAGCGGCCCGAGAATCATGCCGATGACGACCGGTGCGACCGGAAAATCATAGCGTTTCATCAGCATCCCGACGAGGCCGACCGCGTACATCACCGCGAGGTCGATAACGGAGTTCGCCACCCCATAGGCGCCGATGGTGGCGAACACCAAAATGCCACCGTAGAGCTGCGGGCGGGGAATGCGCAACACGCGCACCCAGAGCCCGATCAGCGGCAGGTTCAATACGAGCAACATCGCATTGCCGATGTAGAGGCTCGCGATCATGCTCCACACCAAATCGCTCTGGGTCTGGAACAGGAGCGGCCCTGGCTGGATGCCGTAGGACTGGAAAGCGGAAAGCATGATCGCCGCTGTCACTGAAGTCGGCAGGCCCAAGGTGAGCATCGGCATCAGCACGCCGGCCGCAGACGCGTTGTTGGCGGCCTCAGGCCCCGCCACGCCCTCGATCGCGCCATGGCCGAACTCCTCGGGCCGGCGAGCGAGCTTGCGTTCGATGTAATACGAGAAGAAGGTCGGAAGCTCTGCACCTCCCGCCGGGATGGCGCCGAACGGGAAGCCGATCAGCGCACCCCTGAGCCAGGCCTTCCAGGAGCGGGCGAAATCCTCGCGCGTCAGCCAAAGCGAGCCGGAGAGGGGCAGAAGCTCGTCCTCGCCGTAGCGGTGGCGCGCGGCGAGATGCAGCGTCTCGGCCACCGCGAACAGCCCGACCGCGACGATCGTCACCTCGATGCCGTCGAGCAGCTCGATCAGCCCGAACGTGAAGCGCGGCTGGCCGGTCTGCAGATCGACCCCGACGATGCCGAGCACCAGACCAAGGAACAGCATGGCGAATCCGCGCACCGCCGAGGAGCCGAGCACGGCGGAGACCGCGACGAAGGCGATCACCATCAGCGAGAAATATTCCGCCGGCCCGAGCTTCAGCGCGAGCTCGACCACAACGGGGGCGAAGAAGGTGAGCGCAGCGGTGGCGATGGTTCCGGCAACGAAACTGCCGATCGCAGCGGTGGCAAGTGCGGGGCCTGCCCTGCCTTTCTTCGCCATCTGGAACCCCTCGAGCGCGGTGATGATGGTCGCACTCTCGCCCGGCGTGTTGAGCAGGATGGAGGTGGTCGAGCCGCCATACATCGCGCCGTAGTAGACGCCGGCGAAAAGGATAAAGGCGGAGGCTGCCGGCACCTTGAAGGTGATGGGAAGCAAGAGCGCGACGGTGAGCGCCGGCCCGATGCCCGGCAGAACGCCAACCGCTGTACCGAGAAAACAGCCGGCGAAAGCGAACAGGAGGTTCTGGGCCGAAAGCGCCGTCGCGAAGCCGCCGGCGAGCAGGGCGAGCGTTTCCATCTCGCTACAGCAGCCCCTCAAGCACGCCCGCGCCGATGTTCACGCCGAGAAGCCGCGCGAACCCGAGGAAGGCGGCAAGCCCCACACCCAAGCCGATCAGCGCGTCGCGAACGGGGCGCTGGCTTCCGAACCCCCGCGCTGTGCAGGCGAAGAGGGCAACAGAGGCGAAGACAAAGCCCAAGGTGGTGATCAGCACTGCGTTTGCGACAAGCCCCGCCGCAACCCAGCCGAGGCTTCGCCAATCCACCGTCTTCTGCCGATCCACTCCGGGAAATCCGCCGCCTAAGGCCTGCCGAAGCAGCACCAGCGAGAAGACGAGCAGCCCGGCCGAGGCGATCCAGGGAAACGCGGTGGGACCGACGCGCGCGTAAATCGGCGAGACGGGGATCGAAAGCGTCTGCCAGAGCGACAGCAAGGCGAGAGCGACGAGCAGAAGGGCGAAAGCAAGCTCGTCGCGGCGCCGGCGCGCACGCACGCTGGGGCGATCAGGCGAGGGGGCGATCAGGCGAGGCCCAGATCCTTCAGCACGGTCTCCGTCTTCGCGATGTCCTCGTGCAGGAAAGCGGCGAAGGCGTCACCCGCGAGGAAGGCATCTGTCCAGGCCCGCTGGGCAAGAATCTCCTTCCACTGCGGGGTGGCGTGCACGGCGGTGATGAGGTCGATCAGAGCCTGCCGCTGGGCGGGCGTGATGCCGGGGGCTGCGAACACACCACGCCAGTTCGTCGCCGTCACGTTCACGCCGAGCTCTTTCAGGGTGGGGATGTCGGTGCCCGGGATACGCTCCGCGCCGGTTGTCGCCAAAGCCCGCATGCGCCCGGCCTTGATCTGTTCGGCGAACTCCGAGTAGCCACTGATTCCCGCCGCGACCTGCCCGCCGAGAATGGCCGCCTGCGCTGGCCCACCGCCGGCGAAGGCGACGTAGGACGCCTCGCGCGGGTTGCGCCCCAACGCCTTCAGAATCAGCCCGAGCGCGATGTGGTCTGTGCCGCCGGCCGAACCGCCACCGACCGGAACCGATCCTGGGTTGGTGCTCAGCGCAGCAGCAAGCGAGGCCCAGTCGCGGTGCGGGCTATTCGGCGGAACCACCACCACGCCCGCCTCCTCAGTCAGCCGCGCGATCGGCACCACGTCGCGGATCGTGATCGGGCTCGTGTTGGTGATCCCGGCCCCGACCATGACGGAGCCACCGACGATGAGCGCGTTCGCCTGGCCGCGGCGCTGGTTGACGAAGCGCGGCAGCCCGACCATGCCGCCGGCACCGCCGACATTCTCAAACTGGAAACTGCCAACGAGGCCGGCCGCACGCGCCGCCTGTTCGATCGCGCGCCCCGTCGAGTCCCACCCTCCGCCCGGCCCGGCAGGGATGAACATGAAGATGCTCTCGAAGCGCTGCTGCGCACGCGTGGGGCGCGGGGCAAGAGCCTGCGTGGACGCCACGGCAGCGACGGTGGCAACACAAAACGTGCGGCGGCGGATGTTCATCATGCAGCGTCCTCCCCTGCAACTGTCTTGGCGGCAGCGAGCCTAGCCCCGCCACCAGCTTCGATCAACGCGGCGGCGGCGCGCGTCCGTGGTGCCCGATCCGGCGTCGCAGCACCCGGCGCACAGAGCCGACGGAGGTCATCGATCGTATCGATGTCATAGCACTGCGGGCCTTCGCGCAGAGCAATCTTCGCGCGTGCCGCGGCAAGGCGCGTCGCCTCCCGAACGCCGGCACTGCCCCAGGGAATCCCGACGAGCAGGACAGGCGCAGGACGCGACAGCGAAATCCCCCAATAGCCGCCGTCTTCGGCAGGGCCGATCACCGCTCCGGTCCGATCGCGTGTGGCCAGGACGAGGAGCGTCTTCAGGTGACAGGGCGGGAGGTGCGGCGCGTCGGTGCCGATCAAAACCACCGGCGTGTGGCCGCGCGCGAACAGGGAGTCGACCGCCGCCGCCATGCGGCATCCCAAAACGCCCCTCCTCGGTCTGCGGCAGCGCGGGCAGGCCAACCAGCCCCGAGACGGAGGCGCAATGCTCCGCTGGCGTGACAATCACATACCCGTCCGCACGGAGCGCGCGCACCAGTGCAGCGGTGTCGGCGAGCATGGCTTGCGCAAGCCGCGCTGCGATCTCGGCCCCCACGTCGGCGGCCAGTCACGTTTTGGCCAGACCCAGCACCGGCGCCTTGGCCATGATGCCGATGGCCGGCCTGGCCATGGCCTAGAGGGGCGCGAGCGTGGCCGGCGCGAGGGCCGCCTCGATCGTGTACGCAACCCTGAGCGCGCGGGCATCCTCGTATTGTGGCGCAACCACCTGCACCGAGCTCGGCAAACCCTCCGCATCAAGCCCGACCGGCACGGCCACGGCGGGTTGGCGCGAGAGGTTGAAGGCGAAGGTCCAGGGCGCCCAGCGTCGCCAGAGATCCTCCTCTGGCTGATCGAGAGGCTCGTCGGCAAGCAGAGCCGGCTGGGGAACGGCGGGGCAGAGAAGAGCATCATATCGTCTGAGGAAAGAGGCGAGCCCGTGTGCGATCTCGTTCGCCGCCGCCTGGACGGAGAGGTAGTCGCCGGCACTCATCGGGGGCGCGCGTTCAGCAAGCGCAACAAGGCCAGGATCGAGGAGCCGCCGCTGCTCCGGCGAAATGGTGGCCACCAGGCGGGCGAGCGCATTCGCCCAGACCTGCACGAACACCGCGCGAGCATCCGGGATCGCCGGGTCCGCCTCCTCGACGATCGCGCCGGCTTCGCCGAGCGCCTCAGCCGCGCGCTCCACCGCTGCCCACTGGCTTGCCTCGGCGGGTGGGTCGAAGCCGAGCTGGCGCACGAGCGCCACGCGAAGCCCCTCGATCGGCGCATCGATCCCGCCGAGCCAACCGGGCGGGGGGTCGGGCAGGGCGAAGGGATCACGCCAGTCATGGCGGCTCATCGCGGTGAGCATGAGAGCGGCATCGGTCACCGTGCGGGTCATCGGCCCTGCCACCGCGACCTGCGCGAAGTCACCGAGCGGCCATTGCGGCACCCGCCCGAAGGTGGGCTTGACGCCGACGATGCCGCACCAGGCGGCGGGAATGCGGATCGAGCCGCCGGCATCGGTGCCGATGTGCAACGGCCCAAAGCCCGCGGCGGCCGCCGCCCCGGCACCTGACGATGAGCCGCCTGCCGTCCGGCGCAGGTCCCACGGATTGCGGGTCGTTCCAGTGAGGGGGCTGTCGCCGGGCGACTTCCAGCCGAACTCCGTCGTCGTCGTCTTGCCAAGAATCACGCAGCCTGCCGCCTTCAGCGCAGCGACCGAGGGAGCGTCATGCGGCACGGGACGGGGGTCGGTGACCCGGCTGCCGCGGCGGGTCGGGAAGCCGGCGAGATCGATCAGGTCCTTCACGGTGGCCGGCACGCCGTCGAGCGGGGAGAGGGGGCGGCCGGCAACCCAGCGGTTCTCGCTCTCCCGCGCCGTACGCAGCGCACCATCCGCATCGACCAGAACCATCGCGTTCAAACTCGGCTCCAGCCGCGCGATGCGGGAGAGCACGGCCTCCGCCACCTCGACCGGCGAGAGATCGCGCCTCGCGTAGGCGCGCACGAGGGCGGTGGCGGTGAAGGTGGCGATGTCGCTCATGCTGTGTTTGCTGTGTTCAGCCTGCAGCGATCGCCGCACTTGCTGGCGTCATGATGTCGGAGATGCCGCTGCAGGTTCCGTCCGGTTCGCGCAGGATGAGATTGGGGCAGGCGTAGCTGACGGGAAGCACCGTGTGCTCGACCTCCTCGGCGGCGAAGCGCTGGCGGAGGGCGGCACGAATGGCGGGATCGAGGCGGGGATCCATCGCGACACCACTCTCGCCGGAGACGTCGATGCGCGGGTGATGGGCGGCCGCCGTGGCGTCCATGCCGAACTCGAGCACGAACAGGAGGAGCTGGACGACAGCGGCGAGAATCCGCCGCCCGCCCGAGGCGCCGGCGGCGAGCACGGGGCGGCCGTCGCGGGCGACGATCACCGGGCACATGTTGCAGACCGGCCGCTTGGCCGGCCCGATCGCGTTCGGCGTGCCCGGCCGCGGGTCGAACCAGAACACCCCGTTGTTCATCAGGATTCCTGTCGTGGGCAGAACGACCCGGCTGCCGAACGAGGAGAGCAGGGTCGTGGTGAGCGAGACCATGGTGCCGTCGGCGTCGACGGCGCTGAGATGGGTGGTGCAAGCCTCAGCGGCGCGGGGATCGGCCGTCGGGTCGCCCAGGGAGGACAGTCTTTCGCGATAAGCGGCTTGCAGCGCCTCGGCGAGGGCGAGGAAGAACGCCTCATCGGGTCTCGCAAACCGTTGCGGCGCGAGCGCCTCCAGCACGCGCGCCAAGGTTGGGGCTGCCGTCAGCCCGCCCGCGCCCTGCACCACGGAGTCGCGCCATGGGTGCAGGCTTGGCTCCGCCACGCGGACGGAACAGCGGGCGAGGTCCTCGCCATCCAGCACACCGCCGATCGCCGCGATGTCGGCCACGATCGCGCGCGCGATCTCGCCGCGGTAGAAATCTTCGGCACCGGCCTGGGCGAGACGCTCGAGCGTGTCGGCAAGCCGCCCGAGCGTGAGGCGTCTCGGCGGGCCGGCGTAAGGCGGCACTGGCACTAGGCCGTCGGGCAAGTAGGTTCGCGCGGCATCGTCGTAGCGGCTGAGGTCGGCTGCGGCGGAGGCGATCTTCAGCGCGACGAACCAATCCGCGGCCAACCCTGCGCGCGCCTCAGCGATGGCAGGCGCGACCACCTCCTTCCAAGGCAGCCGCCCCCAGCGCCGATGGAGTTCGGCATAGCCGGCCACCGCTGACGGCACAACGAAGGAGAGCGGCCCGTGCACGTTGCGCTCGCCGGCAACGTTGGGCCAGGCGAACAGATGCTGCGACGTGCCCGGAACGATGGGGAAGGCGGCGGGATCGAGCCGCGCTGGGGAAACGGGGCCGAAGTCCACGACATGGGCGCGTGATTCCTCGCCCGGATGGACCAGACCGAACCCGATCCCGCCCAAGCCGGAGTTCCACGGCTCGACCGCGGCAAGCACAAAAGCCGTCGCGACCGCAGCATCCGCCGCCGTACCGCCGGCCGCCAGCACCTCGGCTCCGACCTCCGCCGCCCGCCTCGCTTGCGCGACGACAATTCCCTTCGCTCCGCGCGCGGGCGGCTTGGCAATGATCCAGTTCTGCACGCGCGGAGGCAACAAGGGGACGACCAAGCGCGTCGGCGGCTCAGCGCACCGCAACCGCGGCGATCTCGATCCTCACGTCGCGTGGTAGGCGTGCCACCTGCACGGTGGCCCGCGCGGGCGGATTGGTCGGGAAATAGGTGGCATAGACCGCGTTCATGCGCGGGAATTCGTCGAGATCCTTCAGGAAGACTGTGACCGAGACGATGTTGGCCATGGTCATGCCGGCGGCTTCCACCACGGCCTTGAGGTTGTCGAGCACGAGCTTCGTTTCTTCCTCGATCGTGCCGTGGCGCACCTGGTTGGTCGTCGGATCGATTGCGATCTGCCCAGCGAGCCAGAGGATGTTCCCGGTCTGCACCGC
Source organism: uncultured Elioraea sp. (assembly GCA_937928775.1). Lineage (GTDB taxonomy): Bacteria > Pseudomonadota > Alphaproteobacteria > Acetobacterales > Acetobacteraceae > Elioraea. The sequence continues at coordinate 12,177 of CALFVI010000050.1, read as the reverse complement.
CTGGCTGTAGGGGCCGATGGCGGCCGGCGCGTTCGGGGTGGAAATGATGCGCCGCTCCTCTGCAGCGATCGGCATGGCGACCAGGACCGACGCACAGGCGACAAGCGTCAGGGTCAGCCGGCGGGGGGAGCTCATGGTTCCTTTCTCCCTATCGTTGTTTTTCCGTATCATACCGAGACCGGATCGGTCAGCCCCGCCTCGCCCGCCCGCGCCTCGATGATCTCCGCCAGCTCCAGGCAGAGATCCTCGCGGAAGCGGTCGGCGACAATCTGCACGCCGACCCGCACGCCCTGGTGCGCCACATCAGTGGGTAGCACTGCTCCGGGCAGGCCGAGGAAGTTGATGACGTAGAGCGTTTCCTGGGCGCGCAGGATTCGCCTCTGGCCCTCCTCCGTCTGGTCGAGATCGATGGGAAAGGGCGGCTCGCGGCTCACCGGACACAGCAGGGCACTGTAGCGGGCAAAGAAACGCTGCCAATCGCGCAGGATGGCGGTACGCCGGGCAAGGCCGGCATGGAACGCTTCTTCCGTCGGCGCCGGCACGTTGGCGCACCAGCCGCGCCAGGACCGTTTCGCTGCCTCATCGCCGTTCGCCTCGATCATCGGCGTCATGAAGCGCATCGAATCCGCCATCAGCACGCTGCGCCACAGGGCTGCTGCCTCGTCCCAGTGCGGCGGGTCGACCTCATCGACCACACACCCCGCTTCGGAAAGAAACTGGGCGGCGCGACGCAGAGCCTCAGCGACTGGCGGGTCGGCACCAAGCACGGCGAGCGCAACGCGCCGTGGGCGGGGCACGGGTGGCCCTTCGAAGGGGACGGGGGCGTGCCACGGATCGGGGTGTCCAGGCGCCATCATCGCAAGCAGTGCGGCGCGCAAATCGGCGATGTTTCGCGCGAGGGGCCCCTGCACCGAGAAGAGCTGCATCGCGATCGGCCGCTCGGTCGCGCCCGCCGAGGGGTTGAAGGCCGGCACACGGCCGAGCGAGGGGCGGATTCCAGCCACACCACACGCATAGGCCGGGTAGCGGATCGAGCCGCCGATATCATTGCCATGCGCGATCGATCCGATTCCGCATGCAAGCGCAGCTGATGCGCCACCTGAGGAACCACCCGGGGTGAGGGTAGGATTCCAGGGGTTGAGGGTACGGCCGTGCAAGGCGTTGTCGGTGAAGAAGCGATACGAATAGGCCGGCGTATTCGTGCGCCCCGCCGGAATGGCGCCAGCACGGCGAAGGTTCGCCACCACCGCCGAGTCCTCGGAGGCGATCAGGTCGCGATAGACCACCACGCCATTGGTCGTCGCATAGCCCCGTTGGTCGACGTTGACCTTGATTGTCACCGGCACGCCGTGCAGCGGCCCGACCGCCTCGCCCGCTGCCACGGCACGATCAGCCGCCTCGGCGAGGGCAAGCGCCTCCTCTGGCCGGATCTCCACCACCGCGTTCACCCGCGGGTTGACCGCTTCGATGCGGGCCAAAAACGACCTCATCACCTCGACGGCGGAGGCGGCACGGGTGCGAACCAGCTTCGCCTGAGCCAGCGCCGAAAGACGCCACAGCTCGCTCATGCGTCTCACTCTCCCCGGAATTCCGGCGCGCGCTTGTCAAAGAAGGCGCGCTTGCCCTCTGCATGGTCGGCGGTGAGGTAGAGCGCCGCTTGCAGATCGCGCTCACGCGCGAGCGCATCGGCCAAGCCCGCGGCGAGCGCGGCCTTGGTCAGGGCAAGCGAAAGCGGAGCCTTGGCGGCGAGCAGCAGCGCGCGCGCCTTCGCCTCTTCGAGCGCGCGACCGGGTGGCGCGAGGCGATCGACAAGGCCCATCTCGTGCGCCCGCGCGGCATCGATCGTCTCGCCGAACAGTAGGATTTCCCTTGCCCTGCCCTCGCCCACCCGGCGCGGCAAGGTGTGCAGAAGCCCAAGATCGGGGATCAGTCCGACCTGGCCGAACGTGGCGCGGAACAGCGCATCACCGGCAGCGACGACGTGATCGCACGCGCAGGCAAGCGACATCCCCGCCCCCGCGCACCACCCCTCGATCGCGCACACGATCGGCACGCGCGCTTCAATCATCGCACGGATCAGGCGATGGCTACGGCGCATGCGCTCCCGCCCTGCCCCAAGCGAGGCGATGTCCATCGCACCGAGATCGCCGCCCGAACAGAAATGCCCGCCCGCTCCCGTCAGCACCACCGCGCGCACCTCCACCTCGCCTTCCATCTCCTCCAGAGCATCGGCCAGCATCGCGCGCATCGCCATCGTCAGAGCGTTGCGTTTTGCCGGCTGATTGAGGGTAAGGATGGCAAGCGGCCCTTCGCGGGCGATGATAACGGGAGGAGTCTCAGCGAGGCTCATGCGCGACAGACAAGCAGGAGGAGGCGGGGTTTGGAGGGTTGCGCCCGCCTCAGCGCCGCGCAAGGCCGGCCTGGTAGTTGGGGTTGGCTACGCTGGGGCAGTCTTGGCCTCACCTCACACCTCATCCGCGCATCCCAGCCCGGCCCCCGAGTGACCTATCACCTCCCTAAACGATAGGCGATCGATCGAGACGGGTCCATGGCGCCATCGCAGTCAGAGGCGACGCCGAGGGTCGCGATCGACACCGCGCGAGGCGGCGCCGTGCGACTGTTCGCCGAAGCCATCGGTGCGGTCCACCGCACAGCCGCGCTCACAGCGTGCGTGCCGAACCGAGGATTGCCGTCACCTGGGACGAGAGCGTACCGCCATTGCCGTGCACGAGCGCGACATCGCACGGTCGCACCTGCCGTTCGCCCGCCTCGCCGCGCAGTTGCGTCACCGCCTCGACGATCAGGAACATGCCGTACATGCCGGGGTGCACGCAGGAGAGGCCGCCGCCGTTGGTGTTGACCGCGAGCTTGCCGCCCGGCGCGATCGCGCCTCCCTGCACGAACCGCCCGCCCTCGCCTTTCGGGCAGAAACCCAGATCCTCGAGGAAGAGGATCGTGGTGATGGTGAAGGCATCGTACAGCATGGCGAGGTTCACCTCGCTGATCGACACCCCGGCGTGCGCGAGCGCACGCGGCCCCGATTCGGCGGCGGCGGTGATGGTAAGATCAGGCATCGCACTGATCGCGCGGTGCCACTGCGCACCCGCCGCACCAAGGAAATAGACGGGCGGCTTGCGCAGATCCCTCGCGCGATCGGCCCGGGTCAGCACGCAGGCCGCGGCCCCGTCCGTCACCAGGCAGCAGTCGAGCACGGTGAGCGGATCGGACACCATGCGCGAGGCGAGCACGTCTTCGATGGTGAGTGGGCCTCTGGCGAAGGCCTGCGGGTTGAGGTTGGCCCAGGCGCGCGCAGCGACCGCCACCTCGGCCAGCATCTCGCGCGTCGTGCCGTAGACGTGCATGTGGCGGGAGGCGGCGAGTGCATAAGCCGTCAGCGGCACGCGCGGCTTGTACGGCGCCTCCCAAGGATGTGGCTCCGAGAACGAGACGAACTTGCCGCCCGCGGTGCGCTGGTTCGACCCGTAGGCGATCAGGGCGACGTCGCAGAAGCCGGCTTCGAGCGCGATTGCCGCGTGCAGCAGATGGGCCTCGAACGAGGCGCCGCCGACATTCGTGCCATCGAAGAAGCGCGGGCGGATGCCGAGATACTCGCCGACCGACAGGGTGGGAAAGGCGTGCACCGAGGTGGCAGTGAACAGCCCATCGACCTCGGCGAGGCTGAGGCCGGCATCGTCAAGGGCGGCGAGTGCGGCCTCGGCGAGCAGTTCGATCGCGGAGCGGCCGGGCGCTTCGCCCGTGCCAGCGGTGCCGATGCCGACCACCGCCACCTTGCCCCTCAACGCGCGTGCCATGTCTGCCCCTTTCGCGACGTCACAGGGTTGCGCAACGGTAACCCGACGGAACGACCGCTCAGGCCGGGTCGAACACCACCTGGGCCGCGCCGTCGATGGTCGCGATTCGCGCCTTCACCCGCATGCCGATCCGAACCTCGGAGGGGGGAAGGCCCTCGACGCGGCTCATCATCCGCACCCCCTCGTCAAGGTCGATCAGAGCGATGTTGTAGTCGGCTGAGGATCCGTCCGGGTTCGGGCGCTGACGGGTGACGGTGGTGGCATACACTGTGCCGAAGCCGGACGCCTCGACCCACTCCAGGTCACGCTCGCCGCTTCCCGGCACAGCGAGGCGGGGGAAAAACACGTAGCGGCCTGTCGTACGGCTCCTCTGCAGCATCAGCCGGCCTTCCGCCAGGAAGGCGCGGAACTGCGCCTCTGGCCCGGGGCTCGGTTCCGTCGTCATGCGCGGCCTTTCGTCTTCCTCGACCACAGCGAGGATGGCGCGACGCCCGAGGCTCGGCAACGGGGCGACGACGCGCGCAGATCAGCCTTGCGCGTCCGGGGCGAGGGCGACGCAGCTCTGGCCGCGGCGGGCGAGAGCGCGGCAGGCAGCGACGGCGGCGTCCTGCGAAAGTCCGGCAAGGCGGGCACGCACCAAGGTGCCGGAGGAGGTGCGCACGGTCGCCGTCACCGGCCGCGCTGCGGCGAGAAGGTCGGGCGCGGCGCGGCGCGCGTCCTCAATCGCGGCGCGCGCCACCGGCTCACGCTGGTAGGCCCCCACTTGGATTGCCCATCCCCCTCGCAGGGTGGCAGGACGGGCAGCCGCTCCGGCCGGGGCGGCAACCGCCTGCGAAACAAGCCGGAACCCGCCCGAGGCGGGCGACGGAGCCGGCGCTGCGGCAAGGACGGTGGCGGCCGGGCCGGGCGGGCGCAGCGCGGCCTGCGCCACCACCGGCTCGCGGACCGGGGCCCTCACTGGAGCGGGGGGGCGCGCGGGCGGTGCGGGCGGCGTCGGTGCAGACCAGGCGAGCTGGGTCGGGCCGCGCTGAGGGCGACGGGGCCCGGGCGGGATGGTCTCGGGAATGGCGGCGATCCGGTACACTTCGGGCGGCGCCGGATTGCGCGGAGTCGCGTGCCGGATGCGCGGCGCGATGGCGGCGACGTAGCGGCGCGTCTCGTCCGGCAGACCGCGTTGGCCACCGAGGTAACGCTCGAACGTGCCCGGGCCCGCGTTGTAGGCAGCGAGCATGCCCGGCCGGCCGAAGCGGTCATACATCTCGCGTAGGTAGGCCGCACCGGCGAGGATGTTGTCGCGAGGGTGAAACGGATCGTCGCCAAGGCCGTGGGAGACGCGCAAACCCTCGTAAGTGGCCGGCATCAGCTGCATCAGCCCAATCGCGCCAGCGGGAGAGATCGCATCCCACCGCCCGCCCGACTCCACCCGCATCACCTCGCGGATCCACACCTCGGGCACATCGAAGCGTTCGGCAGCCTCGCGGATGTAGGGGCCCCACGGGTCGTGCGGCGGGCCAGGTGGTTCGTAGCTGCGGATCGAATGCTGGGAGAGGCGCACAGGCGGCGGTTGCGACGCGCAGGCGGCGGCGAGCAAAAGAGCAAGGAGCCCAGCGAGGCGCCGGCCCTTACCCCTCGTCCACTCTGTAGCCGCGCCGTGTTGGGTGCACATCGAAACCGACCCTCCGGAACAGAGAGAGAACCTCGCGGCTTGGCGGATTAGCTTCAAGCCACGAGCGAGGAGTGATCGACAACCTCCTAAGAAATCGTGGCAAAACCGGCAACCGTTGCCGACCGTTGCACGGGCCCGGGTCGCATTTCCTCCGCGAGCGTGGCAGCATCGCCACACCAAGCCGCGCCAGCTCCCATGCGCTGCCTCGCCCTCCTCGCCACTCTCCTCCTCGCCGCCTGCGCCGCGCCCGCCCCACCCGAGGCCCCGGCGGAGACCACACGCGGGGATCTCGCTTCCGCGGTGCGCACCGGCCGGGTCGCCATCATCCGGCCGCTCGGCGGGGCGGCAGCTGAGGTGGTGCTCCGCGACGACGGAGGCAGGGTGATCGCCGTGGTGCTGCGGGATGCAGCCGGTCTCGCTGTTGGCGACCGGGTGCGCCTCGAGCAAGGCCTTCTCCGCCCCGCCCCCTGAACACGTCAGCACCCGGGCAAAGCCGCCTCGTTCCGGGCACCAGGGGGGCGTATAGGATAAGGACCAGCGACTACGCCGCCGCGCCAAGCGAAGCACGACAGCGATGCCCGAGGGTTCTTCGCCCACCCCGATCCCCTTCATCGACCTCGACGCCCAGCGCCGTGCCCTCGGCCCGGCCCTTGAGGAGGCGGTGCTGCGCGTGGTTCGCTCTGGCCGCTACATCCTCGGCCCTGAAGTGGCGGAGCTTGAGGCCGCGCTCGCCCGCTATACGGGGGCACCCTATGTCGTCACCTGCGCCAACGGCACCGACGCGCTCGCCCTCGCCCTGATGGCGTGGGAAATCAAGCCCGGCGATGCCGTGCTTGTGCCGGCCTTCACCTTTGCCGCGACCGCCGAGGTGGTGGTCTGGCTCGGCGCCACACCGGTGTTCGTCGACGTGCGCGAGGACACGTTCACGATGGACCCGGAAAGCCTCGCGCGCGGCATCGCCACCGCCCGCCGGCTCGGGCTTTCCCCGCGTGCCGTGATCCCGGTCGACCTGTTCGGCCAGGCGGCCGATTACGCAGCGATCTTACCTCTCGCGTCCGCTGAAGGGCTGAAGGTTCTGGTCGATTGCGCGCAAGCCTTCGGCGCGACCTGGCAAGGCCGACAGGTCGCGGCGACGGGCGACATGGCGGCGACCAGTTTCTTCCCCGCCAAGCCCTTGGGGTGCTACGGCGATGGCGGTGCGGTGTTCTGCCACGACCGCACAACCCTCGAGACACTGCTGTCACTACGCGTGCACGGCCAGCACCTCGAAGACAAGTACGAGAATGTTCGCATCGGCATGAACGGCCGCCTCGATACGATCCAGGCCGCCGTCTTGCTGGCCAAGCTCACCCTTTTCGACGCAGAGTGCGAGGCGCGCGACCGCATCGCCGCCCGCTACCATACCGCCCTCGCCGATGTCGCCATCGTGCCGCGTGTCGCGCCGGGGAACCGCTCGGTCTGGGCGCAGTACACGCTGCGCGTGCCGGGACGCAACCGAGACGCGATCCTCACCCGACTGCGCGCCGAGGGCATTCCCACCGCCATCTACTATCCAAAGCCGCTGAACCGTCAGCGCGCCTACGCACACCATCCGGTCGCCGAGGGAGGCGTGCCAGTGTCCGAGCGCCTCGCCGGCGAGGTCTTCTCCATCCCCTTCCACCCCTATCTCGACGCACCGACGCAGGAGCGCATCATCGCTGCTGTGCGCGCCGCCATTGCCGATGCCTGACCACGCACGCCTTCGTTGCGGTAGGAGCGCATTTCGTCCTGTGCCATATTCGTGGCGATGGCATACGAAGATAGGCTCGGTGGGGAGGGCATCGTCTGCCCCCCACCGCAAGGACTCACACCTGTCGGCCTCCTTGCCCTGCTCGGCCTCGGAGATCGCGGCGCGCTGCTGCGTCGTCGCCTGGCCGAGGCGCTCGCCTCGCTTGAGCCGGAGCGGTTCCGTGCCGACAGCGCCGACCTGGCCGAGGCCTTTGGCGAGCAGCTTCTCGCTCTCATCAGCGATGAAACCGGTCTTGCCCTGTTCAACCGTGCCGCCTCCCTCGCTGAGGCTGATGTCGCGCCGGCCGAGCGAAAGCTCGACCTGGATGCTGCGATTCGTCGCCGCGCCTTCGCCGCTTTGGAGGAGGCCGCACCCGCGCACGCTGCAGCCCTGCGCCGGCGGCCTGCCCCGGGCCCCTCGCCCCTCGACCTCGCGCAGGCCTGCAGCGAGGTCGCGCTGTGGAGCGAGGCTGCCCTTCTGCTCTGGCGCCTCGCCGCTGAGCCGGACATCGCGCACGAAGCCGCCGCCCTCGCAGCCCGCCACCCGCCGCTGGCCGAAGCGCTCCCCGACCTCGCGGCCCGCGCTGCGGCTTCTGAGAGCGCAGGGCGGTCGGCGCGGCGGCGCCTGTTCCGTCTGATGGGGTTCGCCGAGGATGAGGCGGGGCCTCTCTTGCCGCCCGCAGCCGCTCTTGCCCCTCGCATCGAATCCCTCGGGGCGGAGCGGCTTGCCCGGTTGCCGCCTGACTGGCGCGATCGCCTCGCCGGGCTCGATGCCAAAGCCGGCGATGCGCTTGCCCAGGCGCTCTCTACCTACGAGCGAGCGACCCTCGCCTGGGAAGCGAAGGAGACCGCGCTGCGCGAAGCAGCCCTGGCCGAGACGCTCGATCTGATCGCGATCGAGGCCGCGCTGGCGGAGGCGCGCCGCGCGGCGGAGGCGCGCGAGGCGTCATGGCGGGAGGTGCTGGCCAAGCTTGGCGCCGCCTGAAGAAGGCGCTCAAGGAAGCGGCTTCGGGTCCGTATCAAGCGAGCGGAGATACGCAATCAAATCCGCCCTCTGCTGCGTGGACGCCAAGCCATTGAATGCCATCCGCGTGCCGGGAGCATAGGCACGCGGGGCGGCGATGAAGCGGTTCAATTCCTCGAAGCCCCACGGGGTGCCGCGCATGGCCAACAGCGCCTGCGAGTAGTTGAACCCCTCGGCATGCGCGTGATCGGCGCCGACAATGCCCCAGAGGTTGGGCCCGACCCCGTTCCGCCCACCCTGGTCGAAGGAATGGCAGGCGGCGCACTGGCGACGCGCAATCGCTGCCCCGTTCTCCGCGTTGGCGGCGGCGAGCAGAGGCGTGATCGGCTCGACGGTCGGCGCGGCCGGAGCTGCCGCCTGCGCCGGCGCCTCCCGCCGCGCGGTGTCGATCGCGAGTACGCTCTTTTCAAGTTGCTTCGGACGCACGAGGAGTTCGCCGATAAACCCGCTCATTAGGAAGACGAACAGAGCCGTCAGCACCGCTGCGGCAATCTTGTTGAGCTCGAAGGAGTTCATGGCGGCGAGAACCCTCCCGTTCGACCCGGCGCGCAGGTTGCCTAGACCATCCCCACCACCCCATCAACCCAGCGCCGCAGTTGGGCACCATGTTTGCGGCGAAGGGCGACGATGAGCGTAAACGACACCTTCACCGACCCGCGTCTGATCGATGCGATCCTGCTGCTGGTCGCCTTCGAGACGATCGTTCTTCTTTGGCAACGGAAATGGCGCCTGGTGCCAATGCTCGTCTCTGGCGCGGCCCTTCTGCTTGCACTGCGTGCTGCCCTCGCGGAGTCAGGCGGTGGGGCGATCAGCGCCGCGCTCGCCGTAGCCGGACTTGTCCATCTCGTTGATCTCTGGCTTCGGCTGCGCGACCCGCGCAGCTGAAAAAAGGGGGGTGCGAGGCCCCCCTTCAGCGCGCCCAGCGGACGTCAGTCGATCAGCGCATCGCTGCCCGCAGCGGAATGGGCGAGAGGCTCACCGCATTGAGTTCCGGATAGTCGGCGAGCATGCGTGCACCCAGCAAGGGCCTGTGCGCGCCCTGGTGGCAGGTCAGGCAGTTTACCTTCATCGCATCTCCCATCGGCCCGAGCCGTACGAGAGCGGCTGCCGCCCCGGCTTCAGGCGGGCCTTTCGGATTCTCCTGCCAAAGCGGCGTGAGCGGGACGATCCAGTCGTTGTTGATCGCTCGCACCATGGCGATGCCATGCCAGGCGGTGACCCGTTGCGGCGTTGAGCCTTCCCATTTCCCGAAATTCTGCGAGTTGTGGCAGAAGGTGCAGTTCGCCCCCGTCGCTGCGGAAAAGTGGAACATCAGGGCGTAGGTCCACTCGGTCTGCTTGATCGACATCCTGTTGTCGCCAACCGACATGGGGGTCCAGGTCGTGGTTACGCGGATCTGCTTGTCCTCAAGCAGGAACGGCGTGAAGGGATCGGTCGGCAGCGAGGAGAGCCCCGCCGCGGTGGAGACGGTGTTCTGCCCCGCCGCGGTGTTCATCAGCCCGCGCGTGCGGCGTTGCGCCTGCGGAGGGTCTGTCGCCCAAACATAGGCGGGCACCGGCTGGCCGCGATGGCACGTCCAGCAGGTGACACCCGTTTGGCCAACATGCGCCTGCCAGGAGTCGTTGATCACGCGCGTCATCTGCAACATCTTGCGCGTCACGATCTTGGTGTAGACGGAGTCCTCGGCGAGGTTTTCTGGGTTGTGACAGTAGGTGCAGCCCTGCTGTGGCGACACCCAGGCGGTGATCGCGTTCATCAGCCGCAGGAACTCAGCCGAGTCGAGATCGCCCAGCACCTGCACGTTCTGGTAGGCCTCGCGCGAGGGGATCCCCGACTTGTCGACCTCCTCCTCCTTCGGCGGAACGGCGTGGCGCGGAAGCTCACGCGCCACGGTGCGCGGGTTGTAGACGAGCTCCATCGCTGTGCCGCGATTGCCCCATTGGATCGCGGTAACGGGCGGTCGCTCGAAGGTGGAGGCGAGGAAGAATGCCGCCGCCACCCCGAGCACTGCAATCGCCGTCCAGCCGACCGTGGAGACGAGGTCGAAGTCCTTTTTCTTGCTCATTGGCCTATCTCCCGGCCGCAAGCAGTGGGTCCACAACCCCGCCAGGCACGACGGGATCATACATCGGCGCAAACCCGTGCTTCACCGCCCACAGGTACCAATTGTCCACCACCGTGCCGGTGAGCAGGATGCCGATCCCGCCCGTGAGCGGGGTCAGCACGGCGAACCACCACGCCCAGCGGTGGATGGACTCTGAGGTCGCATTGAAGCCCATGCACCAGCGCCAGAACAACGCGGCACGCTCGTAAGCCGTGCCGCGATCGATCGTCTGATCAAGCTCGCGCTCGCCGCCGTAGCGCGACACCGCGAGCACTGTGGCGCCGTGCATCGCGAACAGCAGAGTCGAACCATAGAGGAAGACGATCGAGAGGGCGTGGAACGGGTTGTAGAAGAGGTTGCCGTAGCGGATCGAAAACGCCGCCGTCCAGTCGAGGTGGGGGAAGATGCCGAACGGCACCGCCTCGCCCCACGAGCCCATCAACACCGGGCGAATGAAGCCAAGCACGAGGTAAAGCCAGATCGCGCTTGCGAACGCCCAGGCGACATGCGTCCCCAGGCCCAGCGCACGCGCCCGCCGATAGGTGCGCAGCCACCACAGCAAGATCGAGGCGGTGAGGAAGAAGCCCGCCATCAGCCACCACCCCCCATCCTGCAGCGGCGGGATGCGAAGCCCATAGTGCGGAGGCGGCGGCTCAAGCGCGAGCCAGAAGAATTGGCGGACGAACTGGATCGGGTCCCAGTTCACCGAGGCCCACATGTTGAGCCCGATGATGACGATCGCGATCAGCCCGCACACGATGGAGAGCAGGCCCAATCGGCCGAGATAGATCGGCCCCAACTGGGCTTCTCCAAAACGCCCCAAGAGGTGGACGAAAGTGCCCTTGCCGATGCGTGCTTCATCGCCCGCGGGCAAGGGCACGCCCGGGTTGGGCGCCGGACCATGCACCTGCACCCGGGTGAAGATGTTCTGATACTCCAACGGCATGTCGAGTGCTCCTCTCGCCGTCACTTCCAGATTGGAAGATTGAGCCACCAGCCCCACCACTCGGGCCACCCGCGCGTCCAGAACGGACCAGAGATGATGATGCATACGGCACTCCAGAACCCGGCGGAGAGCGCGAGGAACAAGCCGAGGCGATGGATGCCGAGCGCGCCGATCGAGTAGCCGATCAGGTCGCGGAAGAACGTGTTCTCGTGGTCGGGGCTCTTCACCGGCTGGCCCTTCGGCGGGTTGAGCGCGGAGAGGATCAGGCCGCCGTGCAAGCTAAGCGCGAGCGTGGTGGTGAAGAAGAAGGTAATCGCCAGCATATGCGCCGGGTTGTAGTGGAAATGGAGATACTGGTAGCCGACGTTCGATACCCAATCGAGATGACTGAAGATTCCGTAAGGGAAACCATGCCCCCAGGCCCCCATGAGAAGCGGTCGGAAAACCACCAGGGTGAGGTAGGCAAACACGGCCACGCCGTAGGCGATCGGAATATGGTAGCCCATGCCGAGCTTGCGGCTGATCTCGACCTGCCTCAGGGCCCAGGAGACGAAGGCGCCGATCGCGCAGATGGTGATCAGCTGCCACAGCCCGCCTTCCTTCAGCGGCGCGAAGCCGAGCCCGTACTTCAAGTCGGGCGGGGCAATGTTGATCGTCCACACATTGAACGTGCCCTGCAGCGCTGCGCCGTATAGGATCAGCGCCGTCCCGAGCACGGTGAAGAACAGCGTGGTGACACCGAAGAACCCGACGTAGAACGGCCCCACCCAGAAGTCGAACAGGTCGCCCCCGATCAGGGTTCCGCCGCGCACCCGGTACTTCTTCTCGAAACTCAGCATCGACATAACGCGTCACCCT
>CALFVI010000049.1 GCA_937928775.1 uncultured Elioraea sp. | reverse complement strand
CCGCCCTTCCCGCTGTCCCGTGGCGTCCCGCGCGTGGCTGACCGGCGCGTGCTGAGCGGCATCATCTCCGTCATTCGCCATCGCCTGCGCTGGCGTGATGCGCCTGCGGCCTCGCAAGACCCTCGACAACCGCTGCGTGCGCACAAGCCGCAGGGGGCGTGTTCGACCGCATGTTTGCAGCGCTGGTAGGCAAAGCAGGCGAGCCCGACTGGCTTGTCATCGACAGCACCCACCTCAAAGCACACTGGACCGCAGCCAGCCTGCCCAAAAAGGGGCGCCTGATCGGTTGCAGCGGCCGCTAGCCGGGGCGGGCTGCACTCCAAGCGCCACGCCGTCCGAGCTGATCGCCGACCGAGGCAACGACAGCAACCCGTTTCGCGCCGCGCTCGCCGAGCAGGGCATTGCCGCCTGCATTCCCCCGAAGACGAACCGCAAGCAGCCCATCCCATACGACACGACGCTCTACCGCCAGCGCCACCGCATCGCGATCATGGTCGGCCGACTGACAGAGTGGCGACGCATCGCCATGCACGACCACTGGTGCGCGCACACCTTCCTCGCAGCCATCAGTCTCGCCGGCACCGTCGTCTTCCGGCTCGGTCAATGAGTCCTGAGCCTAGGGGCATTCTGGAGTTCATCCCCGCGTGCGCTGGGCACGTTCCTTCTGTCCCTCCCCTGGTCTTGCCGAGGTGGTGTCGCCCTCGGACAGCGCGCGCAGGCATGAGACGGGGGCGGCAATGGGACGGACGATGCCGCGCGCCCCCATCCACCACACCATGAGAGCGACGAGAGCGAAGAAGGCGAGGACGACCGCGATCATGGTGAAGAACTCCGCCTTTGCATCCGCTTCCCCCTCGGCCTTCGCGCGCTCCTTCGCTGTGTTCGCGGCTCGTTCGCGCTCCAGCATTAGCCGATCGATGGCGCAGACGGCGTCACGGCCGGCCAGGATGATGGCAGGAAGATGCGGGTCGCGCCGCTCCGCTGCCGCCAGGGACCGCTGCACCCGGATACGTCTCGATCGCCGGGCTGAGCCGGGCGAGGATTTCGCGCCGCACCGCCCCTGCCGCCGCCCGCAGTCACTGATACGGCTCCGGAAGGCAGCGATCTCCCGGTCGATGAGGCGCCTGACCACGGTAACCTCAGCTGCGCGGTCGACGGCGAGGGCGAGCTCGCGGCGGCGGCTTCGGCCTCCACCAGCTTGAGATCGTCGCGCAGGCCGTGCTCCTCCAGCAAGAACGTGCCGCAGAGGACGAGCAAAGCAAATACGAGCGCGCCCGCGAGCAACCCCAATTTGGCGGTGATGCAAAGGGAAGAGAGCCAAGCCATGCTCCAACGTCCCTTCGTCGCGGACGTCTGCCCACAGCAATCCGCGATCCCGACGTTGCTTTTGCATCAAATGCCACCCGATCCCCTTTGCGAAGCGCAATGAATCTCCTGTCCGCAAACGCGGCGCACGAATCCTCGCGCATGTCTCCGCCGACGGCCGGCGATTCGTCGGCTTCCACCCAAGACGGCGCGCCTGAGCGGCCTCGGCGACGTCGCGTCCCCCGACACCGCTCGCTTCGCGCGCGGCATTCCCTCAGCCCGGCGGGAGTCGCCGCGCCTCGCATGGAGCGTCGGGCATTCGTGCGCCTGCGAGGTCCTCCAGGGCAGCTAGGATCCGCCGCGCATGCGCCAGCGGCGAAAACTTTTGCCAGACTTTATCCCAGGCCCGTCTGCCCATTGCTTCAAGCTCCGCGCCCATCACGGACGCGACTTCGGCCAAGGAAAAGCCCTCGCGAACGGCGAACCACTCTTGTCCTTCGACGAAATGCTCCCGATAGACCGGAACCGGCTCCGAAACGACGACCGCGCCGCAGGCCGCCCCGTTGAGGAATCGCTCATGCAAAGCCCCGGGATAGGTCGGATGGGAGTGCACGACGAAGCGCGCGTCGCGGTAGGCCTCCATCAGATGCACAAACGGCAGGTGTTGCACGACGCGGACATCCGCCCCGGCGGGTGTCGCAGCGCCGAACTCGTCCGGAGAGCAGCCGACGAAGAGGATCTTCAGCCTGCCCGCCTGAGACAGGAGCCGTTCGACCAAGCGCCTGCGCCTCTCGTTCCTGATGAAGAAGTCGACGTAGTGCAGCGCATCGAGAGCTATGGCGAACCTGGCCGGATCTTCGGCGCGCAAGACCGCCGGGGTGATGCCCGCAGTCGCCGCCAGGTTCTGCGAGAAGACAGCGAAAAGAGGACGCGCGCAATCGTCGAGCAGCGCCTCCTCTGTCGCTGTCAGCGCCTCGCCGAGAACGGGATCGGTGAGAGCGGGCTCGATCTGGGCAGGTCGGGGGAGGGGCTTGTAACGAAAGGCGATAACCGCATCGAAGGCCCGTTCGGCGAACGGCCTCGGCTCCACGTTCGGGACGCCGAAGGACAGGCCAGGAAGATGGCGGAAAACCCGCACCTCGGGATTGAGCACGCGAATCTGCTCGATGAAGTCCGGGTCGAAGACAAACGCAATTTGACAGTGGTGAAGATGGCTCACACGACCGCGCATGAACGGCGCGATCGGATGATCGCCGACGTAGGATACGAAGCTTGCCGGCAGGACGTCGGCGAGGGGAATCGGCGGCAGTCCCCCTGCCACGACCGTCATGTCGTAGAACATGTGGCCGAACAGAATGCTGTGCGGCTCGCTTCCGATCGCGAGGACCGTGCGCAGGAAATCCGGCGTCTCCGCATCCGCGATGACGGCTCGAAACCCGAGCTCCCGAAAGGCGGCGGCAACATCCTCGTACTCCGTCCGCAGCACGCCAAGGCTGTCACCGTGTCCAGACAGTCTGGTCGGCGTCAGGAAGCAGATCGTGCGCGCTCCGTCCCTCACACCCCCACCCTCCGGGCTTCCGGCCGCTGCCCTACGGCTTCGGACGACGCATCGCCCTCGGGCTTGCCGACCTCGCTGCACCGGCGGATCTGCGGAGACGGATCGTCGCTCTCGACGCCGGACGCGTAGCCCTCGCCGAGCCGGTCCGGCAACAAAGCCATCGACGGCGCACGATAGGCGGGGAAGTAGTCGTCCGATGCAGCCGCACTCGCCGTCAGGCGACGATACTGAACCTCATCCAGCACGTAGCCGAGGATAAAGTTGACGGTGCTTCGCGTCGCGAACCCGGCCTTGAATCGCTCCAACGAACAGGGCGCCGCCTCGTGGCGGGCGAGACCCGAACCCAGAACCGCGACCTCGACGCCATCGGCCGACAGCGCGCGAAGCGCCGCGTCGACCGCAGCATGGCCGGCGCTCACAGACCGTCCGCGATCGTTCGCCGCCGCGAGGTGGTAGTAGGCGACAGGGCCGAACCGCAACCAGACCGCGGCCGCCACCACCTGCTCGCCCAGCCAGCACGTCCACAGCTCCGCCCCGAGCTCGGCCAGTACCCCATGATAACGCCGGGAGAAGCGGTGGATTGCGCCTTCCGCCGTACGAGTGGCGATGAAGCGGGAATAGAGGTCGACCCACGGTCCGAGCAGCTCGTGCAGGCTGCTCCTCCGCACCTCCACCCCCCGCCTAGCCGCCTTGCGAATCTCGGCCCGATGATGCGCCGAGGGGCGATATCCGCGCGCGGTTTCGACGAGATGGTGCCGCTTGAATGCGCGCACCATATCCGCGCTGGCTGCGACCGCTTCCGGCGGTGGGTGCGCGGGATCCGTCACCAGGACGGCCGATATGGCGCCCGACCGCCGCAGCTGCGCTATGCCCTCACCGGGCGACCACGCCGAGTCCCAGGGCAGGAACGGATAGGGCGAGGCAAGATCCCACCCCTCCCTCCGACCGACCGCACGGCGAATCAGCGGCGCGTCCGCCCAAGCGGACACGGTGAGAATCCCAAGCCCGTCCGGCCAGCTGTCGGCCAGCGCCGAGGCATACCCGCCAAAGAGGTAGGGATGCCGCGCCGTCACTCGCCCCACTCCAGCGGCACGCGCGTCGACCCACGCTGTGGTGTGCGCCAAACGCGATACGTATGCTCCCAAAGTCCGTACGCACCAGCAACGTCGACGTGGCGCGACATCTCCCGACGCGCAAACGACACTACGTCATCGATCGGCCAGTGG
This sequence comes from uncultured Elioraea sp., assembly GCA_937928775.1. Classification (GTDB taxonomy): domain Bacteria; phylum Pseudomonadota; class Alphaproteobacteria; order Acetobacterales; family Acetobacteraceae; genus Elioraea. The sequence goes on along the minus strand of CALFVI010000049.1, from coordinate 33,182 downwards.
AACAGGTCCTCGCGCGTCCAGTCGACGTGGACGCTCATCGCGTTGAACACAAGGCAAGACTCGGTCAGTCGCCATAGGCGAGAGAGGGTCGTCTCGGCGTAGCGCCGCATCGCGTCCTCGGGCACGAAGAAACGGGCTGTGAAGATGCCGAACGCCACCACGGCGTCGAAACGCTCTCTTCCGTCTGGCGCAGCCGCATCCAAGGCCGATGCTTCGCAAAGCGCGAAGCGCTGAGAGGGCCAGCGACGTCGCGCCTCCCCGAGGATTGCCGCCGAGGCATCGACGCCAAGATAGTCTACGCGCGACAGCAACCCGTTCGCCGCGAGCCAGTCGAGCAGGAAGCCGCACCCACACCCGAAGTCAAGCACGGAAATCCGGGGCTTGTCGAGCGCTGACAGCACAGGGAGAAGTCCGACGGCGTAGCGGACCGCCACATCCTCTCCCTTCGGCCAATAAAGACCCTGCGGCGTGGCGCCGAGCTCGGCGAAACGCTGCTCGATCGTGCGGACGATGGCCCGCGCGACGTCAAGCGGCACGTCCGGTCGTGTATCGCCCGCCGCCGGCGTCTCAGACGTCATGGCAGCCCCCTTGCGCCAGACCCATCGCCACGACGCAGTGCGCGGCCTCCCGAACGGCCTGATGCGCGAGGCCAAATTCCCCCCTCGAGGCCGCGGTCGGGATTGCGTTCCGAAGGATCGCAACGGCCTCCGCTGCCTCTCGTCTCCGTTCGTATGCGGCGACCGTTTCCGTTGGGAACCGCACAGGCGGCAATCGTGTCGCTGCCAGCAACCGTTGCGATCGGTCGAGCGCGCCGAGCGCCCGCAGTTCGTCGATCACCGTCTTAAGCGACTCCTCGCTGCCCCGATGCTCGACCAACAGCGATGTCAATCGGTCTCCGCTCTCCTCGCCGCGAATCCGGTCGAGGAACGCAGCGCGATGGACGAGCGTCGCCGGATCATAGGAGACGAACCAGTGCAGGCCGTGCGATGGTCGGGAGCCTGCGAGCACAAGGTGGGCAACGCTAAGTCGCCGCGTCGGCATCGGGTCGCACGGGACCGCGAAGTTGGCGCCGAGAGCGCTCGGCGGCGCTGCCAGCACGACCGCGTCGGCCGCCATCTCCTCCCCCGTCGAGAGGACGAGCGAACGCACTCGGTCCGACTGCAGGACCGTCCGCGCGACCCTCACACCGGTGCGAACCGTTACTCCCGCCAAGGCGCAATGGAGTATCAATGCCTTCGTCCAGCGCCCTATTCCGCCGCGTCGCGGGTACAGATAGCCGGGACCCCTGTAGCTTGGCGCATCGCGCACATCCGGATGGCCAAGCCGGTCGCCGAGGAAGCCGCGCCGCTGCAGGTGCTCGGTCTCGGCAGCGTCGGCCAGGACCACGCGCAGGGGAAGCCTGTTGTCCGCCGCGCGCCAGGACAATGCCTCGGGACGGTCGCCGACGACCGCGCGGATGGCCGGTGCGAAAACCGCTGTCGACACTGTCTCCCCGAACATCGCGCGCAGCCTCTCCGCAAGGCTGCGCACTGATGCCCGCGGGTCTTCCCGCTCCGAGCATGCAATGACTTCCGCACGCGCTCGCTGCAGATCGCTTCCCGCCAGCACCAGACGAGCGTCAACGACCGGTGTCCTCTCACACAGTGCGCCGCCGACGACGTGGCCCTCTGGCACGGGACAAGGAAGCTCATGCCAGCACAACTCGCCCCCGACCAGATCCGCCGTATCCTCGAAGACGAGCCGATCCGCCCAAGCGATCCCAGACCGAGCAGGGATCCGCAAACCCGCATCCAGCCCGCCATCCGGCCCGCAGCCGTGCCAACCTGCGACCAGCTCGTTCCCGCTCTCGATTAACGCGACCCGAGCGCCGTATCTCGCCAAAACGATGGCATGAATAACCCCGCTCAGCCCGCCGCCGACAACGACCACCGATGGCGACGACCGGCCGGACGCCACAGACGTCGCCAAGACTGCACCCGTGCTCACGACGCAGGAACAGCAGCACGGCGTCGTGCCGTCGGATGCGACCGCCGCCGCCCCGCTGCCGCGACGAGCGCGTCGGCGATCCGATCCTCAGCGCCGTCCGGAAGATCGACGAAGAACGGCAGACCGAGCGTCGTATCCGCCAGACGCTCCGTGATCTCGAGGGAAGAATCCTCCGGCCAACGCGGACAGTCCGCGAAGGCGGGATGCGCATGGCACCCGCGCCCCCACCAGGATCGGGTGGCGATGCCGCGCAGCCCCAACCCCACCATCGCGTCGGCAGCGGACAAGCCGTTCGGCAAACGCACGACGCAGGTCGAGCTGACCCAGGTCTCGCCCCAGCCGTCGAGCATGATGCACCCTGCACGGCGCAGCGGCGCCGCAAGACGCCGCGCCACGGCCAGAAAACGCTCCCGGCGTTCCGGCCACGCCTGCAGGGCCGCCAGCCCGACGGCCGCATGATATTCGCTGAGCTTGCCGTTGATCGCTGGAACCTCGGCCCGACGCGACCCGAAGAAGCCGAAATTGGCTGCTCTCTTGATCCGCCGCGCGAGATCGCCGTCCCGGGTCGCGACGAAACCGCCCTCCCCAATCCCGAGACACTTCGTTGCGTGCAGACTGACCACCACCGGGGAACGGCCGACTTTCAGCCCGTCTACCGCCGCCGCCGCATCGATCACCACCGGAATTCCCGTCCGCGCGGAAAAGTCGTCCCAGCTTCCGACATCGATCGGACGACCGAACGGCGCGACGACAAGCACCGCCGACACGCGCCGAAACGGAGCGCAGCGACGACTGAGCAAGCCGTCCACCGCCTGCTCGACACCCTCGGGCGTAATCGCCCACGACGCCTCGTCAGGATCGAGAAAGCACGGCACAAGCCCCGCAGCAGCCGCAGCATGCGCCGTGGCGACGAACGTCCAAGACGGCAGCAGACACAAACCATGCGGACGCTCTTCGCACACGGCAAGAAGCGAACACACCAAACCCGCCGTGCCGGAAGCGACCGTTACCGCATGCGCGCCGAAACGCTCCGACAGGCGCTGCTCGAACAGACTGTTCAGAGGCCCCCAATTGGAATAGACGCGCGCCGCGTCGATACGATGCAGCCATGGAAGGATTTCGGCCGCCGTCGGCAACAGAGGACGCGCAACCGGAATGGTCTCCACATCCTCCACAACGGTCGTCCCGGTCGAAAGATCCCGCAGCGCCAGCGGCTTGGCTCCGATCCGTGCTTCACTCGCTTGTGCGGGCATGCGGCTGACCCCTGTCCCATCGACGACAGGCACGACGATCGGACAAAATCCTTAAACTGGCGTTACGCACGCATGCGCGACTGTTCCCTCGTTCGGCCTTGCGCGCGAGCGCGCGATCGAATCCGGATCGGCATCACGGCGGCCGACGGGCCCGGGCCGCGACGTACGGGCCAGGCGAGCGAAGCGGAACGCGGACGCCGACGGACGATCACGAGAGGACTGCCCCCGATGATACATCTACGGCCCGTGCCGCGACGGCTCGCGCAGGAACGCCGCCGCGGCGCGCGCGCCGTCCGGCTCGCCCTCGCCGTCCTGGCCGCATTCGGGCGTCACGTTTTCTCTTCGGGGGAAGCGCAGCCGGCTGTCCGGAGCACGTGCCGTTCCGTGCATGCGCCCGAGGCAATGGGCACGGCACAAGGCGAGACGTGGGAGGTCCAGACATCGTCCTGCCAGCCGGCAGAGGCGCCACGACCGTGACCCGCGGGACCGGACAACGGACGGGAGCGCGAACTCAAAAATGAGAAGACGTGCAGCTTCTCTTGCCTCATGCGACTTCCGCGCGATCCGGCTAATGTCGCGCACACCGCTTGCGACTGGCGCGCCACTGCTCGCCTGTCGTGGCAGTCGTGTGACGGTCGGGTAGGAGCCACAGCCCATTATCTCCAAGACCATCTATTTCGTGTTCGGCATGGCCGATGACTTCGTCCTCAGGCTGTGGACAGCGCTGAACCATGTCTGCGTGATGAGCGCCATCGATCGGCTCAAGCCAGACCGGGTGCTGTTCCACTGTGCGTCTGAACCAATCGGCCCATGATGGCGGCTGACGTGCCGACACGTCCAGGTGGTCAAGGTGAAGCGGCCTAGCAGCCTGTCGGGTTTGGGTGTTCTGATGTTATGTGATGTGTTGGGGTTGGTTCAGGCTGTTTGCCGCAGGCGGTGGAGCCTGCGGCAGTTGGATGCGAGGGCGATTAGGGTCCACTCGCTGGCGACGTTTGTGAGGCCCCCAAGATGGAAGCGAGTGAAGCCGATGGCTGACTTGATGATACCGAATTCGGGCTCTGCGGTTTCTTTGCAGTAGTTCGCGACCGTAGGCGTGATCTTCGATGACCGGCACGGTCGCGACGGTGTGGCCGAACGCCTTGGACAAAGCCAAGACGAAGGTCTCCCACGAGATAGGCCCGACACTGCCAGAGGACGGGGGCGTCAGCGACAGGCTGGCCGCCGGCACCGACGCACCGGCGGTGCACATGCGGTCGAAGAAGATCGTGGTCGTCGCGAGGTCGGATCGGATGCGCAGCAGACGCCCGGCACGCACCACCGACCCGCCGGCGTCGAGCAACGGCACCCAGTCGTCCTCGGCGACGGCCTGGTACTATGATCGGTCACCCGTTAACGCCAACGTGTAGGGCGCCAGCCTGCGATCGGCGACGAGGCCGTGGTCGATGGCGATCCATGCGTTGCTATAGAGTTTCATGCTTGCACCTCGTGCGACTGGGAGGCGGAGAGCCCCAAAGCTTTCAAGAAAAGCTCCTTCAGTTCATCAAGCTTTTCCGTGGCAATCTCGCCTTGCTAAAGCGCTTTCAGAATCTGGATCGGCTTCTGGTCGTTGCGCCCAGGAAGCGCCTTGCCGAGGAAAGTCTCCATGCAGTTCTTAAAAAAAACCGCCTTTCCCAGGCGATGCCGCCCCGTCTTGTTCTTGAGCATTTCATTGACGGCTTTGTGGTGCTGCTTGTTTTGATCGTCGTCGAGCATCAGACCGTAATCGATGCCAAGTTCCTCGAGCAAGGCAATGTAACGGTGAAAGTTGTATTTCCCCAAGACGTCGACAACGGCAATTCGGTGACTGGTCAAGTCATGCCATTCACGTGCCAGTAACCACTTGAATAGCGCTTTCTCAGTCGCTCCCTCGACGAGCAAAACGCGATCGGCAAAGAACATTGAGGCGCGATCGGAGTCAAGCCAGAGTTGATAACGGAAGCGCTTTTCCTGATGGGCGATTTCTTCGTCAGATACTGCATTGGCAAGGAGCCTTTTGGCCTCACCTTTCTCGTCATCTGGTATGTCTTGATCGTTGACGTAGGCTTCGATGCATTTCTTGAAGTCCAGCCCGGCACCGATGACATCAGCAACCTCGCTGCGCTTGATTTGACTGAGCGTCGAAACGCCATTCTTACGCCGGATGCGGACGATCTGGCAGAGGTCATCAGCCGCCTTTCCGACGAAGATTGGAGAGTGGCTAGTGACGATAACCTGCTGGCCTTCCCCACCCCCGAGACGGCGCAGGTGGTGTGCCATATTTTCCTGCTGTGCGGGATGAAGGAATGCTTCGGGCTCTTCAAACCAAATGAGTGTGAAGTCCGGATCGAACTCCTTCTTCTCGCTCGTCTTGGCATCGGCAAACGTCGGCGCGAGCTTGATCAGCTCATACAAAAACGAGCGCTGAAAACCGTGACCACACCTATCCAGTGCAAAGACGGTGTTGCCCAACATCACGTCGGCAAATCCGTACTTGATCAGATTCTTGATGATGTCATCGGGCACGATTGAGCTGACTGACATATCAAAGCGGGTATCCCATGACCGAATCGCCGCATTGATCGGGTCTGCGATCTTCGATAAGAAACCATCCGGACTGCGCGCCTCCTCGTTCAGCTTGCGGAATGCCGACTCGACTTCTTTGTAAGCTAGGCTATCGGAGATGACCCGTTTGAGCACGAAATTCAGCATGTCCCGCAGTGGTGACGGACCGGTCGTCTTCATCTGATCCGCTGCCGTGGTCAGTGCGGGGATGTAAATCAATCGTCCGAGCTTCGCCGTGCTGACGTTCCTCGCCCCGTAAAACAGGTCTTTCTCGGGCTCTCCGGCCAAGACACCGTAGATGTTGCTCTGGTTGGCTTTCACCCGATCCTTTGAGGCGAAGTATCGCCGTACGGTCAGAAACTGGCCTTTGGCGCCATTCTTGTACTTCTCAGCCAAATGGCCCCATTCGATATTGGTCAATTGGTAGGTCAGTTCGACCCACGCCTCCTCGTCAGCACTGGCGGTTTTCGGGAAATCCTCATTGGACCACTTGATGTCCTCGTAGAAAGCGCGCAGGGCGTTCAGGAGATTGCTTTTACCGGCGTTATTCGCGCCGACGATGATCGTGTAGTCGTGCACCTCGATATCGGCGTCGATGATCGAGCGGAAGTTGTGAATGCGCAGTCGCCGTAGTTTCATTGCAAGTCAATCCTGTCTGGCTCGTTCCCTGACCACCACCTATAGAGCGTTATCCTACCAGTTAGAGTCTGTCTGGAATCTCATGCGGAACGTGCGATGCGGCGTGGCAGGAGCATGACGAAGGCGGCAAGCGGGTCTAGCGCAGCGGCTCGCCGCAAGCTTGTGCTCGCGACGCCATGATCGGCGGTCTCAGCGCGCGAGCCAAAAGGCCATCAGCCAAGTCTGCCCGATATCGAGACCGCGAGCGTGGTGAGCGCGTCGAGCATTTCGTCAGCGCGGCCGATCGCCAGCGTTGTCGGCTTTGGAACTGCAAGGCGGCGAATGCGCAATTCTCCCAAGAGTGGCGGCCGTTGCACGACGACATGCGAGAGGAGAAGAACGGAGGTTCTGCTGCCTCGCGACAACAGAGTGAGCATACTTAGCATGACCCAGGACATCAGCACGCTCTGCGCAGATTCGATTTTGACGCAGGCTGTGCCCACAGCGCATCCACACGCGGCGAAAGCAAGGATCTGCACTACTGCGCCGGCGACTGGGAAGACGATGATGGTGACGTGCGCGGTGGCAGGGCCGTGCACCGTCGACATGCTCAACGAGGTGAGAAGCAAACCGCAGTGGGAGCGCCGGCGAGATTGCGCCCAAAGTGCCCTCATCGGTCGACTGCGTACCGCGCAGCGCCTGCTCCTGCGTAGCCCCCGAAGCCTGGAACAGCGCCGCAGCGAGGGTGATACCTGGCCAGATCTCGTTCACAGCGCTGCCCTGCTGCGCCACCACGGCATGGTAATTGCGCGACGCCCCTCACTCCTAGTAGCCTCCTTCCGCGATCTGATGTTGCTGCGCGCGAAATGCTCCATTACCGACCTCGCCCGGTTCGCCTTGCTGAACCTCGTCGCCATAGGGCTTACCGCAGCCTGGCTCACGACGATTCGTGTTCGAATCGGAGACGGGCCGGACGCCTCAAACCCAGTCGCCATTGGAACCCTGACAATCCTCGTGGGTGCGGCTCTTACAGGCTCCGTGCTGATTGCCTTGGCCCACCGTGCGTGGCTTGCAGCCATCCTTTCCCTGGCAACGGGCTGGGTGCTCATCGCTGAGGCTTCAACTCTCTTCACACTGCTCGTGCCGAAGGCTTACGAGGCGATCGGGCCAGGCGCGATGGCGTTACTGTGGGTGGTCGTCGCATCAATCGGCGCCACAATCGTGGGCATAGTGCTGCGCGTCTGACACGGTAGATCGCCGCTGTAGCCTCGCCTCTCTCCCGCAGTTGCCTTGTGGTTGCACAGCGAGCGCCTCTCCGGTCATCGTCGCACCGCAACGTCAATGGACGACCTCGTTCGCTTTGCCCTGCTGGATGCTGCTGCCCTTGCTCTCACAGCGCTTTACCTCGCCGCGATTCGGCTATTCCTTGGCGACGGGCATAGGGCGATCACTCCGGCCGGTGTCGGCACAATGTCAATCCTCAATTTCGCCGCCTTTCTGGGGGCGCCATTGATCGCCATGGCGTGCAGTGCTGGTGTTGGGATCGTGCTTTCGCTCTCCTCCGGTCTTATCCTGGTCTTCGGCGCCATCGCCGTGCTTGACACTATACTGCCGAACGCCTTCCGAGCCATGGAACCCCGTGGCTTGATCTTCGTGTTCCCGATCCTGGCCACTATAGTCGCGCTCCCGTTCGGACTTTTCATGCGCCTCGTGTTCTGACCTCTCGCAGCGGCCAGCCAGTCAAGTTCTGCAAGGGGGTTGGGCCGCGTTGACAAACCTGTGGGCTGGCGCCTTCCAGCGGGCTGGGGACGTGATCCGAAGCTGGTGTTCGGCGTAGGGATCGACGTTGCTCCATGGATGTCTCACCGAGGAGGAATGGTCCCTTCTCCGAATCCGGCGTGCTCTCCGCGAGCCGGCTTGGCGGACGGCTTCCGCGCGGCCTTAGGCAGAGTTTGGATGCCATGCGCCTGGATCGCGCGCATCCGCGCGCTCTCCGCGCTGCGCAGCCGCATCGCTTACTTCATACCCGCCAGAAAACGGGACAAAGGGTTGCAAAGCGAGATGACCAGGCCACCGAGAGGGTCCGCGCCTTCGCCAGCCCTCGCCTTCGGCACATCGTGGATCAGGCCCGGCCACTGAGCGTTAGGCCTTGAGGCAAAATTCGGAAGCTTTGAGTCGGGAAAGAGGGAGGGCCTGATCACTGCCTATCTCGTTAAGCTGCAAAATTATCCAACAGGCCGACCCACCAGTTGATGTGATTGGCGCAATCCTCGAACTTGCGCGGCGTTATCCCTGACGAACGGGACCTGATCTCTCCGCAATTGGAGCATTCCGCATCTCGATCGGTTGGCGATGCTTGCCGAGGCGGCGGTCGAGACCAAGGCGAGGCTGGCCCGCCGGGTCGCGGCAGAAGCAGCAACTCGCTGAGTCGCCGCTTTGGGAGTGCCAAAGCGGAGCCTGACTGGAAACCGGCCGCGATCCCGGTTCCGCTGCTGACGCTGGCCGGGCGCTACAAAAACAAAAAGAGGAGGACAAAACTATGGCGACTTTGAAATTTTCGCTCGCCGCGCGGCTGGTCGACGAGGATGACCCGGACACCATGCATGGTGCGGACACGCTGTCCGGGCTGGCGCTGTCGGTCGGCGGCGGCTGGGGCTGTGCGAGATCGTCTGGCTCGATTTGCCGCCGGCCGATCTGCAGCCGCTGCTTAGCGATGCGGCCGAGGCGGTGGGGCGGCTCTTGGGCCGCGACGCCTGACGACGAACGTCCTATTCGATCGGACCGTTTCGTGGCGGCGGCGTCTGCTCTGTGTTCGTCTGACGTTCGTCTGATCCGTTCCGGTTCTGTTTGTGGATATTTTTGCCAACCCGTTGAATTCGTTGGTGCCGACACTCGGATTTGAACCGAGGACCTACTGATTACGAATCAGTTGCTCTACCGCTGAGCTATGTCGGCAATCTTGGTAAGCCGTTCTAGGCTGCCCCGTCCCTCGGCGCAAGCGGCAGCCTCTCTGCCCCGCTTCGCTTCAGATCCCACACATCCCCCGGCGGCCCCTTGCGGATCGCCGCGAGCAGGCTGCGCACTTCTTGTCGAGCCGCCACATGGCTCAGCGACAGCGATCCGCTGATGCCAGCTTCCTTTAGGTCCATCAGCGTCAAACCCTGAAGGTAAAGTTCACGGAAGATGACCCGCTCCCCGAAGCCGCGCACTATGCGGAAGCCGATGCGCCTGGCGAGCTCCTCCAGCGTAACCCCCACATTGCGCTGGTTGCGCGCCTCACGTGCCCCGAGCCGGTTGCGCATCACGATCCAATCGAATCGACCGCGATCGCTGGCGAACCGCGCCTTTCGCGCCTCCCATACGAATTCGGCGTAGACCGATGGCCGCACCACGCGGCGATCATCCGGATCGACGATCGCGAGCATCGAGAAGTCGATGAAGCTGTCGTTGATCGGGGTGATCAGCGTGTCGGCCAGCGCATGGGCGCGGCGAGCAAGGAAGGTGTCGGAACCCGGACAGTCGATGACGATGAATTCGGTCTCGCGTGCAAGCCCGGCAATCGCCTCGCGCAGGGCGGCCTCGTCCTCGGCATCTGCCACGCGGCGTGTTTCCGCGCTAGAGGCGTGCACCGTCCGCAACTCCGGCAGCGGCAGCGAGACACCGCGCTTCGCTGCCGTAACCGCGCGTGCCTCGATATAGCGGGTCAGTGTTGCCTGGCGGGCGTCGAGATCAACCGCGCCAACACGGTAGCCCTCGCGTAAGAGCCCGACGATGACGTGCATCGCGGCAGTCGACTTGCCCGACCCGCCCTTCTCGTTGCCAATCACGACGATGTGCGGGCGGGTTTCCAGTGTGACCCGAGCTGTCGGCAGCGCCCCGTGCACCGCTCCTCAGAGCCCAGGCAGGGGGGCGGGCAGCAGACTCTGCGGCGGCATAGCCCGCGCCTCGCCCCAGCGCAGGCTGCCCACCGCACCACAGGAGCTACAGATATGGCTCCATTCAGTGTGGCTTGCGCCGCAATTCGCGCAGGTCCACTCGGGTGGCTCGCGTGCCGAGGCGGCGTCACGCCAATGCGCTTCCGCCTCGGCATGAGCGCGTTCAGAACCGGCGAACTCTCCCTCTGCGATCTTGGCGAGGAGGGCGTGCAGGCGGCGATCTACTACCCCCGCCGCCCGCGCGCGCTCCGTCCAACGCCGCGCCTCTGCCCAGTCCTCCGCCTCCAGAGCCGCCTGCGCGGCGGCAAGCGCCATTTCCCCTCCGCCCACTTCGCTCGCGAGAGCTGCGACGCGCTTTGCTCTCTCGGCTTTGCTTTCGCCGACCGGCCCCTCGAGAGCCAGAGCGGCCAGCATCGGGTGCGGCGCTTTAGCAAGCCCCTCCCTCAGCGCCCGTTCGGCAGTCCGAGCATGTCCTCCCGCCCGCAGACGCCGCACCACGGCCGCGTGCGCTGGGGCAAGGGCTGGGGCAAGAGCCGCAGCCTGCTGTTCGAGACGCAAGGCTGCGCGGGGATCTCCTTCCTCTGCTGCGGCAGCAAGCAGCAGCGCGGCGCGACGGATCGCCTCGTCAGTCCCGCTTTCTGCCAGCGGCAAGAGTTTGAGGGCGGCATGCCAGTCGCGCCTGCGCACCGAATCCTCGAACGCAAACGACTTTGCCCAGGCCGCATTCGGCTGGTGGACGAGCGCCGCCCGTGCCGCATCGGCTGCCACTGCGCGGTTGCCGCGCTCGACCGCGAGTTGGGCAAGGCCACGATGGCCTAGAGCGGCCGCCGCGCCCTCCTGTTCGGCGAGCAGCCGGAAAGCGGTTTCAGCCGCCTCGACGCGCCCTGCAGCGCGGGCCGCGTACCCTGCGAGCATCAGCGTGAGCGGCGTGTCGCCAAGAAGGCGGCGGGCCTTCTCCCCATGCTTGAGAGCGACCGCACCGTCGCCGGCTGCGAGGGCGGCGAAGGCGGAGACCAGTGCCTCGTCTCCTTCGTCGCGCCGGCGCAAGGCACGCTTCAGCCGACGCCGACCAAGCTGCGAGCGGATACCGGCGTACAGGCGGACGATCAGCCCAACCACGAACAGCGACACGGCAAAGGCAAGGGCGGACAGCCACAGCGGGATCTCGATCACGACGTCGCCGGCAGCAACGGTGACGGAGGCTGGTCGGGCCGCCACCCACAGCGTGCCGGCGGTGACAAGGCCAAGAACGATCAGAATGAACAGCGCGCGGCGCATCGGGGCGGCTCCTCAACGGCCAGCGGCAAGGGCAACGATATCGTCGCGGGCGGTGATGACCGACTGGGCGTCAGCGATCCAGTCGCCCATGGCGCGCGCTGCCCCGGGCGGTAGGCTGGAAAGCGCGGTTAGGGCCCCGCGCAGGTCGCTCGCCTCTAGCGCCTTCTCGGCCTCGGCAAGCAGGGTGGTGACGGGGTCGCCGATCACCACCGAACCGGCACGCCGCACAGTGACCAAGCCGGTCAGGCGGTTGCCAGTGCGTTCCCAGAAATCGGCTCCCACCGTCTCGCGTAACTCGCGTGCTGCCTTGGCCGCATTGGGAAAGGCTCGACGCAAGGAGGCGACGGTCGGAGGCGAGCGCTCGGCGAATAGCATAAGGGAGGGCGGCACTGACGTTCCAGCCGGCAACATGGCGAGTGCAGGGCCCAGCGGGCGTCCTGTCTCCAGCGCGGCTTGGGCGGCCATCGCCGCGGCGAGGCGGGCGGCGAGCGCATCGAGCCGCGGATCCTGCATCGGCCGCTGCTCGAGGGCGGCGAGGCGGGCGGCGAGCGCATCGACCCGCGGATCCTGCATCGGCCGCTGCTCGAGAGCGGAGAGGCGGGCGGCGAGATCCGGCACCCGGGCGTCCTGAACCGGCCTGACTTCCAGTGCTGCGAGGCGGTTGGCGAGGTCCGGCACACGGTCATCCTGCATCGGCCGCTGTTCAAGAGCGGCGAGGCGGGCAACGAGATCGGCTACGCGCGCATCCTCAACCGGCCGCCGTTCCAGCGCGTCGAGTCGACCGGCGAGATCATCGACGCGCGGGTCAGCCGCGGCAGCGGCCGCAACAGCCGGGCGCGCCTCAAGCGCGGCGAGACGACGGGCAAGCTCCTCGAGGCGAGGATCGGCCTGGGCAGCTGGGGTAGGGCGCCCTTCGAGAGCAGCGACCCGGCTCGCCAGGGCAGCAAGAGCGGGGTCAGCCGCCGGATCGTTGATCCGTTCGAAGGTCTGCCAGCCGACGACTAGGGCGAGTACCGCGATGGCGGCCCATAGCAGGCCTGTCCGACCGCGCGTGCTTGTTGGGGTTGACGGGGGGACAACGGGGGTGGCGGTGGGCGACGCGACTTTTGTCGAGGTGGCCGATGGCGGCGATACCGACGGCGGCGGAGCTGCGGGGGCCTTCGTCTGGCCGTTTGGGCGAGGCGCATGCGCCGTTTCTTCGAATGGCGCGGTGGCGGGCTTCGCTTGAGCCTTCGTGTCCGCTCTGGCCTCAGGGAAGGTGGTCGACTCGGCGGGGGCTTGGGCTGGCACTGCTAGCCCGGAGACACCGGGCGTGGCTCGAGCTGAACCCTGCGCTGGCGGCGCTGCGGGGGGCTTCGGCGCCTCCGGGGGAGCGCCGGCCTGCGGTTCCGGGGGCTTCGACAGCTGGGGCCCCGACGCGGGCGGATGCGGTGGCTCGGGCGAAGCAGCGGCCGGCTCGGCAGCCTGGGCCGACGCCGCCGGCGATGCTGCCGTTGGTAGGACCTCGGCCTTCTGACCCTGCGGTGGACGGTCAGTCTTGTCTGGGGGATCTTTCCGCCCATCGGGTGGAACGTTCATCCTAGACCCTTCCCCCTCCCCTGAAAGTCACAGGACGCAGCGAGCAACGCCAGCACACTATCTTGGTTCGGCCGCGGCGCCGAACGAATACGCCGAAACGCAAGCCCCGTCAGCCCCGATGCGACGGCGTTGCTGATCGCAATCGCTTCCACTCTGGCAAGCTGCCCCTCGAGACCCCGCTTTCGTACCACTCTAGCGAAAACCCGGGCTGCGGAGGCGGAGAAAAACAAGACGGCAGCAACCCTGCCCTCTCGCAGCGCCGCCTCGGCCTCAAAGCTCAGCACCGGCACGGGGACTGCGTCGTAGGTGACACGACGCAGCACCCGAAAACCCCGCAAGCGCAGATCCGCGGCGAGCCGCAGCCCCTCACCGGGGCGAGTGGGCAGAAGGAGAGGGTTGCCGGCCGGCTCGAGGATCCGCGCTGCAAGTGCGGCGAGTGCGGCCGCATCGCCTGACGCAGAGTGGACGGCCCGGAAGCCCTGCCGACGTGCTTCTTCCGCGGTGGCATCGCCGACTGCAAGCAGTGGCAGGTCGCGGTGGCTCGCAGGCAGGGTGCGGACGGCGTTCAGCGATCCGGCGAGCACCGCTTGGAGGCGATCCGCTGGCGGCAAGCGAGCCGCCAGCGGCACGATGCGCAGCATCGGCGCGGTAAGGGGATGGAAGCCGCGCGCGCGCAGGAGGGCGGTGGTGGCGAGCGCATCGGGCTCCGGGCGCGTGACGAGAACGCAGGGGCCACACTGTGCTCCTAAGTGGCGGTCGCGATCGCTTGCCACCTCCCGCTTTTCGCTCGCGCCACCTCTCGCCATCGCCACGCCATTCGCCCCCTCGCGCGGCCTGTCCTCAGTCCCCGCTCTCGATCCGGTCGACCAGTTCTTTCACGGATGGAATGAAGCCGTTCGCGTAGAATGGATCGGTTGCAAATCTGTACGCGTTGTGGCCGGCGAACATCAGGTTGCGTTCGACGTCCTCGCCGTGCGCGATGTCCTGCAGCGTCTTCTGGATGCAGAACGAGCGTGGATCGGCCTTCTTGCCAGTGGTGAAGTCCGGTTCCTGCTGCGACCAATTGGAGAAGCGGCAGGCGGAGAGGCAGCCCATACACTCGATCTGGTCGCGCCGGATTTCAGCCGCCTTCTCCGGAGTGACAAAGATCAGCGTGCCGTCCGGCGTGCGCATCGCCTCACTGTAGCCTTCCGCCACCCACCTGCGGGCGCGGGCGGCATCGTTTGGAGTGAGATACACGGTTCGCGCGCGCGGCCCAGTCGCGAAGGCCTCCGTGTGCTCGCCTAAGGGCTGCGCGGTATAGGCGACCTGACGTTCATTCCGTTCTCGCAACTCTCTCAGGAAGCCGTTGTTCACCGCCGACGACCAGAATCCGGTCGGCGAGAAGCGGTTGAGCAACACATCCCCTGGCTTCAACGTCAGCAGTCGACGCTTCCAAGCCTCAGAGATCGGGCTCTCCTTGGTCAGCAGCGGGCGGGTGCCGAACTGAAAGGCGACTGGGCCGAGATCAGGGTTGTCAATCCAGTCCGTCCACTCGCGCAGATACCACACTCCGCCCGCCATCACGATCGGCGTGTCGTGCAGGCCAAACTCGTTCATGGTGCGCCGAAGCGCGAGCACTCGCGGGTAGGGTGGCTCCGGCTTCGCGGGATCCTCCGAGTTGGAAAGACCGTTGTGACCACCAGCAAGCCACGGGTCTTCGTAGACCACCCCACCGAGCCACTCGCGCGTCCTATGATAGGCACGACGCCAGAGCGCATTGAAGGCACGGGCGGAGGAGACGATCGGGTAGTAGTAGACCTTGAAGCGCGCGGCGATCTCAGACAGGCGGTAGGGCATGCCGGCGCCGCAGGTGATGCCGTGGATCAAGCCTCTGGCACCTTCCAAGATGCCAGTGATGACGCGTTCCGCCCCGCCCATCTCCCACAGGATGTTCGCGTGGATACGGCCCCGCCCGCCGGACATCTCATAGGCAGTGCGCGCCTGCTGGATCCCGCCCTGGATGCCGAAGGCGATCAGCTCCTCGTGCCGTTCGCGCCGCGTGCGCCCCTCGTACACTTGCCGGACCAGCCGTCCATCTGGCGTGTAGCTGTCGGCGTTCACGGCAGAAAAGGTGCCAATCCCACCAGCGGCCGCCCACGCCCCAGCGGAGACGCCGTTGGACACCGAGACGCCCTTGCCGCCCTCGACGAGAGGTAAGACTTCCGCCCCGCTCATGCGGAGTGGGTTAAGGCGCTTCATCGCACCGTCGTTCCCTTCCCGTCGCGGCGATGCAGGCATGGGGGAAGAGAGCCTGCTAGCCACGTCGTTATAAGACCGAAGTTGCGTGGCGGCATCGTTCGACGCTCTCCCGCTTCTCCCCTTCCGCTGTTCGTCTCAGTGACCGCTGCCATCACTGCGCGGCCTGCGCCTCAGCCTCCTCGCGACGGCGTCCGCCCTTAGGCCCGACCTTGTCGGTGATATCCTCGCCGGTCTTTTGGTCGACCACGCGCATCGAGAGCTTCACCTTGCCGCGCTCATCGAAGCCAATGACCTTCACCTTCACCGAATCACCGACGTTGACCACGTCGGTGGTCTTTGCCACCCGGCCGGGGGCGAGTTCGGAAATGTGCACGAGCCCGTCGCGCGAGCCGAGGAAGTTGACGAAAGCGCCGAACTCCGCCGTCTTCACGACCTTGCCGTCATAGATCGCGCCGATCTCGGGTTCGGCCACGATGCCGCGGATCCAGTCGATCGCTGCTTTCGCCGCCCGCTCGTCGGTCGCGGCAACCTTGACTGTGCCGTCGTCCTCGATGTCGATTTTGGTTCCCGTCACCTCGCAGATCTCGCGGATCACCTTGCCCCCTGTACCAATGACGTCGCGGATCTTGTCGCGCGGGATCTGGATCACGGTGATGCGCGGCGCGTTTTGACTCAAGGCATCACGTGGGCGGGCGAGTGCCTTGCCCATCTCGGCCAGAATGTGCATCCGCCCCTCGCGCGCCTGTTCGAGCGCCTGGCGCATGATCTCCGCCGTGATCGAGGTAATCTTCAGATCCATCTGCAGCGAGGTCACCCCCCTCTCGGTGCCCGCCACCTTGAAGTCCATGTCTCCCAGATGGTCCTCGTCGCCGAGGATGTCAGAGAGGATCGCTACCCCCTTCTCCTCTTTGATCAACCCCATGGCAATCCCTGCGACCGGACGCGGCAGAGGCACGCCAGCATCCATCAGCGCGAGCGAGGAGCCGCATACGGTCGCCATCGAGGAGGAGCCGTTCGACTCCGTGATCTCGGAGACCACGCGCAGCGTGTATGGGAACTGTTCCTTCGACGGGATCAGCGGATGGATCGCCCGCCATGCAAGCTTGCCGTGCCCGATCTCACGCCGTCCCGGCGAGCCAATCCGCCCGGTCTCGCCAACCGAGAAGGGGGGGAAATTGTAGTGGAGCAGGAAGCGTTCACGATATTCGCCCTCGAGTGCGTCGATGATCTGCTCATCTTCGCCGGTGCCCAGAGTGGCAACACAGAGGGCCTGCGTCTCACCGCGAGTAAACAGGGCCGAGCCGTGCGTGCGGGGAAGCAGGCCAACCTCGACGTAGATCGGGCGGATGTCTTTCGTGCCCCGTCCGTCGATGCGCAGCCCCGTGTCTAGAATCGCGTTGCGCACGATGTCAGCCTCGATCTCCTTCAGCAGCTCCTTTGCCTTGGCGGTGTCGAGTCCCTCGGCGGCGAGCGCAGTGAGGGCGGCCTGCTTCGCCTGCTCGATCCGCTCGCGGCGCGTCTGCTTCACCGTCTCGCGGTAGGCCTCGGCAAGCTGGCCGCGTGCGAGCTCGTCGAGCCGCGCGCGAAGCGAAACGACCTCGGCGTCCTCCTCAGCCAGAGGCCAGGGATCCTTCGCTGCCACTTCAGCGAGCTGCACGATCGCTTCGATCACCGGCTGCATCTGCTCGTGACCGAACATAACGGCCTGAAGCATCTCCTCCTCGGAGAGCTCGTGCGCCTCGGATTCCACCATCAGCACGCCCTCGGCGGTGCCGGCGACCACAAGATCGAGCTTCGAGCTCTTCATCTGGTCTTGGGGTGGGTTCAGCACGAATTTCCCGTCGAGGTGGCCAACGCGCGCGGCCCCAATCGGGCCCAAAAACGGAATGCCGGAAAGCGTCAGCGCGGCGGAGGAGGCGATCATCGCCACGATGTCGGGGTCGTTCGTCAGGTCGTGCGACAGAACGGTGGCGATGACCTGCACTTCGTTGCGGAACGCCGCCGGGAAAAGCGGGCGGATCGGGCGGTCGATCAGCCGTGAGACGAGCACCTCGCGCTCGCTGGGCCTGCCCTCTCGTTTGAAGAACCCGCCGGGGATCTTGCCGGCGGCGAAGGTCTTCTCCTGATAGTGCACGGTGAGGGGGAAGAAATCCTGCCCGGGCTTGGCTTGCTTCACGCCGACCGCGGTGGCAAGCACCACTGTGTCGCCGTAGCGAACAAGCACGGCGCCGTCGGCCTGACGGGCGAGCTTGCCCGTCTCAAGGGTCAGGGGCCGGCCGCCCCAGACGAGTTCCTTGCGGAAGAATCGGAACATGCGTGTCGTCTCTCCATCGCACGGGTGCATGTTGGGGCCTGGTCGCGACAGAGGAGAGGATACAGTCGGCCGACGGCGTCTCGGGCGGCATGGGTCGGGGGCAGCGACGGTATGCGACATCTGCCCACGGTCCATGTGGCCGGAAACGCCGGCGATCTCATCCGACTGCACACCACCTTTGTCGCGACGAGGCAGTGTCGCCGCGAACCCGTGAGTTTCCGCGCGCCCCAATGACGCGCGAGCGTAGTGTGGGGCCTGACCGCGGTTTCCGCTAGGTCCAGCCCCGTCCTCACCTCGGACCCACCCTTAGCGCCGGAGCCCGAGTCGGTCGACCAGCGCCTTGTAGCGCGTGACGTCCTTTCTGCGTAGGTAGTCAAGAAGGCGTCGCCGCTGCCCAACCATCATCAGAAGACCGCGCCGAGAATGGAAATCCTTGGCATGGGTCTTCAGGTGCTCGGTCAGGTTGCGGATCCGCTCTGATAGCAGGGCAACCTGCACTTCCGGTGAACCGGTGTCACCCTCATGCTGAGCGAACTCTTTGATCAACGCCGCGCGCCGGTCGGCCGTGATCGACATCGCGTGGGCTCCTTCGCCATCACTTCGCCTCAAACAGGGAACGCTTCCTTCGACCCCTGCCTCGTGCCCTGTGCCCGCCTTAGGCCTTAGCTAAACTGCGGCCTCAGCAGCCGCACCGGGTGCAGCATGCCACCCTCCAGCCTGCCGATGGCGAGCACCCTACCCCTCGCCATCAGCCGCACGATCCCGCCATCAGGGTCGGCTTCGGGCGGAATGCGGCCCAGGAACGATGCAAGCGACAATCGCTCTCCGTTCGCGAGCCGCTGGGCTTCCGCCGCCGTCAGGGCCAACGCCGGGATGTCGGCCAGCGCAGTCTCGATCGGCTTGAGGAAACCCGGGGCCACCTCTTCTTGCCCCATCGCCTCCGCCCTGTCCAGGGCGACAGCGTCGCGTTCAGCAAAAGGGCCGACCCGCAGCCGG
Source organism: uncultured Elioraea sp. (assembly GCA_937928775.1). Taxonomy (GTDB): domain Bacteria; phylum Pseudomonadota; class Alphaproteobacteria; order Acetobacterales; family Acetobacteraceae; genus Elioraea. The sequence goes on along the minus strand of CALFVI010000049.1, from coordinate 14,403 downwards.
CGCAAGGCAGCGACATGGCCGACCGTGCCCAGTGCGCGGGCGAGGTCGCGCGCGAGGGCGCGCATGTACACACCCTTCCCGCAAATGACGCGGAAAACCGCCGTGTCGGGGTCGGGGCGTGCCTCGAGGACGAGGGAATCGATGCGGGCGGGGCGAGGGGCGAGCTCGACCGCGATTCCCTCGCGGGCAAGGTCGTAGGCGCGCTCGCCCTCGATCTTCACTGCAGAGAAGCGCGGTGGGACCTGCTCAATGTCTCCGGTGAAGCGCGGCAGCACGGCTCGGATCCCCTCGTCTGTCGGTCGCGCGGTGGACGTCTCGATCACCTGCCCGTCGGCGTCGTCGGTATCGCGCGCCTCGCCAAAGCGAAGCGTGAACACGTACTCCTTCGCCCCGCCCACGACGTACGGCACGGTCTTCGTCGCCGCCCCGAAGGCGATCGGGAGAACCCCCGTTGCGAGCGGGTCGAGCGTGCCGCCATGGCCCACCTTCTGGGCGCGGAAAGCGCGTTTGAGCCGGTTCACCACGTCGGTTGAGGTGAGGCCTGAGGGCTTATCGATGACGAGCCAACCGTCGATCGGCCGGCCCTTTTGGGTGCGGGGCATGGTGTCGGGGCGTGTGGTCTAGCGCGCAGGGCCGCAGCGCGGTCGGGCTGCGTGATGGCACGACCGGTAGTGGACGAAAAGCCCCTGAGTCATTCGTGGGCCGCTCGCACCCTTTCCCTGTGCCGTTCCATCATCGAAAAAACAACAAATTAGGATCCAAGGCCATGACTCGTCTGGCCCGCCTGCCGCAACCCTCCCGCCGCACCGTCCTGGCCTCGGCCCTTGCCGCCCCGCTCCTCCGCCCCGTCCGCGCGCAAGGCCGTGTGCGTGTGGCCCTTGTCGGCAGTGGCTGGGGTGGCCTTTCCGCGGCCCGCCAGGTGCGCAAGGCGATCGACGGAGCGGAGGTGACGCTGATCGATTCCAATCGCGCCTTCTTCTCCTGCCCGCTCTCCATTTCCTCCATCGTTGGCGAACGGCGCGCAGAAAGCCCGACCTTTTCCGTTCGACGGGCTGATCCGCGGCAGAGTGCGGCACGTGGCCGAGCGCGCGCAAACGATCCATCGCACAGCGCGCGTCGTCGTGATGCAGACGCACCGCATCGCCTATGACTTCCTCGTCCTCTCGTCGGGCATCGAGTACATGGAGGAGGCGATCCCTGGCTTCGCCGAAGCGCAAGGCGCGATCACCGTCGGCTTTCGCGCCTTCGAACAGCAAGCCGTCTGGCGCGCGCTGGAGGCACATCCGGGCGGCGACATCATGCTCTCCGTTCCACCCGTGCCGTATCGCTGCCCAATCGCTGCCTATGCGCGTGCCGCGCTGATCGCGCAATGGATGGATCGGCGGGCGATGCCCGGCAAGGTGATCCTGCTCGATCAAAACCCGGCGATCCCGATCGGCGGGCCCACAATCCAAGCCGCTTTCCGTGATCTCTACCCGAGACGGCTCGAGCATCACCAGGGGGTGAAGATCATCCGTATCGATGCCAAGAAGAAACTGATCGAGACCGATAGGCGCGTGCTGACCTACGGCACCCCATCGATGGTCCCACCGATGCGTGCGGCTCCGTTGTTGTCACCGCGGGCTTGGGCGAACGTTGGGTGGCAGTGACGTTCCCCAACTTCCTCCCTGTGGCCGACGAGCGCATTCACGTCCTTGGCGACGCGGTGGGCTCCACCCTACCCAAGACCGGCCACCTCGCTTACGAGACGGGGCGTACGTGTGGCCGACCTCATCGCCGACCAGCGGGCGGGCCGCACTGGGCAGGACGGCGACGGCCTGCCGTCCGCCATCTGCTAAGCATTCTTCACCTCGGACGAGGCGATTCGGGTGAACATCGAAGCACGCTGGAACGACCTCACGCGCGACATCGAGCGGAGAGCCGAGATCGACCCACGCAGAAGCCGCAAGGCCGCCCGGGCGGCGGGGGTGTGGTCGGAAGCAAGTCGGGCTGAGCTGGTCGGCTGAGCGCACGCATAGAGGTGCAGGGGCCAGGACGACGGCAACGGCTCCCGCTCAAAGCCGAGTCGGCTTAATCTTTGGGCTGGCCCAGGTCGCGCGCCACATTTGGCGAGTGCAGCAGAGACTCGATCCGCGCCGCCTGGTCGATCGTAGTTTCGCCGCGGAAGACGAGGTCGGGCGCGAATTTCAGCCGCACGGACTCGGCCACCCGCGCGCGCAGGAACGGTGACGCGCGCTTCAGCGCGGTGAGCAGGGCGGTGGTGTCGCCACCGCCGAGCCGTGTGACAAACACCGTCATGTGACGCAAGTCGGGCGAGGCGCGAACCTCCGTCACTGTAATGCGAGCGGAGGCAAGTTCGGGGTCACGAAAATCCCCGCGCTCGAACAGAGCGGCGAGCACGTGCCGCACCTGCTCGCCGACCCTGAGCTGGCGCTGCGAGGGCGCCTTAGCGTTCGTCCCTCGACCCCTGAGGTTCGGTAATGGACCCCTCACGCTGGAACCGTCTCGATCTCAAAACACTCGACGACGTCACCCTCCCGGATGTCTTGCCAGTTGGCAAAAGCCATGCCGCACTCGTAGCCGCGCGCGACCTCCTTCACGTCGTCTTTGAAGCGCTTGAGCTGGGAGAGCTCGCCCTGGTGGATCACCACACCGTCGCGCAACAGGCGCACACCCGCGCCGCGCTTGACCACGCCTTCCGTGACCATGCATCCCGCGACTTTGCCGACCTTCGTGATGTCGAACACCTTCCGGATCTCGGCGTAGCCCAAAAACTTTTCGCGCTCCTTCGGCGCCACCTTACCCTTGACCAGCTTCTCGATGTCGTCGGCAACATCGTAAATGATCGAGTAGTAGCGGATATCAACGCCATCCCGCTGCGCAAGGTCGCGCGCCTGGGCTGTTGCGCGTACGTTGAAGCCAACGACCACTGCATCCGAAGCCTTGGCGAGCTGCACGTCGCTTTCTGTGATCTGGCCAACCGCGGCATGCAGCACGCGTACGCGCACCTCGTCGTTACCAAGCTTGGCCAGTGTCTCGGCAATCGCCTCCGCCGAGCCTTGCACGTCGGCCTTGACCACCACTGCCACTTCCTTCTGCTCACCGGCTTGAATACGGGCGAGCATCTGATCAAGCGTGCCGCGCGCTGCCACCGCTCGGGCAGCTGCCTTCTCGCGCAGCTTGCGCTGGCGGAACTCAGAGACCTCGCGCGCCCGCGCCTCGTCGGCGACGACGACGAACCGCTCGCCGGCGGACGGCACCCCGGAGAGGCCGAGGATTTCAACCGGCATCGAGGGCGGTGCCTCCTTCACCTGGCGCCCCTTGTCGTCGAGCATCGCGCGCACCCGACCCCATTCCGTGCCGGCGACCACAATGTCCCCTTGGCGGAGTGTCCCCCGCTGCACGAGCACTGTGGCCACGGGCCCTCGCCCGCGATCGAGCTTCGATTCGATGACTGTTCCTTCGGCCGGGCGATTGGGGTTGGCGCGCAAATCGAGGATCTCGGCCTGCAGAAGGATCGCCTCCTCGAGCTTGTCGAGGTTGACCCTTTTGGTCGCAGAGACCTCGACATCCTGCACATCGCCGCCGAGCTTTTCCACGACCACCTCGTGCTTAAGCAGCTCGTTTCGTACCCGATCGGGCCTAACCCCGGGCAGATCGATCTTGTTGATGGCGACGATAATCGGCGCGCGCGCAGCCCTCGCGTGCCGGATCGCCTCAACCGTCTGCGGCATGACCCCGTCATCGGCGGCGACGACGAGAACGACCACATCGGTCACCGACGCCCCCCGCGCGCGCATGGCGGTAAAGGCTTCATGGCCCGGTGTGTCGATGAAGGTAATCTTCTGCCCCGACGGCAGCGTCACCTGATAGGCGCCGATGTGCTGCGTGATGCCGCCCGCTTCATGCGCCGCGACATCGGTCTGGCGCAAGGCATCGAGCAAGGAGGTCTTGCCGTGGTCGACATGGCCCATCACCGTCACAACGGGAGGACGCGGGAGGAGGTCGCTGTCCTGATCGATGCCACCCTCAAGGCCAAGTTCGACATCCGATTCGGAGACCCGCTTCGGCCGATGCCCGAGTTCGGTAACGACGAGTTCGGCCGTGTCGGCATCGATGGTCTGAGTGATGGTCGCCATCACGCCCAGCCGCATCAGCGCTTTGATCACGTCCGCCCCGCGCACCGCCATGCGGCCAGCAAGTTCCTGCACAGTGATCGCCTCGGGAATGACGACCTCGCGCACGATCCGGCTTCCCTCTGTTCGCAGCCGCTCGCGCTGGGCCTGCAGACGTTCCCGCTCGCGCTGACGTCGTACTGAGGCGAGACTGCGTACACGCTCCTCCTCGTCGTTCAACACGGCAGACAGGTCAAGACGGCCGCCGCGGCGGTCGCGCTCCAGCTGCGCCTTCTTGACCAGCGCCAGGGCTGGCTTCTTAGCCGCTGCCCCGGAACGGCGCGCAGGGCGTGCAGTCTCATCCTCGTCGTCGTCGACCCCGCGCAGGCGAAGCGTGCTGCCAATGTAGGCGGGAGCGGTAGGCTTTGTGGCGGGGCCGACAGTCGCGACCTCGGCGGCTCGGCGCCGCGCCTCTGCGCGTTCTCCGGCGGCGGCCGCGCGGCGCTTGGCCTCCTCTTCTTCGGCCTTTCGGCGAGCGTCTTCCTCGGCCTTGCGGCGGGCTTCCTCCTCGGCCTTGCGGCGCGCTTCCTCCTCGGCCTTGCGGCGGGCTTCCTCCTCGGCCTTGCGGCGGGCTTCCTCCTCGGCCTTGCGGCGTGCCTCCTCGGCAGCGGAGAGGACCGAAATTCTCTGCGCCTCCGCCTCACGCCGACGCTGCTCGCGAAGCTGCTCCTCGAGCGCGCGGGCCCGGGCAGCGCGTTCCTCGTTGGTGAGTTGCCGCGGAGCTGGGCCGGTAGATCTCGGCGCAGGTTGGCCAGGTCGTGCCGGTTGCGCGGCCGGCGGGGCGGCAAAGGTGGGGTTTCGCTGCCCTGAGGCCGGCGGCGATGTGGGCGCCGATGAAGCGGGAACGGGCTGGGGCGTGCCGGGGGCCACGTGGCGCTTCTTGACCACTTCCACTTGCACGACCTTGCTGCGGCCATGCGGGAAGCTCTGGCGCACACTGCCCGCGTCAACCGTTTTGCCGAACTCAAGCCGGCCGCGGCTCAGGGTGAGCCGGCCCTTGGCCTGATCCGTTTCCTTCGTCTCGCTCATCCGCCCAGCCGGTCCTTTCTCGCTGCCCCCTCTTGCGCTGTGCCGCGCACGCCCGCAAGCCTCTCCGCATCGCGCGCGATCGTCTGCGCAAGCCGCCCCGGTGCGAGGGCGACGTGCACCACATGGTCCCGCCCAAGGGCTGCCCCGAGGTCCGCCGCCGTCAAGGGCGTCACCACGGGCAGTTCGCGCGCGCCCGAGAGCAGCTTGCGCCGCCCGTCAACAGCGCCATCGGAGGCCTCAACGATCAGCCCTGCCCGTCCCGCCGTCACCCACTCGCGCGCAGCAACAAAGCCGGCCACCGCCTGGCCCGCGCGCCGCGCAAGTCCGAGATGGTCACCAATGCGACGCGCGAGCAGGCGTGCCACGGTTTCACGTAGACCGGCGGGAACCAGTATCGGCCCCTTCGCGGCACGGGCGAAGGCGCGCGCAAGCTTTGGATCCTCGAGGAGCGGACCGCGTGCGACCAGCCAGTAACCGCGCCCGGGGAGGCGTTCTGCGACATCGGGCACAAGCGTGCGATTCGGATCGAGAACGAAGCGGATCATCCGCTCGCGCGCAAGCCGCTCTCCGGTCGCGACACAGCGACGGGTCGGACCGGTCTCCTCATCGCCCTCCGATCTGTCTTTCTCGCGCGCCGCCAACACCGGCATCCTCTGCGTCCGCACCCTTCCTGGTCAGCCTTCCGCCTGCGCCTGATCTTTACCCTCAAACCAGTGTGCGCGCGCGGCCATGATCACCGCATTTGCCGTCTCTCGGTCCATCGCCTCCTCGCCGCCGAGAATTTCGATTAGCTCGTCGGAGGCGAGATCGGCGAGGTCGTCGACAGTTTGCACCCCCTTCTCGCCAAGGGCGACCAGCATGGCGGGGGTGAAGGGGTGAATCGCGGCGAGCTCCTCCGACACGCCAAGTTCCTTTGCCTTCTTGGAAAGTTCGGCATCGCGGCGGGCAATGAAATCCTCTGCGCGCCGCTTCAGTTCAGCCGCGATCGACTCATCAAAACCTTCGATGCCGGCGAGCTCCTCGTGTGGCACGAGCACGAGATCCTCAACCGAGGTGAAGCCCTCGGTGACCAGAAGCCCCGCGATCACGTCGTCTACATCGAGCGCCTCAACGAAGAGGGCCGAGCGGCGGCGGAACTCCTCTTGACGGCGTTCGCTCTCCTCAGCCTCAGTGAGAATATCGATGTCCCAGCGTGTCAGCTGGGAGGCGAGACGCACGTTTTGGCCGCGGCGGCCAATGGCAAGGCTGAGCTGATCATCCGGGACCACAACCTCGATCCGACGGTTCTCCTCATCCAGCACCACTTTGCTGACCTCGGCCGGAGCCAGAGCATTGACGACGAAGGTCGCCGGGTCGGGTGACCAGGGGATGATGTCGATCTTCTCCCCCTGCAGCTCTTGTACGACCGCCTGCACGCGTGAACCGCGCATGCCGACGCAGGCGCCGACCGGATCAATCGAGGAATCATGGCTTACCACTGCCATCTTCGCGCGTGAGCCAGGATCCCGTGCGACCGCCTTGATCTCGATGATGCCGTCGTAAATCTCCGGCACCTCCTGTGCGAAAAGCTTTGCAAGAAAGTTGGGGTGCGTGCGCGAGAGGAAAATCTGCGGCCCCCGCGCCTCCTCGCGCACGTCATAAATGTACGCGCGCACGCGATCACCATTGCGGTAGGTCTCGCGCGGGATCAGCTCATCGCGTCGCAGCAGTGCTTCGGCGCGGCCGAGATCGACCATCAGGTTGCCGTACTCGGTGCGCTTTACGATGCCGTTGACGATCTCCCCCACACGGTCCTTGTACTCGTTGTACTGCCGCTTCCGTTCGTACTCGCGTACACGCTGCACGATCACCTGCTTGGCAGTTTGAGCAGCGATGCGGCCAAAATCGATCGGCGGCAGGGGGTCGATAATGAACTCGCCGACCCTGATCCCCGGCTTGATCTTTTGCGCCACAGATATGGGCATCTGGAGCGCCTCGTTCTCGACCGCGCCGTCCTCCACCACCTCGGTCCAGCGCGCGAGGCGAACCTCGCCGGTCTTACGGTCTATGTGGGCACGAATGTCCTTTTCGTGACCATATTTGGCGCGGCCGGCCTTCGTAATGGCTTGCTCCATGGCCTCCAGCACCTCCTCGCGGTCGATCGACTTCTCGCGCGCGACCGCATCCGCGACCTGAAGCAGTTCGGTGCGGACAATGGCCATGTCCATGGGATGATCCTCCGGTCGTCTCAGTTGGCTGCGCGTCGCGGCCGCGACGCATCGATCAGCGCCTCGGTGAGCACCAGCCGTGCGGTACGGATGGCGGCAAGCGGCACTGCCACCTCGGTACCGTCGTCCAGCCGTAGTCGCGCCTCACGACCCGCTTCGGCGCCGAGCACGGTGCCGGAAAACCGACGCCGGCCAGCGAGCGGGGTGGCGAGCTCCACCTTGGCGAGGTGACCGGCGAAACGGTTCCAGTCCTTGGCGCGGGTCAGCGGCCGATCGATCCCGGGCGACGAGACCTCAAGCGTGTAGGCAGAGGAGATTGGGTCCTCAATGTCAAGCAGGGCGGAGATCTGGTGACTCGCTTTCTCGCAGTCATCCAGAGTGATGGGTGCCTGATCGACCCGTTCGACCATCACCTGTAGGGTGGGCCGTTCCTTGCCGGAGAGGCGGACGCGCACGGTCTCATACCCCATCGCGGCGAGGGAAGGCGCGATCAGGTCGTAGATGCGGGCCTCTAAGCCTTCGTGGTAGGGTCGGTCTTCGCTCAAAACCAAAAAGGCGGCCCCGTTACCGAGGCCACCCTCCGCTCAATCGGCTGGTGTATCGGCCACGGATATAAATTCCTCTAGCACTGGAGACAAGCCCCCATGCGTCACACTTCTCTCGCTCGCGGATGCGCTGTGCGCCATACGTCGAGAATACGTGTCTCGTCGACCGCCGTGTAGCGCTGCGTGGTGGAGAGGCTCGCGTGGCCAAGCAGCGCCTGGATGATGCGTAAATCCGCCCCCGCAGCCAAAAGATGGGTGGCGAAGGAGTGGCGCAGGCTGTGCGGAGTTGTGCGCTCAGGCAAGCCCAACGCGCTGCGGGCGCGCTCCATAGCCCGGCGCAGAATGCGATCGTTCAACGGCCCCCCGCGTGCGCCGCGAAACAGCGGCGACTCGGGGGCGAGAAAGTGCGGACACAGGGCAATATAGCGGGCCATCGCGTCGCGCACGACGGGCAAAACGGGTACCTCCCGCTCCTTCGCTCCTTTGCCGCGCACGCGCAGCGGACTGTCGCTGCCAGGCAGGGGTGCGTCGCGGCGTAGCAGGCTCACCGCTTCGCTCGAGCGCAGCCCGCAGCCGTAGAGCAACAGGAGGAGGGCGGCGTCACGGGCAGCGATCCAGGGCTCCTCGGCCAGGAGGTCGGCCTCGTCGACCAGCCGCTCCGTCTCCGCCACCGTAAGCGCGCGCGGTGCAGGCCGCCGCACCTTTGGCGTGGCGATGAGTTTCAACGCCGGGCACTCGGGGCCCCCGGTGCGGGCGAGGAAGCGGAAAAAGGTGCGGATCGCGGCGAGTTCCCGCGCGCGTGTTGCGTTTGATGCCCCTTCCATCGCCCGGTGAGCGAGGAAGGCGCGCAAGTCGGCGAGCGTGAGCCGCGCCAAGCCGGCTCGATCCGGTAGGCCGCCCAGGTGATGCGCGAGGAAGGCGAAAAAGCGGCCGAGATCTCCCTCGTAGGCGCGCAGGGTCGCGGGTGAGGCCCGGCGTTCCGCCGCTAGCCAAGCAAGGAAGGCAGAGCCCATTTGGTCGGCCGTCATGGGATCGTCTTCAAACTGGGCCAACATACCTCCGGGACATAGGCGAGAAAGGCAGGGGCCTCCGCCCCTGCAGCGAGCCCCCCGCGCTCGGCATCGCGCGAGCCAACCGCCATGAGCCCAGCCGATCCATGAGGATGAATTGCGCGAGCGCGTTCGCGGCGACGAGGGCTGCCGCCTTGCTAGGGATTAACTCGCACGCCGTCGGACGGTCGCGCAGCACCGCCGAGGCGATACCAAGCGTGCGGCGGACGAAGCTGCGCGGCAGGCGCCTCAGCCCGAGCCCGGTCTGCCCCTCGATGCCGTGCAAGACAACATCGACGCCGAGGATCGACGACCACTCGCTGTCGACGACCTCGATCACCTCAGCCGAACTGGGCGCGCCGAGCAGGGCGAGGATGGCACGACGGGCACCTCGGCATGCTTCGCTTCGGCGTGGCGGGCAGCGATCAAAGTGTCTTCGCGGGCGCGCGCCCTCTCGGTCATCGCTGCCATGTGGTTGGCGGGTCGCTCGACATACACCCGTTGCGGAGGTGCGAGAAAGCATACGGGGCGGATGGCGGGCGAGGAAATCCGGTTGCACGCGTAGGGAAGCCTCGACCGCGCAAACCTCTACCGACCTTCCGTCCGCCACGAGTTCGGGGCGTATGCTGCTGTGCTTCACAGGATGGTCTGCCCGGTCTTCGCCCAGTCCGCGAGAAACCCGGCAAGCCCCTTGTCGGTAAGCGGGTGATTGATCAAGGCGCGCAGCACGCTAGGCGGCATGGTAGCCACGTCGGCCCCGAGCTTCGCCGCCTGAATGACGTGCATCGGATGACGCACGGAGGCGACCAGCACCTCGGTCGAGAAGTCATAATTGTCATAGATCTCGAGGATGTCGGCGATCAGCCCAATGCCATCATGACTGACGTCGTCGAGCCGGCCGACGAAGGGCGAGACGTAAGCCGCCCCCGCCTTGGCAGCCAGCAAGGCTTGCGCTGGCGAGAAACAGAGGGTGAGGTTGACCAGAATTCCCTCCTCGGAAAGGTCGCGGCACGCGCGCAGGCCCTCGGCAGTGAGCGGCAGTTTGACCACTACGTTGTGGGCGAGTTTGCGCAACGTCCGGCCTTCGGCCAGCATGGCACCATGCTCGGTCGCTGTGACCTCAGCTGAAACAGGGCCGTCGACTGCCGCGCAAATCTCGGTGATGACCTCCGACATCTTTCGCCCTGTCTTGGCGATCAGCGAAGGGTTGGTGGTGACGCCATCGACGAGACCGAGGGCGGCGAGTTGGCGGATCTCGGTGATGTCGGCGGTATCGAGGAAGAATTTCATGACGAGAGCGGGGGCCCCTTGGCGCGCTTGCACGACAGCACCTTAGCGGCGGGGCAGGCCTCGGAGAAGCGCACGGCGGGGGAGGTCGCCCCGCGCCAGGTCCCGGTGCTGCTGCCTCTGCCACTTCCTGGACCTTACGATTATGCCGTACCCGAGGGGATGGAGGTGTCGGCGGGGGCAGTCGTGACGGTGCCGCTCGGGTCCCGCCGGCGTCTAGGCGTGGTCTGGCACGGACCGGCTTCTGGCGAGGTCACCGAGGCGAAGCTTCGCCCGATCGCAGGCCTTGCCGACGTACCGCCGCTCCGCCCGCCTCTGCTTCGCTTCATCGACTGGGTCGCCTCCTACACTCTGTCCCCGCCAGGCGAAGTGCTGCGCATGGCCCTGCCCGAAGCGGCACTCGCCCCCCCGCTCGCGCCGCGATTCGGCTGGCGTGCCGCCTCGCCCTTGCCCGAGGGGGTGCGGATCACAGCCGAGCGCGCCCGGGTGCTTGCTGTTTTTGAGAGTGCGGAAGGCCTTGCCTGGGTCGGCGCAGATCTCGCCCGCGCCGCCGGGGTGTCGCCCGGGGTAATCAGGGCGATGGCCGAGGCCGGCTTGCTCGTTCCTTGCCCGTTGCCCGACCCTGTTCACGGTCCGCTTTCCCCCCTCCCGCCACGACCTCTCCGTCCGGCGCAAATCGAGGCGGCCGCTGCCCTGCGCGCCCGTGTCGTCCAAGGCGGCTTCTCCGTCACTCTCCTTGATGGGGTGACGGGGTCGGGCAAGACCGAGGTCTATCTCGAAGCCGCCGCCGAGGCGGTGTCGCGCGGGCTGCAGGTGCTGGTGCTGCTGCCCGAGATCGCGCTTTCCGCTCAAGTGATCGACCGCTTCGCTGCCCGGTTCGGCGCTGCGCCGGCCGTGTGGCATTCCGACGTGCCGGGAGCCCGCCGCCGAGCCACCTGGCGAGCTGTGGCGGAGGGCACCGCCTCCGTCGTGGTCGGCGCCCGGTCTGCACTTTGGCTCAATTTCCGCACCTTGGGTCTGATTGTCGTCGACGAGGAGCACGAGACGGCGTTCAAGCAGGAGGACAGAGTCACCTACCACGCACGCGACATGGCGGTGGTGCGGGCACGGCTTGAAAACATTCCCTGTGTGTTGGTCTCCGCCACTCCCTCGCTCGAAACCCGTGCCAACGTGGAGCGCGGCCGCTATGCGAGGCTTCACTTGCCAGACCGGCACGGCGCGGCAGGGGAGCCAGCGGTCGAGGCGGTGGATCTGCGGCGCCACCCGCCACCTCGGGGCTTCTTTCTCTCGCCGCCCCTGCGTGAGGCACTGGCCGAAACGCTGGCGCGCCGAGAACAGGGGCTTCTCTTCCTCAATCGGCGCGGTTTCGCGCCCCTGACGCTCTGCCGAGCCTGCGGCCATCGCTTCGCCTGCCCAAACTGTACGGCTTGGCTTGTCGAGCATCGGTATACGCGGACGCTGCAATGCCATCATTGCGGCCATGTCGAGCCGGTTCCCCCCGCCTGCCCTGCCTGCGGAGCGGAGGGCGCGCTGACCGCCGTCGGCCCGGGGGTGGAGCGGATCGCCGAGGAGGTACGCACGCTTTTCCCCTCGGCACGAGTGATCGAGATGTCCTCAGACACGGTGGACGGGGCGCGCAAAGCGGCGGCCCTCGCGGCGATGATCGAGGCGCGGGAGGTGGATCTCATCGTCGGCACCCAGCTCGTTGCCAAGGGCTGGCACTTCCCTCACTTGACCCTCGTCGGCGTGGTCGACGCCGATCTCGGTCTTACGGGTGGAGATCTCCGCGCCGCCGAGCGCACTTTCCAAATTCTGCACCAGGTCGGGGGCCGGGCGGGTCGGGCGGAACGGCCGGGGCGCGTCCTGCTGCAGACCTGGGTTCCAGAACATCCGGTGATGCGGGCTCTCGTTTCAGGCGAGGTCGAGCGTTTTGTCGCTGCCGAACTCGCAGAACGGCGGGCGGGGGGATGGCCGCCTTACGGGCGCCTTGCCGCGCTGATCATCTCCGCTGGCGATGCGCAGACGGCGGATTTGGCCGCGCAGGCTTTGCGGCGTACCGCGCCGGAAGGGGAGCGGTTCCAGGTGCTGGGCCCCGCCCCCGCGCCGCTTTCTATTCTGCGCGGGCGGCATCGGCGCCGGCTGCTGCTGAAGGCCGCGCGTGACGTTGATGTGCCAGCCATTCTCCGCGGGTGGCTCGCTTCCGCCGCGATCCCTCGCGCCGCGCGGATCGAGGTCGACGTTGACCCGATCAGCTTCCTTTGAGAGCGGCCAGCGCTGGGATTTTTCCCGCGAGGGTGTCGACCGGATCAGTGCTCGCCTTCGTGCGATTTCGCGAGGAGGGCGCATGTCACGACTGCCCACTGTCATCGCCTATTTTGTGCCCCTTGCGGCGGCCGGCACACCTTTGATTTCCGGGCAGACGCTCTGGGTCTGGGATCACCAGAGCGGCTGAATGCCGGCTCCGGTCATTATCACCCCGCCATCCGCGGGCCCTCCTCTCGCAACTGGCCCTGTGCCGCCGTTCTTCGGCTCGCCGGTTCCTCCTCCCTCTAACCAGGATGCTGCCCTCTGCCGCGCCGCTGCCTCGCTCCGGTTCGCTGTAAGTGCCTCGGCGTCCAGAGGCACTCGCACGTGATGCGTTCGGCCGTCCAACCGACAGGGTCAAAATCCTCGGCCGGACGATGGTTACATGGTGCGCGATCGAATCGGCCGCCCGACTGCGACAATCGATCCGCGCCGACGCTAGTTCGGATCAGCCTCGTTCCGCAGGCGAGGCCGCTCGCGCGGGCGAGGGTTCCGTCAACTCCCAACGCGGGCGGGGGGGGACAAACAGGTCCTGCCCAGGGTCGCCAGCACGTGCCCGTTCGATCGCCGCCCAGGCCACCATCACCGCATTGTCCGTGCAGAGGCCGGGCGGTGGAGCAACCATGCGACGTCCCTCCTGGGCGGCAACGGTTGCCAGCGCGACCCTGACGGCCGCATTCGCCGCCACCCCCCCTGAGACGACCAGGGTCTCGCACGCAGGAACCATCCGCAGCGCCGTCCGCGCCCGATCCGCCAACTGCTCAGCCACCGCCGCCTGGAACGAGGCGGCCACATCGGCCTGCTCGCGTCGCGAGAGGCGCCCGCCGCGCGCTGCCAACCGGGTCGCCACCGCTGTCTTCAACCCTGAGAAGGAGAAGTTGCATCCTAGACGCCCACGCATCGCACGCGGAAGGGGCACGGCCCGAGGGTCGCCCTCGGCGGCGAGCCGTTCGAGGGCGGGGCCTCCCGGCCAACCAAGATCGAGCATCTTCGCCACCTTGTCGAACGCCTCGCCCGGCGCGTCATCGAGCGTGCGGCCAAGCACACGATGCGCGCCCGGCCCTTGCGTCTCGACCAGCAGGCAATGTCCGCCAGAGACCAGCAAGGTGAGATAGGGAAATGCCGGGCTTGGATCGGCGAGCCACGGCAGGCGGGCAGCCAGAGCATGCGCTTCAAGATGGTTGATCGCGTAAAATGGTAAGTTTCTGGCCAGGGCAAGGCCCTTGGCCAGGTTGGCGCCGACGATCAGCCCGCCAATCAGCCCGGGCCCCGTGGTTGCCGCGACTGCAGCGAGCCTCGCCCCGGCCTCGGCCAGCACCGACAGAACCATGCCCGGCAGACGGGCGAGATGGGCGCGCGCGGCAAGTTCCGGCACCACGCCGCCGAAGCGGGCGTGCTCCGCCACCTGGCTCCACAGCGCCTGCGCCAGCACCCGTCCTGAGGGGTCGAGAACGGCGGCTGCGGTCTCGTCGCAGGAGGTCTCGATCCCGAGCACGGGGCCAGCGGTGACGACAGGCGCTGTCATGGGGGTTTCATTCACGTTCTTCCACCCATCTTCGCAACATCGTAGGGAGCGCCCGCCATGTCACGCCACCCGGGGGAACGCCCCGTCTCGCCCCACGCGCCGCCGCCCCCCGGGCATCAGCGCCGCCCACTGCCGCTGCGGGTCGGCACCCGTGGTTCAGCGCTCGCCCTCACCCAGACGCGGCTTTTTCTTGCGCGTCTGACCGGCTTCTGCCCCGTGCTGCGCGACGCGAAGGCCTTCGAGGAACACCCCATCACGACGACGGGCGACCGCGTGACCGAT
>CALFVI010000048.1 GCA_937928775.1 uncultured Elioraea sp. | reverse complement strand
CTCCTTCGTCGCCTCAGGTGTCCACAGCGGCGCACCCTGTGCCTCCTCCTTCGGCGCGGGGGTTGCCACCGCCGCTACAGCCGGGGAGGAGGCAGCCGCAGCGACGGTGGCCGTCGCGCCGAGGTGGGATGGCGCGGCCTCATCGTGGAACTCGAAGTCCTCGCGGAACATCGCCAGCAGGTGCTCCTCGAGCCCCATCATCAGAGGATGGACGAAGGTGTCGAACAGCACATTGGCACCTTCGAACCCCATGACCGGTGAGTAGCGGGCGGGAAAGTCCTGCACATGTACCGGCGCCGAAATCACTGCGCAGGGGATGCGGTGCTTCTTCGCGATGTGCCGCTCCATCTGCGTGCCGAGCACGAGTTCGGGCGCGGCATCCGCGATTTTTGCTTCGACCTCGAGATAGTCGTCGGTGATCAGCGCCTCGATACCGTAGCGTCGGCCGACTTCGCGCACCTCGCGCGCGAACTCTCGCGAATAGGTGCCGAGACCGACCACGGTGAAGCCTAACTCTTCGGCCGCGACGCGGGCGCAGCCGATGGCGTGTGTCGCGTCGCCGAACACGAACACACGCTTGCCCGTGAGATAGGTGCTGTCGACCGAGCGGCTGTACCAGGGCAGGCGCGACGCCTGCTCCTCGAGCACCGGAGAGGGGTCGACGCCGGCAAGCTCCGCCACCTCGCGGATGAAGTCGCGTGTGGCACCGACTCCGATCGGCACCGTGCGCGTGGACTTCTGCCCGAAGCTGCGGGCGAGCCAGGACGCTGCCGTGCCTGCGATCTCAGGATAGAGAACGACGTTGAAGTCGGCCTCGCCGAGGCGCGCGATGTCGGCAGGCGAGGCACCGAGTGGGGCGACGACATTGATCGCGACACCGAGACGCGCGAGCAGGGTCGACACTTCGCGCACATCGTCGCGGTGGCGGAAGCCAAGCGCGGTAGGGCCGAGGATGTTGGCGCGCGGAGGCCGGTCGGCCGGGCGCGGCGGGCGGAGCGTGCCCGGCGGCGGCGCATGGGGCCCGGCGAAGGTGCGCACGATGCGGTAGAAGGTTTCTGCCGCGCCCCAGTTCTCCTTCTTCGCATAGGAGGGGAGTTCGAGCGGCACAATCGGCACCTCAAGCCCTGCCGTGCGCGCAAGGCCTTGCGGATCGTCTTGGATGAGTTCGGCGGTGCAGGAGGCGCCGACCAGGATCGCTGCGGGATGGAAACGGTCATTCGCTTCGATCAGCGCAGCACGGAACAAGTTCGCGGTGTCGGCGCCAAGGTCGCGCGCCTGGAAGGTGGTGTAGGTGACGGGCGGGCGGGAGGCGCGCCGCTCAATCATGGTAAACAGGAGGTCGGCGTAGGTGTCGCCCTGCGGTGCGTGCAGTACGAAGTGCACGTCGCGCATGGCGGAGGCGATTCGCATCGCGCCGACATGCGGTGGCCCTTCGTAGGTCCAGACCGCGAGCTGCATAGGCCTACACCTTCAGCCTCTGCGCCCGATCGAGGGGGCGCGCAAACAGGCCCGCGAGATCGCCTGCCTGGTCGTAGCCCTGGATCGGAGTGAAGACGAGCTCGATCGACCACTTCGTCGTGTAGCCTTCGGCCTCGAGCGGATTGGCGAGGCCAAGCCCGCAGACCGTGATGTCGGGCCGCGACTCGCGGCAACGGTCGAGCTGGCGATCGACGTGCTGGCCTTCACTCAGCGTCACACCTTCGGGCAGCAAGGGAAGTTCTGCGGCGAACAGGCCGCGGTGCAGGTAGGGCGTGCCGATCTCGAGCGGGCGCATGCCGCATTCGCGGGCGAGGAAGCGCGCGAGCGGCACTTCGATCTGGCTGTCGGGGAAGAGGAACACGCTCTTGCCCTCGAGCAGCGGGCGGTGTGCAGCGAGCGCCTTCTCCG
The DNA here is from genome assembly GCA_937928775.1 of uncultured Elioraea sp. Classification (GTDB taxonomy): domain Bacteria; phylum Pseudomonadota; class Alphaproteobacteria; order Acetobacterales; family Acetobacteraceae; genus Elioraea. The sequence continues at coordinate 46,714 of CALFVI010000048.1, read as the reverse complement.
CCCGCGCGATGCCAAGCGCTGTCGCGTCGCGGAAGCGGGAGGGCGGGACGTCACACGCCTCGGCGGCGGCGCGCAGCCAAGCCGTGGTGCCTTCTGCGCCAAGGGGGAAGGGCGCGACGAGGTGGCGGCAGCCGCGGGCTTCAAGGGCGCGGGCAGTGTCGCCAAGCCAAGGCTGGGCGAGCAGAAACGGCGTGTTGGGTCCGATCGCCGGCAGGCCGGTCGATCGCCTTGGCGGCAGCACGGCGACGCGGTCGAGTCCCATCGCGGCGAAGAGGCGAAGCAATCGGTCCTCGACCACATCGGGAAGAACGCCGACGACCAATAGGCGCGGGCAGTGGTCTGTGGCTTCAGGCAGGTGTGGCACGAGGGCGGCGAGGCAGGCGTCCTCGCCCTGCGTGAAAGTCGTCTCGATGCCGGAACCGGAATAGTTCAGGACACGCACGCGCGGCGCGAAGCGTGCGTCGAGTCGTTCAGCCGCCCGTTTGAGGTCGAGCTTGATTACCTCAGAGGGGCAGGAGCCGACCAGGAACAAGAGGCGGATGTCCGGGCGGCGGGCGAGCAGACGCTCCACCACGCGATCGAGTTCGGCGTTGGCGTCGGCGAGCCCAGCGAGGTCGCGCTCCTCGATGATGGCGGTGGCGAAGCGCGGTTCGGCGAAGATCATCACCCCCGCCGCAGACTGCATAAGATGGGCGCAGGTCCGACTGCCGACGATCAGGAAGAAGGCGTCCTGGATCTTGCGGTGCAGCCAGACGATACCGGTGAGGCCGCAGAACACCTCGCGCTGGCCGCGCTCGCGCAGCACCGGCAGGTCGCTGCAGCCAGGTGCGGCGCGTGGCGTGACGGCGGCGAGGCTCATGCGGAGGCCCGCGCGCCGAGCACGGCCTCGTCGCGCCGCGCCTGGCGGAGCCTGAGCACGAATTGGGCGGCGTTGACGACGTAGGCCGCGTAAGCGGCAAGCGCCACCACCATCTGTTCGCGTGCATCGCCGATGCCAAAGATCAGCATGACGAGGTACGCTGTGTGCAATGCGATCACCAGCATCGAGAAGACGTCTTCCCAGAAAAATGGCCGCGCGAACAGGTAACGGCCGAAGACGTCCTTTTCCCAGATCGCGCCAGTAATCATGATCGTGTAGAGAACGACTGTCTTGGCGATCACTGAGATTTCTGCCAGCAGCTGGCCTTCGCCTGTGGCGAGGAACCGAATCACCAAGGCAAGGCTGACTAGGAAAACCGCGAACTGAAGCGGGGCGAGGATGCCCTGCACCACGGTCCAGGGCGATGCGTCTCGCCGGGCGCGTTCCTCCGGCGTGTAGAGCGGGGGGCGGAGGCGTCGGTCGATGCTCGGCTTAGCGAAATGGACTTGAGCGCACCCGGCGGAGGTGCCCCAGGGGCAGGCGTCGACGGTGTCGATCAGGCGGTTCAAGCTGCCGAGTGTAAGCATTGCTTGACAAGCTCCCCCTCTGATGGATCACGCTGGCGTGAGGTCAGTCGTCGAGCGACCTGTCTTCGGTCGCCGATCGCAGAGGGATGGCGGGGGTAACGACAGAGTGTTGCGGTCCCGCAGCATTATCCTCCTCCCGGCGCCCGGTCGGGCGCGCGAGGGAGAGGCTAAGGAAGGCGAGGCAGGAGTGTCAAGCGGGATTGACGTAACGCGCGCTTGACAGGCCGCGCCGCATCACGGCTAGATGAGGCGACGGAGGAAGGGTGCCATGGCCGCAATTCAGGACAGCCAAGCGAGCGGCAAAGCGAAACAGGCCAAGGCCCTGTCCAGGCATCGCCAGCCACCCGCTCTGCCCCCCACGGCGAACGGCGGCGACGCCGACCATGTGGGCCCGCTCTTCCACTCCGGCCTCGCCGCTGCCCTCAAGACCCGGGTCTTGCCCTGGATGGTGCTGGCCCACCGCACCCCAAACCACGCGGGATGCTGCTGCGACGCGGCCAAGGGCATCAGTGCGGCCGAGATCGCGGCGCTGGCCGACGAAGCCCGCCGCAACGACCTCGCTGCCGCCCTCGCCCGGGTGGAATGCCATTGGCGGAAGGGGCTGCCGCTTGATCGGCTCTATCTCGAACTCATCGGCCCCGCCGCCGTGCGGCTCGGCGAGATGTGGCACGAAGACACGGTGAGCATGGCTGAGGTCACGGTCGGCCTCGCCTGCCTGCAGCGGCTGATCCACACCCTCGGCCCCGCCTTCCATCAGGACGACCTAAGGCCTGATCCGAGGCGTCGGATCCTGCTCGCGCCGATGCCGGGCGAACAGCACAACTTCGCCCTGATCATCATCGCCGAGTTCCTCCGCCGCGCAGGTTGGGACGTCGATTGCGGGCGCGTCCTGTCCCTGTCCGCCCTCTGCGCGCTTCTTGGGCGCGAGTGGTTCGCCCTGGTTGGGCTCTCCGTCAGTTGCACGGGACGGATCGATGCCGTCGGCGGCGCGATCCACGCCCTGCGTGCCGCCTCGCGCAACCGTTCGCTCGGCGTGCTCGTCGGCGGTCCAATGTTCGCCGCCAACCCCGACCTCGTCGTCCAGGTCGGTGCCGACGCTATGGCGATCGATGCGCGACATGCGGTCGCCCAGGCCGAGAGCCTGCTCTCGATGCTCGCGCCCGCGAGTTGAGGATGCGCGGCTCATGCCGTACCCCTCCGCCCCTCACCAAGCCCATCCCAAGGGCCCTATCCGAGGTCGGAGGACGTGATCAACTTTGCCGCCGCCCGCGAGTCGCTGGGCATGCTCGATACCGAAACAACCGCGCGCCTGCTCACAGCAGCGGCGGATGTCACGCTCGTCGTCGATGAGGACGGCGTGATCCAGGACATCGCCTTCTCATCCGAGGAGCTGGCGCGCGAACTCGCCGCGGCCGAGCCGCTACGCGGCCGGCTGTGGACCGACACCGTGGCCGAGGACAGCCGCGCCAAGGTTGTTGAACTGATCCGTGAGGCGCGCGCGGAGGAGGCAACGCGCTGGCGTCACGTCAACCACATCGGCACGGGCGGCGCATCGGTGCCCCTGCTGTTCTCCGCCATCAAGGTCGCCAACGCCCCGCGCGCCCTCGCCTTCGGAAGAGACCTCCGCCCGCTCTCTGCCCTGCAACAGAGGCTGGTCGAGGCGCAAGCCGCTATGGAACGCGACTATTCGCGCCTGCGCCAAGCCGAAACCCGGTATCGGCTGCTCTTCCAGACCGCAGTTGAGCCAGTGTTGATCCTCGATGCCACGTCTGGCCGGATTGTCGAGGCCAACCTCGCCGCCGCCTCGCTCGCGCGTGACAAGCGCCTCGTCGGGATGGCGTTCGCCGATTTGCTCGATCCGGCAAGCCACGACACGCTGATCGCCCTCGTCGCCCAGGTGCGCGCGACAGGACGGGGAGACGACATCGCCGTCCGGCTCGCCGCCGATCAGCGCGAGGTTAGGCTCTCCGCGACGCTCTTCCGCCAGGACGGCGCCCTTCTCGTTCTCGTCCGCCTCTCCGAACGCCCAGGCGCAGAGCGCGCGCCTGCCTTGCCCCAAGAGAAGACCAAGCTCCTCAAGCTGATTGAACGGGCGCCGGACGCGTTCGTTGTTACCGACACCGAAGGGCGAGTGATCACCGCCAATGCCGCCTTTCTCGAAATGACCCAGGTGCCGGCGGAGGAGCAGGTACAAGGCCAGTCGCTCGACCGCTGGCTCGGCCGCTCTGCCGTTGATCTCGACGTGCTGCTTGCCACCCTGCGCGGGGGCGCGCCTGTGCGACTGTTCGCGACCCAACTGCGCGGCGTACTCGGGGCAACGACGGAGGTCGAGATTTCCGGTGCGCCCCTGGTCAACGGCGGCAAGCCCTGTTTCGGTTTTGCTATCCGCGATGTCGGACGCCGTTTTGCCCCAGCCCAGGCCACCCAGACTCCGGCCACCCGTTCCGTCGAGCAACTCACCGAACTGATCGGCCGCGTGCCGCTGAAGGACCTGGTGCGCGAGGCAACCGACGTGATCGAGCGGCTCTGCATCGAAGCCGCCCTCGAACTCACCAACGACAATCGCGCCTCTGCCGCCGAAATGCTGGGTCTGTCGCGGCAGAGCCTGTATGTGAAGCTGCGCCGCTACGGGCTCGTCGGCCCCGACGAGGGGGGAGAGGGCTGATGCCGGACGGATCGGCCGCGCTGCGCGTGTTCGCTGCCGAGACCGAGCCGGCCACGCCGCGCCGCCCCGACCCGCGCGCCATACTCGAACTCTTAAAGCCGATCACCTGGTTCGCGCCGATGTGGGCCTTCGGCTGCGGCGTGGTGTCCGCCGGTGGCCCGTCCTGGGCGCAGCTACCCTGGGTGCTGCTCGGCGTCATCCTGGCCGGCCCTCTCGTGTGCGCGATGAGCCAGGCGGTGAACGACTGGTTCGATCGTCACGTCGATGCGATCAACGAGCCCCAGAGGCCCATTCCCTCCGGCCGTCTGCCCGGGCGATGGGGGCTGTGGATTGCGCTTGTCTGGACCGCTCTGTCGCTGGCAGTGGCGGCTCTTCTCGGCGGCTTCGTGTTCTGGGCAGGCGTGGTCGCGATCGCTGCAGCCTGGAGCTATTCCGCCCCCCCCATCCGGCTCAAGCGCGTGGGCTGGCTCTCGGCCAGCGTGTGCGCGGTCTCCTACGAGGGCCTGCCGTGGGTGACGGGGGCTGCGCTCGTCAGCGGCGGCGTGCCGGATGGGCGCATTTTCGCCCTGGCCGCGCTCTACTCCGCCGGCGCAATCGGCATCATGATCCTCAACGACTTCAAGTCGGTCGAGGGGGACCGCGCTTCGGGGCTCGCCTCCGTCCCCGCCGTGCTTGGGATCGACAACGCGGCCAACATTGCCTGCGTGCTCATGGCGGCACCGCAGATCGTGGTGATCGCGCTCATCGGCGACTGGGGCCGTCCCATCCATGCCGCGATCATCGCCGCCCTGCTCGCCGCTCAGGTCGTTCTGATGGTGCGTCTCCTCGGCAACCCCCTCGAGCGCACCCCCTGGTACAACGCAACCGGAACGAGCCTCTACGTTCTAGGCATGCTGGTCTCCGCGTTCGCGGTTGCTCCTCTCGATAGGGGAACGATCGGATGACTGCACGAAGTTTGTCTTGGGTCGGCATCGTCCGCCTCGGTCTGGTGCAGACGGCACTCGGCGCCATCGTCGTGCTCACCACATCGGCGCTCAACCGCGTGATGGTCGTGGAGCTGGCTCTGCCGGCGACCCTGCCGGGGGTACTGGTCGCCCTACACTACGCGGTGCAGATGCTGCGCCCGCGCCTAGGATACGGCTCAGACATGGGCGGGGCACGCACGCCCTGGATCGTCGGCGGCATGGCCGTGCTCGCTGTTGGCGGCACGCTCGCCGCGGTCGCAACCGCATGGATGGAGACGGCGCGAGTGCCGGGCATCGCACTTGCGGTCGTCGCCTTTCTCCTCGTTGGTCTCGGTGTCGGCGCAGCTGGCACCTCCCTCCTCGTGCTGCTTGCCTCGCGCACCGTGCCGCAGCGCCGACCGGCGGCCGCCTCCCTCGTCTGGATCATGATGATCACGGGCTTCGTGATCACCACCGCCGCCGCCTCGCGCTTCCTCGATCCCTACTCCCCGATGCGGCTGATCACGGTCTGCGCCGTCGTGTCGCTCGCGGCCTTCCTTGTGGCCTGCTTCGCCGTGTGGGGTGTGGAGCGCTCAACCGCGCCGCAGGCGGAAGAGAAAGCACCAGCCAAGGTGCCCTTCCTCGAGGCGCTGCGCGAAGTCTGGCAGGAGCCGGAGGCGCGCCGGTTCACCGTGTTCGTCTTCGTCTCCATGCTCGCCTACTCGGCGCAGGACTTGATCTTAGAGCCGTTTGCCGGTGCCGTGTTCGGCCGCAGCTTGGGCGAGAGCACGCACCTGACTGCGGTGCAGAACAGCGGCGTGCTGGCGGGGATGATCCTGGTCGCGGTCGTGGGGTCGGCATTTGGCGCACATCGCGTCTCCGCCCTCCGGACCATCACCATCGCGGGCTGCCTCGCCGCCGCCGCCGCGATCCTCGGCCTGGCCGTCGCCGGCTACCACACTGAGGTCTGGCCGCTCGCCACCTCCTATTTCGGGCTTGGTCTCGCCAACGGCGTCTATGCCGCCGCCGCCATCGCCAGCATGATGCAGCTCGTCGCGCGCGGTCGCGAAAGCCGCGAGGGCTTGCGCATGGGGCTGTGGGGCGCAGCCCAGGCGATCGCCTTCGGGGTTGGCGGATTGGCAGGTGCAGCCGCCCTCGACGTGGCACGGCTGATCACGGGGTCGACCACGGGAGGGTTCGCTGCCGTGTTCATCGTCGATGGCCTGCTGTTTTTGATGTCGGCCTGGCTTGCCTCCGGTGTGGCACGGGATCGTGCCGCAGCGGCCGCGATGACCTCGATCAAGGCCGCGACGATTCGTTGAGCGGAGGATGACGCCCATGACCGGAGGCGACTGTTTCGATGTCGTGGTGGTCGGCGGAGGCCCCGCGGGAGCGACCGCGGCGGCGGACCTCGCCCGTTCGGGCCGCCACGTCTTGTTACTCGACAAGGCTGGGCGCATCAAACCCTGCGGCGGGGCGATCCCGCCGAAACTCCTTACCGACTTCGCGATCCCGGACTCGCTGCTCGTCGCCAAGGTGCGTGCGGCGCGCATCGTCTCCCCCTCCGCCCGGGAGGCATCGATGCCGGTGACCGAGGGTGGCTTCGTCGGCATGGTCGATCGCGAACATTTCGACGAATGGTTGCGCAACCGCGCTGCCTCGCTGGGGGCGGAGCGTCGGGCGGGCACTTTCGAGCGGGTGGAACGCGACGAGGATGGAGCGACACGGGTGCTCTACCGTCCGAAGGGCGCCCCGCCGGAGGCACCGCTCACATCGGTGCGCGCGCGCGCCGTCATCGGGGCCGACGGGGCGAACTCCGCGGTCGCGCGTCAATGCATTCCTGGGGCGGAACAGAAGCGGCTCGTCTTCGCCTACCACGAGATCGTCCGCTCGCCGAAGAACGCGCCGCGCACCCAATTTGATGGCGAGCGTGCGGACGTCTACTACCGCGGTTCTCTTTCACCTGACTTCTACGCCTGGATCTTCCCGCATGGCGAGACGACCTCCGTCGGCACGGGTTCTGCGCAGAAGGGCTTCAGCCTGAAGGGAGCGGTGCGCGACCTGCGCGCGATTGCGGGGCTCGATCAGGTTGAGACGATCCGCCGCGAAGGCGCGCCGATCCCACTTAAGCCGCTGAAGCGCTGGGACGACGGGCGAAGCATCCTGCTGGCCGGCGATGCAGCGGGCGTAGTTGCGCCCGCCTCCGGCGAAGGCATCTACTACGCCATGCTGAGCGGGCGCTTCGCGGCCGAGGCGGTGAGCGAGTTCCTCGCCACCGGCAAGGCGGCGGCACTCGCGCAAGCCCGCCGGCGCTTCATGCGCCTGCACGGGCCCGTGTTCTGGATCCTTGGCATCATGCAGGACTACTGGTACGGCAACGATGCGCGACGGGAACGGTTTGTTTCAATCTGCCGCGACCCTGACGTACAGTACCTCACCTGGGATGCGTACATGAATAAGGAGCTGGTCAAGGCCCGCCCCCTCGCTCACGTGCGCATCTTCTTTAAAAATCTCGCGCATCTGTCCGGCATGGTGCCAGCCTGGCCACATGTGCGAGCCGCCTGAACCCGAGCCTGGAGTTGGGTGATGTCCGCTGTCTCCCGCGACGTCGAGACGACATCGTTTCCCTCGCACGAGGGGCTCATTGGCCCTTATACGCGGGGCATGCCCGACGGCGCCATGGTGCCGCCGCACGGGCCGGAGCTGCCCTTGCGCGTCGGCACGCGCGGCTCACCGCTCGCGCTGTGGCAGACGCGTGATTTCCTCGCCCTCATCACACGCTTCTGCCCCCTGCTGCGCGAGTTTGAGGCGTTCCGCGAGCATATCATCACCACCACGGGCGATCGCATCCAGGACAAGCGGCTGGCCGACATCGGTGGCAAAGGACTGTTCGCGAAGGAGATCCACGAGGCGCTGCTTGATCGGCGGATCGATTTCGCCGTCCATTCGCTGAAGGATCTGGAGACGGAGTTGCCGCCCGGCATTGTGCTCGCTTGCACGCTGAAGCGTGAGGACCCCCGCGATTCCCTGATCCTTGGCCCAGGCTGCGACGCGGTTGATCGCCATAGTCCTTGGGCTGCGCTACCGAGAGGCGCGGTCGTCGGCACCTCCTCGGTGCGGCGGCAGTCGCAACTGTTGCATGCGCGGCCCGATCTCACCGTTGTCCTGCTTCGCGGCAATGTACAGACGCGGCTCGCGAAGGTTCGCGACCGAGCGGTCGACGCCTCCCTTCTCGCCATTGCCGGCCTCAAGCGTCTTAATCTTGCGCGCGAGGCGGACTGTGTGATCGACCCCGAGATCATGGTGCCTGCCGCAGGACAGGGCATTGTCGGTGTCACAGTGCGCGAGGAGGACGAGGAACTGCGCGAACTCCTCGCTGCTATCGCGGATTGGGAATCGACCATCGTCGCTACCGCCGAGCGCGCTCTGCTCGCCGCACTCGACGGCTCCTGCCGCACGCCGATTGGTGCGCACGCGGTGATCACGGCTGAGCGCACCCTGCGCCTCACCGGCCTTGTGGCCCGCGCCGACGGATCGTTCCTGCTCAAGCGCACCATCGAGGGCTCGCCGAAGGACGCTGCCCTGCTAGGACGCGAGCTTGGACGCAGCCTGAGGCGTGACTCGCCGGCGGATGTGTTTGCGTGAGCGCGCTCCCCGCCGCCCTCTTTGATATGCCCGTCGCCGAGGCGGGGGACGAGCGCGTCGTCCTCGTAGACGAACAGGATCACGCCCTCGGCACGATGCCAAAGCTCGCCGCGCATCGCGAAGGCAGGCTGCATCGGGCGCTCTCGGTCGTTCTCCGCTCGCCGGATGGGCGGCTATTGATGCAGCGTCGCGCTCAGGGGAAGTACCATTCGGGTGGAGTGTGGACGAACACCTGCTGTTCGCATCCTCGGCCAGGCGAAGACCCAGAGGCGGCAGCACGGCGGCGCCTGTCAGAGGAAATGGGCATTTACGTCGCCCACCTCGAACCCCTCTTCAAGACGGTGTATCGCGCCGAAGTCGGTGAAGGCCTTGTTGAGCACGAATATGTGCACGTCTTCGGCGCGGTCTGGGACGGTCCGGTCGATCCTGATCCATTAGAGGTCGAGGACTGGGCCTGGGTCGACCCCTGCGCTTTGAAGGTGGACATGAGGCGCAACCCTGAGCGCTATTCCGCGTGGTTCCGTCGCTACGCCGAAATGTTCTGGGACCGCATGATCGGCTAGCACCCTGAGGGCTGACCAAGGGGAGGGGCGCATCGCTGGTTTGGCCAGGGTCGGAGCCGGCGGAGTTGGTATCGCCCAGGCATGTGGTGCGGCGCGCGCAGGCCGTGAACCGTAACGCGCGCGCCTGATCGCGGTTCGCCCCACGCAGTGGTGTCCGCCAAGCCAGCCCGATCCTCGATTGCGGCAGCCGTGCACCGATGAACGCTGTCGTGCATGGCTCCGTCGCAGTCGCAGAAAACGCTGTACGAGCCTCGGGGTGCACTGGGCGATCGGCTCGCGCGCCGAACTCCCGCCTGTTCTTCCGACAATCGGAACGTCCCCGCCTCGCCGCCAAAAACCCAGGGCGACACCGCAAGGTCACAGAACCGCAACGCGTCCGTCACGGAACTGACGCGAGCATTGTGGGAAAGTGGGGCGGGCGGAAGTCGCCGCCCGCTCTTGCCGCAAGGGGAACGCCGGATGTTTCGCCGTACTCTGCTCGCCGCCGCGCTTGTCGCCATCGCTCTGCCCGCCGAGGCGCAGCGCACGCGGCTTACCGTCTACACCGCATTCGAGAACGACCAACTCCCCGTCTTCAAGCAGGCGGCCGAGGCCGCACTGCGCGATATGGAGATCGTTTGGGTGCGCGACAGCACCGGCGTGGTGACGACGCGCCTTCTCGCGGAGAAGGACAATCCTCGTGCCGACGTGATCTGGGGCCTTTCGGTGTTCAGCCTGATCAGGCTCGAAGCGGAGAACATGCTCGAACCCTACACGCCAAGGGATGCGATGGCGCTGCGCCCGCAGTTCCGTTCGCGCCGCGACCCGATGACCTGGGTCGGGCTCGACGCCTTCGTCTCCGCTGTTTGCTTCAACACCGCGGTTGCCCGCCAGCGCAACCTGCCGCGTCCTGCCACGTGGAACGATCTCCTCAATCCCGCCTTCCGCGGCTTGATCGCGATGCCGAACCCCGCCTCCTCCGGCACCGGTCTGCTCACCGTGGCAGGCTGGCTCGCCACACGCGGCGAGCAGGCGGCCTGGGACTACATGACTCGGCTGCACGAGAATATCGCCGTCTACACCCACTCCGGCAGTGCGCCATGCAACAATGCCGCACGCGGCGAGTACGCGATCGGCCTATCCTTCGACATGCGGGCGGTCTCGCTGAAGAACCAGGGCGCGCCGATCGAGATCATCGTGCCGACCGATGGCGTCGGCTTCGACCTTGAGGCTGCTGCGATCCATCGCGGCACGCGCCATCTCGACGCGGCGAAGCGGCTGATGGATTTCGCCGTCTCGAAGGAGGCGATGGCGCTCTACGGCCGCTACTACGCTCTGCTTGGGCGCGAGGATGTGCAGCCTACGGTGCAGAACTATCCGCCCGAGTTCGCCCAGCGTCTCGCCGAGATGGACTTCGCGAAGGTTGCTGCCGATCGCGACCGCATCCTCGCCGAGTGGTCTCGCCGCTTCGACGCCAAGTCGGCGCCGCGCAACTGACCTGGGTCGGGTGACTGAAGGCGTCGCCGTGGAAGGCTCGTTCGCCCACCCCTCGATCACTGGGCAGGCGCGCGGAGCCGAACCGTCCCTGGTCGTCGAGCGGGTGACGAAGCGCTTCGGTCCCTTCGTCGCCGTCGACGATGTTTCGCTCGTCGTCAGCCGAGGCGAGTTCGTCTGCTTGCTCGGCCCCTCAGGCTGCGGCAAGACCACCTTGTTGCGCGCGATCGCCGGCCTCGATCCACCGGACGAGGGACGGATCATCCAGGACGGGCGGGATGTCTCGGCCCTGCCGCCATCGGCGCGCGACTTCGGCATCGTCTTCCAGTCCTATGCCCTGTTCCCGAACATGACGGTGGCGGCGAATGTCGGTTACGGGCTCGTGTCGCAGCGCAAGCCCAGGGCGGAAATCGACAGGCGCGTGCGGGACCTGCTCGATCTCGTCGGCCTCGCTGACCAGGCGTGGAAGTATCCGGCCCAGCTCTCTGGCGGCCAGCAGCAGCGCGTGGCGCTGGCCCGCGCTCTTGCCATGGACCCGGGACTTCTTTTGCTCGATGAGCCGCTCTCCGCTCTCGATGCACTCGTTCGCGCGCATTTGCGCGCGGAGATCAAAGTCCTGCAGCGCCGCCTCGGCATCACCACCATCATGGTGACGCACGACCAGGAGGAGGCGCTTTCGATCGCCGACCGTGTTGTGGTGATGAACCGGGGTCGGATCGAACAGGTCGGCACGCCGGAGGAGGTCTACCGCCACCCGCGCACCCTGTTCGTCGCCGGCTTCGTCGGTCGCATGAACAGTCTTCCCGGCACCGTCCTCGACTCGGCGTATGTGCAGGTCGGCGCGGTTCAGCTTGCCTGCCGGGCTGCAGCCGGACGCACTACCGGGGACGCCGTGCACATCTGCCTTCGTCCCGAGGATCTCCTGCCGGCGACCCCCGCGGAAGTCGGCACCCGGCTTGTGGCGACCGTTCGGGGCGTCGAGTATCTGGGCTCGATCGCGCGGGCGATGCTCGACGCTGCGGGCCTTCCGCTGGTGATGGAGGTGCAGGACTCGGCACTCCGTCGCCTCGCTCTGCGGCCCGGTGCTGCGATCGAGATCGTCGTGCCAGCGGATCGCGTGCTGCTGTTCGATCGCACGGAGTAGGCGATGGCGGTCGTCGCCGCCGCCAAGGTCCGTCCCGTCTGGTCGGCCGATGACAAGCTGCTGGTGGCAGTGGTTGCAGCTGCGACCCTGTTCCTCGCCGTCTTCCTGCTTTTCCCGCTCGCCACCCTGTTCCTCGAGAGCTTCCGCGACCAGCGCGGCGTTTTCGTCGGGTTCGCAAACTATCTGCGCTACTTCGAGACACCTGCCCTCGTCGGCAGCCTCTGGAACAGCGTCTGGACGGCCGTGGTGACAACCCTCATCGTGATTCCGGCTGCGTTCGTCTTCGCCTACGCGATGACGCGTAGTGCGGTTCCAGGCAAGGCGCTGTTTCGCGCGATTGCGCTGATCCCGATCCTCGCGCCCTCGCTCTTGCCGGCGCTCGCCCTGATCTACGTGTTCGGCAACCAGGGCATGCTGCGGAACTTGCTGTTCGGCCACTCCATCTACGGCCCTCTGGGCATCGTGGTGGCGCAGGTGTTCTATACTTTTCCGCATGCGTTCCTGATTCTTGCCACCGCCCTTGGCGGCGCCGATGCGCGTCTCTACGAGGCGGCCGAGGCCTTGCGTGCTTCACGGCTCCGGGTGTTGCGCACCGTCACCCTGCCTACGGCGCGCTACGGCATGGTGTCGGCCTCGTTCGTCGTTTTCACCCTCGTCCTGACCGATTTCGGCATCCCGAAGGTGATTGGGGGCTCGTTCCCCGTGCTGGCGACCGAGGTCTACAAGCAGGTGGTCGGGCAGCAGAACTTTCAGATGGGTGCGGTGGTGGGGGTGGTGCTGCTGGTTCCGGCCCTGTTCGCTTTCGCCGCCGACCAGTGGGCGCAGCGCCGACAGGTGGCGGTAGTCGGCGCCCGCGCCGTTCCTTTCGCCCCGAGGCGGCGTCCGTTGCGCGACGGTCCGCTTTTCCTGTTCTGCGTGCTCGTCTCCGTCCTGATGCTCGGACTGGTCGGCGTTGCCGTGTGGGGCAGCCTGGTCACGTTCTGGCCATGGAACCTGACACTGAGTTTGCGCAATTACGCGTTCGGCACCTTCATCTCGGAGGGTTGGGGCACGTGGTGGACGTCCGTTCGCCTCTCCTTCTGGACGGCAGTGATCGGTGCGCCGCTTGTCTTCGTCTTCGCCTACGCGATGGAGCGGACGCGCAAGGGGGCCGTCGTGGCGTCCCTCCTTCGCCTTCTCGCCATCATTCCGCTTGCGGTGCCCGGGCTCGTGCTCGGCATCGCCTACATCTTCTTCTTCAACGCCCCTGCCAATCCCCTGGGCTTTCTCTACGGCACGCTCGCCATCCTGGTGCTCAATTCGATGGTGCATTTCTACACGGTCGGGCATCTCGCGAGTCTCACTCAGTTGAAGAGCCTCGATCCGGAGTTCGAGGCCGTTTCCGCATCGCTCAAAGTGCCGATTTTGCACACCTTCTTGAGCGTCATTCTGCCGATGTCGCTGCCCGTGCTGCTCGATGTCGCGATCTACCTCTTCGTCAACGCGATGACGACCGTCTCGGCTGTCGTGTTCCTCTACGCGCCAGGCATCATGCCCGCCTCGGTTGCGGTGGTGCAGATGGACGAGGCCGGCTTCGCTTCTCCCGCTGCCGCCATGGCGACGGTGATCCTGCTCACCTCGGCGGCGGTGAAGGGGGTGCATGTGGCGGTTGATAATTGGCTCTCCGCTCGCACTCAGGCCTGGAAGCGGCGCTGAGGCCTATTCCGACCCTGCAGGCCGCGCGCTAGCCTCTCGGCATGGCATGGCAGCAAAGGCTCAAGAGACCGGATAAGAATGCCGTCGAGGCCGCCGTGGCGGAACTGAGCATCCGCTTTGGCGAGCGCTGCACGACCAACTCGGCTATACGCGAACGGCACGGCAGCGATGAGTCCTGGCACCCGCCGTCCCTGCCAGACGCGGTCGTCTTCGCCGAAACCGTGGCAGAGGTTCAGGCTGTCGTCGACGTGTGCGCGGCGCACAGCGTGCCGCTCATCGCCTATGGGACGGGAACGAGCCTGGAGGGGCACGTTGCCGCCTTGGCCGGCGGCATCTCGCTCGACCTGTCGCGGATGAACCGCGTGCTGCGGGTGCGGACAGAGGATCTGGACTGCACGGTGGAACCTGGTGTGACGCGCCAGCAGCTCAATGCTTATCTTCGCGACACGGGTCTGTTCTTTCCGCTCGATCCGGGGGCCGATGCGTCACTCGGCGGCATGGCCGCCACACGTGCGTCGGGCACGAATGCGGTGCGCTACGGCACGATGCGCGATGTTGTCCTTTCGCTCGGTGTGGTGCTGGCCGACGGGCGGTTCATCCGCACTGGGCGACGTGCGCGCAAGTCCGCCTCCGGCTACGATCTGACGCGGCTCTTCGTCGGCTCGGAAGGCACGCTCGGCATCATTGTCGAACTTACGGTTCGGCTATTCGGCATTCCCGAGCGGATCGCGGCTGCGGTTCTGCCGTTTCCCACCATGGAGGGAGCGGTACAGACCGTCATCGAGGCCCTACAGCTGCAGATTCCCCTTGCCCGGATCGAGCTTCTCGATGAGGTGCAGATGGCAGCATGCAACCGCCACTCAGCCCTTGGGCTCGCCGAGGTTCCCACCTTGTTCGTCGAATTCCACGGCAGCCCAGCTTGTGTCGACGAGCAGATTGGGCAGCTGCGTGATCTCGCCGACAGCAATGGTTGCGAGAGTTTCGCCTTCGCCCGCGACGAGGAGGAACGGAACCGGCTGTGGCGGGCGCGACATGAGGCCTACTACGCCGCGCTCGCGCTCCGTCCGGGAGCGAGAGGCTGGCCTACCGACGTCTGTGTGCCGATTTCGCGGCTTGCGGAGTGCATCCTGGAGACGAAGCGCGATCTTGCGCGATCGAACCTTCTGGCGCCACTGGTGGGTCATGTCGGTGATGGCAATTTTCACCTGGTGTTTCTCGTCGATCCGAACGACTCTGAGGAGATGGCGCGGGCATCGGCAGCGAACGATCGGCTCGTCGCGCGTGCCTTGGAGATGGACGGCACCTGCTCGGGCGAGCATGGCGTGGGCTACGGCAAGGCGCCCTTCCTCGCCCTGGAACATGGCGAAGCGGTCGACGTGATGCGGGCGATCAAGCAAGCGCTCGACCCCTCGGGCATTCTCAATCCCGGCAAGATCCTCCCAGGCTGATCAGCGCACCCCTTCGCGCAACCGGAGTCGTTCCGCCTCCGCTGCGTTCGTGATGGCACGATCGCCAGCGGCGTAGGCGAGGCGCATCGCGCGCATAAGCAGCGGCGAAGTCCGAGCGAGCGGCGTCGGGAATGGCCCTACCGGCGACAGCGAGCGCAGCGCGATCCCCGCGATCCTCCGCCAGCGGCCCTTCGATGACGCGTTCCCGTGCGCCCGCATTGCCCGTGGTGATCGTGCGCGTCAGGGTCGAAGTACCGCGAGCATCGCCTGTTCGATGCAGAGCGGCAGTCTCGGCGTGGACGAGTTCGGACGGAACAGCCACACCGCGACGTGCCGGCTCGGCCCGCGCTGCGGATGCCGTGTCGCGAATCCGTGCCGGCGCGCGAGCCGCAGTTCGGCGACGGCGAGGGAAGCCGACAGATCAGCGATCGCCTCTGCATCGTCGTGTGCATAGGCGCGCCGCAGCGCATCGCGGAACAGCTCCACCGCCTGCGCTAGGCGACCCTGGTTCCAGGCCGCGAGGGCGGTGCGGCTGAGATACGCGAGGGTCGGGTCGGGCGGCTCGGGAGGTGGCGCGCGACTGCCGCAAGCAGCCACGAGTAACGCCAGGAAAACGATCCGTTTCACGGACGGATTTCACGCACTGGTACACGCGGCTCCTGTTCCGGTATGCGACTTTCGCCGATGAGAGGATGAGTGTGAGGGGTGATGACGAGCTGCTCGAGCTCGGCCGTTGCCTATTGTTACTGAAACAGAAGGCCAGGCAGCAGGGTGAGCGATGCGGCGGCGTCCCGTGCAAGCCGCTTTGCCTGCGGCGAGGCACGGGCGAGATCGCCGGTTGCGTTGCGAACGGTGGCTAGTGCTCCCTCGGCTGTGGCGAGGTGACGCGGCAGCCGCTCGGCAGCTGCGCTGGCCGCGCGCCTGCGATCGCGTAGATCGCTTACGGCGGCTTCGCCCTGTGCCAAGGTGCGATCCAGCTGGACCGCAGCCGTTTCGAGCTCGCGCAACAGCGTATCATCGGCGAGCAGACGACCGACGGAACCCTGGCCGCGCGCCAGACCATCGGAGATCACGGCGGCAGCGCGGGTGATGACTGCGACGTCCTCGAATACCGGCACGAGCCGTGCCCGCAAGTCCTCGATGAGCTGGCCGAGCGATTCGGTCGGCGCCTGCCCGAGGGTCACTTCCAGCACCGCGTAGTCCCAGTCCAAGAGATCGCCCGAGCTGCGCGTGATTTCGAGAAAGGCGGCGCCGGTGACCCCGAACTGGCGCGGAATGAATACACAGGAGTTGCGGCGGACCAACACGTCCATCCCCTTGTCCAGTCTGACGTCGGCGTAAAGTTTTGCGTGCGGATCGATGACGATGGGCGGACCTGGCCAGCCCGAGTGCCGAGCACTTGGACGGCAGCTCCGGCGGAAAGCCCCGCTATGCCTTCGGGGGGCAGGATGACGCGCAAGGTGAGCGCGGGCCGAGGCAGCGGACAGAGGACGCCGGCTCGCAGCACGGCAGCGAAGAACAGCGCGAGTGCTGCCAGCACGACTGCTCCGGCGATCTCACTGGTACGTGAGAAATGGGCTGGTCCGCTCACGCCGTTACCCTGCTGACCGGTACGATCCGAGTGCCGCTGAGGCGCAGCCGCAGCGATGGCTGGACCGCGGCGGCGACGTCGCGGGCATCGCCGAAGACAAGCCACAGCAGGGCTCCGCCTTCGTCGCGAAGCAGGCGGGCAAGGCGAAGGATGGGGCTTAGAAGCGAGAGGCCGAGCCGTTCAGTGGGATGCTCAAAAACAACGAGGCGGGGCGAGCCGACGAAGGCGCGCGCCAGTGCGGGTCGGCGCAGAGTGTCCTCGAATAGGTCGCTCGAGTAGCCGGAAGGAACGCCCGGGAGCCCGAGCAGCTGGCAGGGACGGGATGCCTCCGTCAGTAGGCCAGAGCGGGCGCTGCAGGTGTGGTAGGAGGGCAGAAGGAAAATGTTCTCCGGCACGCTGAGGAACGGCAGCCAGAGGTCATCGCGGTACGCGCGTCCGATCCGGCCGCGTAACGCCTCAGCCGCCGGCTGCGGCATCTCCTGCCAGTCCCGCCCCTCGAAGAGCACGCGTCCGGCGATTGGCGGCAGAAGGCCGGCGATCGCATCGGCAAAGGCGGCTGCGCGGCGCGGTCCGACGAGATCGATGAGGAGCAATTCGCCCGCGGCGACCGTAAGGTCGATCGGCACAGTGGTGCGGCTCCCTGGCTCGATCGGGAGCGGTGCCCCATCGAGCTGCAGGATCGGTTCAGCGAGTGACATCCGTGCTCATAGGACGAGGGAAAGACTATCTGAAACGATCAGGACAGCGAGCAGCGTGTAGGCGAAGCCGCGTGGCACCAAGCGGGCCGGAATGCACGAAAGGTCGGGCGCGCCGAGCAGTACTGTACAGCAGACCAGGGCGACGACGGCGCCGACCAGAGGAGCCTTCAC
Source organism: uncultured Elioraea sp. (assembly GCA_937928775.1). Lineage (GTDB taxonomy): Bacteria > Pseudomonadota > Alphaproteobacteria > Acetobacterales > Acetobacteraceae > Elioraea. The sequence goes on along the minus strand of CALFVI010000048.1, from coordinate 29,231 downwards.
GGGCAACAGGATAAAATCGTTCGCGCTCACCGCACGCACGACATCATCGAGGAAGGACGGACAAAACGAGTGGCGAGGCGCTGAAGACGACATCCATCGTCCAGCCGCTGGTCAAGGCGATCGCCACGAACAGCACGGTCAGCGCCGGTGCGGCAATCGCGAAGGCGACCACGCGCGGCAGCACGAGCAACAGGAGTGGATCGATTCCGCTCGCCTCGAGAAGATGAAAACGCGCACTTCCCCGGATCTCGCCGATCTCGATCAGCGTCATGGTGCCGTTGCGTCCCGCGAGCAGGAGCCCGACCACGAGGGGAGCCACTTCGCGAATGAGCATGCCGGCGATGACCTGGTTGATCAGTGTGTCCTGCCCGGCTGCACCCAGCCAGCAGAGGGCCTGGAAGACCATGGCGACGCCGACAAGGACCGCTGCCCCGAGGATGAGAGGCAACGTGCGCCCGGCGGCGTTGGCAAGAAGACGGCGCAGTTCGGCGCGCACCGGCTGGCGCCAGGAGAGCGGGTCGGCGGCGGCGCGCAGGACAGCGAAGCCCAAGCCGGCAACGAAGCATGGCCATCGCGCACCGTTGACGACCGCCGCACCGACGGCAGCCAGCTGGTGACGCAACGTTCGTGCCTCACGTGCTGCGGCTGCCGGGATCGTCATGTCCTCGCCATCAGGCAGTAGGTCGCCGTCTCGCCGCTGCCTTCAAGCCAGAACCGACCACGAGGCCGAACGAGGAAATCGTCCGTGCAAAATGCGTGGATCTGCTCGCTGATCTGGCTCATTCCTTCGGCCGCAGATCCGGCGAGCGCTGTCGCCGCATCGAGCGCCTCGCCCCAGAGGTTGTAGCCTGCGCCCTCTTCCTCAATGATGGCGCGGATGGCAGGGCCCATGGCGGTACCGATTCGAAATGCGGGCCGCTGCTTCGTTTCGACTAACAGCTTGGGCAACCCTTCCTGCAACTGGAGCGCAGCCTCGCAGATGCGCCTCGCCGCTGCGACACAGTCACCATCGAAGCCGGAGGCGGCGCTCATGCTCTCACCCGAAAGTCTGAGAGATGCCACTCCATGGCGCTCCATCAGGTCGTGGATCAGACGCACCGCCTCGGCAACGAGCGGACGCCCTTCGGAGGTAGAGGCGACGAGGGCAACCAGATCGGTGAAGGCGAGCACGATCACCGCCAGGTCGGAGAATGTGTGCACGTCGTTGCGCTTGCGACCGACGCCAAGAGCGGCGAGGCGGCCGAGGAAGGCGTTGCCCGATCGACGCGGCTCTGCCCCCAGTTGCCCCTGCCGAACGAAACGCGCTGGGCATCCCACCTGAAGGGCTGGCATGGCGCGCCTGGTCCCGTCGGGCCCAAAGCGACGCGCAAGGAGTGCGGCCGAGGCGTTGGCGAAGGCGATGGTGGCGCGGCAATCGGCAGCCAAATCCTCGATTCAAAGGAGCGCGACCGTCTTGCCTGCCAGGCGGAGCGGGACCGAAAGAAGATGGCGGGTGCCGTTTGCCGCCAGATACTGGTGCGAGAGCGCGGAGAAGTGCTGGTTCGGCTGCAACGCATCGACCTCAACCTGGCCGGCGGCCAGCAAGGCGCAGTCCTCGCCGACCGTTTCTGCCGTCAGGCGGACCGCTGCCGTGTGCAAGGCCGTTGCGGTATCGAACACGTCATCAGCGATGAGGCTGCGCCGATTGGCAGCGAAACGCCACACACCCACCCGGCGGGCAGAGACCGCGCGTGCGATCATTTCCCTGATGCGCTGCAAGCCGCGCGATGACTGCGGGTCAGCTGCTTCCGGATCGGTGGCAAGGAAGGCAAGAGCTGCGATTTCGTCGTGCGTGTCACGCCGGTTCCCGTCGAGATCGGAAGTGCGCGCATCGGCCCGACGACACTCGTGGATCAGCAGGGTTGCCAGCAGCAGGGCGAGCAGTGCGACAAGTGAACCAGCTGCCAGCGCAATTCGGCTGCTTCGGCCCACGAAGCGGACGAGATCGGCTTCCGGCACGACCAGCATCAGCACCCAGTCGCGGCCGAGCACAGCGTCGAGTGGCGTCGATACCACCAAGTGGTGCTCTGTGCCGATGGTCCTCATGCGTCGACCCGGGCCTTCGAGGCGGAGCATGTCGAAGGCACGTGTCAGCACGGGATCCTGCGGTTGATCGTGTCGCACTGGAATCAGCACCTCGCCGTCTTGGCGAATGGTTCGATCGGCATCCGGAAAGGCAACGAGGCGGCCAGCGCGATCGAGGATCATCGCTTTGCCGCTCTGCCAGATGCGCAACGTGGCGAGGAAGGGGCTCAGCGTGTCGAGGCGGATATCAACGCCGACCACGGACGCCGGCGCATCGTCGCGGGCGGGCATGGCGCGTGCGACGGTAAGTCCCGGCACGCGATCGGTGAAGAAGACGTAGATCTCGGTCCAGAAGATCCCGTCCGTGGCCATGGCCCCAGTGAATCAGGGTCGAGTTCGCGGGTCGAAACCGTCGTCCGGCTCCACGGAATGGCGAACGGTGCCGCCGGTGCGGTCACGCCATTCGACGAGCATGCAACGCTGCGGACGAGTCTCGATCGTCTTGACGGCGATCGCCTCCGTCCCGTCCCGTCGCGCCATCACGAACCTGTCCTCGGTATCGCCGGACAGGACGGGGGCGATCTGCGGTACCGCATTCAGAAGGCCCGCGCCGAAATCGCGCACGCGGCCGGCGTTGCGGCCGAGCGTTTCAGTGGTAGGCAGCTCACCCATGAAGCGTTCGGCTTGTTCTGCCGGACCGAGCTAGGCCTCGACCCCGGTCGAGAACCTCCAGCAGGGTATCGGCGAGATTCAAGGCCTCCCGCTTGTTGCCAAGATGGCCAATCGCGACCATGCTAAGAGCGGCAGCGGCGACACAGGGAAAGACCGTCCTGGGCGCATAACGGCGTTCCGCGCGCGCGGATCGCGCGACCCATTGATTGCCTCCTCGCCGGGAACGGCACGCCCTTCCCGCATGATGGGGGCGAAGGCCATATCGGTCGCCGCCGCGAATGCCTGCGTCAACGGCCGAACAATGCGCGCGGCAGCCAGGTCGTCAGCGGAGGGTGGAGGGCGGTGAGCGCGAGTCCCAAGAGCTGGAGTGCGACGAAGGGTACGATGCCGCGATAGATCTGCGCGGTACGGACCTCCGGCGGTGCCACACCGCGCAGGTAGAAGAGGGCGAAGCCGAAAGGGGGGGTGAGGAAGGAGGTTTGCAGGTTCACCGCGATCAGCACGCCGAACCAGATCGGATCCACATCCATCTGCAGGATGATCGGACCGACGATCGGGATGACGATGATCGCGATTTCGACGAAGTCGAGAAAGAAACCCAAGGCGAAGATGACGACCATCACCGCGGCGAGCGCTCCCGCCACGCCGCCGGGCAGGGCGGAAAGGGCCGCATGCACCATGTCGTCTCCGCCCAGGCCCCGGAAGACGAGCGCAAACAGCGTCGCCCCGATCAGCATGGCGAAGATCATCGCCGTGATCGTCAGCGTCGAACGGGCGACGGTCGCGAGAACGCTGGCTCTGAGGCTTTGCCACAACGCGTGCGCGAGCGCGATGGCAAGCCCTGCCGAGGCGGCGAAGGCAGCAAGAATGGCAGCCCGTTCGGTCGGTGTTGCCGCGGCACGACCGAGCCGGAGATCGAAAGAGGACGCAAGCGCGACGAGGGCGACGGCGGAGAGACCAGCGAGCCAGGACGGCCAGCGCGCTGACGAAAGACGCCGCGAAGCGAGGAGCAGCGCGCCAGCCGCACCTACGGCTGCGGCCTCGGTCGGTGTGGCGATGCCGCCCAGAATCGAACCGAGCACGGAGACGATGAGCACGATTGGCGGCGCGAGCGCGGCCAGCACGACGCGCCGCTCAACCTTGCCGCGCGCGTCGGGAGGCAGGGCGGGCGCGAGCTCGGGCCGCAGCCAAGCCGCAAGCAGCTGGTAAGCGATATACAGGGCGACAAGCAGGAGGCCGGGGATGAGAGAGCCGGCGAAGAGCTGACCGACGCTCACCGTGGTGATGGAGAACTTGCCCTGGGCGAGCTGGGCTTGCTGGTAGGCGGCGGAGATGATCTCGCCGAGGATTACCATCACAGTCGAGGGCGGGATGATTTGACCCAGCGTGCCGGCGGCGCATATCGTGCCGCAAGCAAAGCTCGTATCGTACCGGTTGCGCAGCATCGCCGGCAGGGCCATCAGCCCCATCGTCACCACGGTCGCGCCGACGATCCCTGTCGAGGCAGCCAGCAGGGCACCGACCACTGAGACCGAGACGGCAAGCCCACCCCTCACGCCACCGAACAGCCGTCCCATGGTCTCGAGCAAGTCCTCGGCGATCTTGGACCGCTCCAGCATCATGCCCATGAAGACGAAGAGCGGGATCGCGATCAGCACCTCCGAGGTCATGATGCCGAAGATGCGCGGCGCAAGCGCGCCAAGGAGCGCGGGCGAGAACACACCAAGCGCCCAGCCGAGCGCGCCGAACAGGATGGCCGAGCCGGTGAGGATGAAGACGACCGGGAAGCCCGAGAGGATCCCCACGCAGAGCGCGAGGAACATCATGATGTCGAGAACACCGCCGAGCCAGTGAGTCATGGCTCAGCTGCGGGCCAGCTCGAAGGCGGGACCACGATGGTCGGTGCGCCGGCCGGCCAGTGTCAGAATGCAGCGACAAGCCTGCGCAATGGCCTGGAGCAGGAGCAGGATGGCCATCACCGGAATGAGCGACTGGAGGAGGTATTGGAAGGGAAGCCCGCCATAGGCGATGGCTCCTTCACGGATACGCCATGAGGCGGCAACGAAGGGCCAGGATGTCCACAGCACGAGGAGCGAGAAGGGGATGACGGCGAGGAGAACACCGAGGAGGTCGATCAACGCGCGCCCCTTCGGCGACAGCCCCGCGAGCAGAATGTCCACCCGAACATGTCCTTCGTGCAGCATGGTGTAGGCGATACCCAGCATGAACAGGGCAGCGTGGACATAAACCACGCTTTCCTGCAGCTGGATGAAGCTGGTCGAGAAGCCGTAGCGCAGGAGAACGACGGCGAGCTGCAGGAAGACGAGCAGGACGGCGAGCCACATCACCACGCGCCCGACCGAATCTCCGATCCGGTCGAGGCCGCGGGCGAGAGCGCTGATCAGCTCCACCGCTGCAACGCGCGGCCTGCGTGCATCGGCACGTAGGCCGTGCCGAAATATTCCACGCCCTGCTGGCGATAGGCGATGATGCTGCGCACGATGGCGCGCTCCAGAGGGTCGGGCAGTTCGGCGAGCTCTTGCATCACCGCCCACGCTGCCTCGGCCATCGCGCGCACGAGGGGTTCAGGCACGCTGCGAACTTGCACACCCTGCCGCTCAATCATGTCCACCAGGCTGCGCGGGTTGGCATGATCCCATTCCGAGAGCGACTCCTCGTTCATGCTCTCGCAGGCGAAACGGACGGCATGTTTGAGATCGTCGGGCAGGGCGTCAAAGCGCGGTTTGTGGATCACCGTCTCCAGGCTGGCGGAAGGCTCCTGTCCGCAGGGCTGATAGTAGAAGCGCGCCACGCGGCCGAGCCCCAAGGGCCCATCCGACCAGGGGCCTGCGAACTCTGCGGCGTCGATTGTCCCTGCCTGCAGGGCCTGGAACACCTCGCCCACCGGCATCTGCTGCACGGCGGCACCAAGACGCTGGTAGACTGCGCCGATCAGTCCGCCCGCCCGGATTCGCAGGCCGCGAAAGTCCTCCGGCCCCGTGAGCTCACGACGGAAAAAGCCCGTCCATTGCGGGCCCGAGTTGCCGCACAGAAAGGGCTTGAGGTTGAAGCGCGCGTAGAGCTCGTCCCATTGCGCCTGCCCGCCGCCGAAGCGAAGCCAGCCGACGAGCTCGCTGTTGGTGAGACCAAAGGGGAAGCTGCCGATGATCGCGGCCGCGCGCGAGCGGCTGAACCAGAAGTGGGGTGTCGCGTGATAGAGGTCGACCGTGCCTTGGCTCACCGCGTCGAACACGCCGAAGGGTGGCACGATCTCGCCGGCGGCGAACAGGCGCACAGTGATGCGTCCGCCGGTGAGTTGGGTGATGCGGTCCGCCACCTTCTGCGCCTGCGTGCCCGGGCCCGGCAGGTTGCGTGGCCAAGCGGTGACCATGCGCCACTCCATCCGCCCTTGCGCGATGGCTGGTGTGGCGAGGGCCGCCGTCGCGCCCGCGGCAGCTGCACGCAGGACTGTTCGCCGTCTCATCGCCGCCATCACCTCCCTGATCGTCTGTGTTGTTTCCCGTTTCGCTCAGCCCCAACGGATTGGCAGTTCGCGCGCGGCGAACTGGCCCGCATAGGAATAGCGCATGTACCCGGCTGATTGGTTGCGGAAAGCGACATAGGCCTCGGCGATGCGACGGGTCAGCGGGTCCTGATCCTCGCGCAGGCTCTGCAGCACTTCGCCGGCGGCGTTGCCGAGCGCGATCAGGAGGTCGCGCGGGGCCTCGCGCACCATGACGCCATGCCGGGTGACGAGGTCGCGCAAGGCAACGGCGTGGCGATGGTCGTATTCTGTCACCACCTCATCGTGCAGGCTCTGGCAGGCCATGCGGATGGCGAGCTTGAGCTCATCCGGCAGGCGGTCGTAGGCGGCCTTGTTCACTCCGCACTCCTCGGCCGAGGAGGGCTCCTGCACGCCTGGCCAATAGTAGTTCTTCGCCACCTGGTGAAAGCCGAGAGGCGCGTCGGTCCAGGGCCCCACGAACTCCGCGGCGTCGATAGTGCCTGACTGCAGGGCCTGAAAGATTTCGCCACCGGGCAGGGTGACAACAGTGGCGCCGACCCGGCGGAACATCTCGCCGCCGAGGCCCGCGGTGCGAAACCGCAGGCCGCGGAAATCCTCCACACTGCGGATCTCGCGGCGGAACCAGCCGAGCCACTGGGGCCCGGAGTTTCCGCAGAGGAACGGTTTGATGCCAAACCGTCCATAGGCCTCGTCGTAGAGCGCCTGTCCGCCGCCGTGGTGAATCCAGGCCGACTGTTCCTGCGCGGTGAGACCAAACGGGAAGGAGCCGAAGAAGCCGATGCCGCGCAGCTTCGAGAGCCACAGCGACGGCACGGAGTGATACATCTCCGCGGTACCCTGGCTCACTGCATCGAACACGCCGAGTGCGGGCACGATCTGGCCCGCGCCGAACACGCGCACCGTCAGTCGCCCGCCGGAAAGCGCGGTGATGCGCTCGGCGAGCTTGTTCGCCGCCGTGCCCGGCCCAGGAAGGTTCATCGGCCAGGACGTCACCATGCGCCACTCGAGCCTGCCTTGCGCAATTGCCGGGGTGGCGAGGGTGGCGGCGGTGGCGGCCGCGGCGGCGGAGAGGACGTTCCTACGACGCATGGGGCTACTCCTTTTGCTCGCTCGCCGTGCAGTGGCATTCCCCGCGCGATCATAGTCTGGCGCGCGGCCAGGGCCAGCCCCTGCTCAGCCTGCTCGCGACGGCAATGCAATGGGAACGAGCGAGCCAAGGCCACCGTCTACCACCAATGCGCGAAGGGCGGCGATGTCGGTCGCCACCACGCGGTCTTCCTCCCAGCGCGGGGTGCGGCTGCGGATCAGTCTCAGCGCCTGCTCCAGCGTCTCCGAGGAGCGGAGCGGGCGATGAGCCTCTACCGCCTGCGCGGCAACGAGGGCTTCGATGGCGAGGATCGACTCAAGGTTGTCCAGCATGGGACGGAGGCGATACGCCGCGGCGGTCGCCAAGCTGACGTGATCCTCCTGGTTGGCGCTGGTCGGAACGGTGTCGATCGAGCGGGGGGTGGCGAGCGCCTTCGTCTCCGCGGTGAGGGCAGCGGCGGTGACGTGTGCCAGCATGAAGCCCGAGTTGAGCCCCGGATCGGCGGCGAGGAATGGCGAGAGGCCAGAGAGTGCGGGGTCCATCAACAGAGCGATGCGACGTTCCGTCAGGTTGGCGACCTCGGCGATGGCGAGGGCGAGGATGTCGGCGGCGAAGGCCACGGGCTCAGCGTGGAAATTGCCGCCAGATAGGATCTCGCCCGTTTCGGCGAAGACAAGGGGGTTGTCGGTGACCGCGTTCGCCTCCGCGAGCAAGGTGGAGGCAGCAAAACGGATCAGGTCGAGCACCGCGCCCATCACCTGCGGCTGGCAGCGCAGCGAGTAGGGGTCCTGGACTCGCGGGTCACCGGCACGGTGGCTGTCGCGGATCGCGCTTCCCGCCAAGAGTTCGCGCAGTGCGGCAGCGACCTCGGCCTGGCCGCGATGGCCCCGCAAGTCCTGGATACGCGCATCGAATGGCGTGTCCGCCCCGCGCGCGCCGTCAACCGCCATCGCACCCGTGACCAGGGCTGTCGCGAAGCAGGTCTCGAGCCGGAACAGCGCGTCGAGCGCGAGCGCGGTCGACACCTGCGTGCCGTTGAGCAGCGCCAGCCCTTCCTTCGGCGCCAGCACGAGGGGCTCGAGGTCGGCGAACAGAAGCGCTTCCGACCCGGCAACGATGCGCCCGGAGGGCAGCTTCGCCTCGCCCTCGCCGATCAGCACCAGAGCCAGATGCGCAAGCGGCGCAAGATCGCCCGAGGCGCCGACCGAGCCGTGGGCAGGGATCACCGGCAGCGCATCGGCGCACAGCAAACCGACAAGCGAGTCGATGACCGCGGGGCGAACGCCGGAATAGCCGCGGGCCAGGGCTGCTGCCTTCAGTGCGAGCACCAGACGGATGACGGGGTCGGGCAAGGGGGGGCCGACCCCCGCGGCATGGCTGCGCACCAGGTTGAGTTGGAGCTTGGCTACCTTGTCGTCGCCAATGCGCGTGGTGGCGAGCCGCCCGAAGCCTGTGTTGATCCCATAGGCGGGCTCGCCGCGTGCAACGACAGCAGTGACGGCGGACGCCGACGCCTCCACGCCTTCCCGCCAGCCCTCGCACAGCGCAACAGGCCCTGCCTGACGTAGGTCCCGCAACAAACGAAGCGACATCGCTCCCGGAACAATGATGCGGCTCATCACGTGCCTCGCCTCAACATCGGCAGGTCGAGGCCATGCTCGATCGCGCAAGCGATCGCCTCCTCGTAGCCCGCATCGGCATGGCGCATCACACCGGTCGCCGGATCATTCCACAATACGCGCGCAAGCCGTCTGGCCGCCGCCGCCGTGCCGTCAGCGACAACGACCATGCCGGCGTGCTGCGAGTAGCCCATGCCGACGCCGCCGCCGTGATGCAGGGACACCCAGGTGGCGCCGGACGCGCAATTGAGCAGGGCATTCAACAGCGGCCAGTCCGAGACGGCGTCAGAGCCATCGCGCATGGCCTCCGTCTCTCGGTTCGGGGAGGCGACGGAGCCAGAGTCGAGATGATCGCGGCCGATCACGATCGGCGCCGACACCTCACCGCGCGCCACCATCTCGTTGAAGGCGAGTCCGACACGATGTCGCTGCCCAAGGCCAAGCCAGCAGATGCGCGCGGGCAGGCCTTGGAAACGGATGCGCGCCTGCGCCATATCAAGCCAGCGATGCAGGTGCGGATCGTCAGGGATCAGCTCCTTCACCTTCTCGTCCGTTCGCCGGATATCATCGGGGTTGCCGGAGAGCGCGACCCAACGGAAGGGCCCGATGCCGCGGCAGAACAGCGGCCGGATGTAGGCCGGAACGAAGCCCGGGAAAGCGAAGGCTTCTGCAAGCCCCTCGTCCTTCGCCATCTGGCGGATGTTGTTGCCGTAGTCCATTACGGGCACACCCATGCGGTGCCAGGCAAGCATCGCCTCCACCTGCGCGACCATGGAGCGTTTCGCCGCCTTCGCCGTGCCCTGCGGGTCTGTGCGCCGCCGCTCCTCCCATTCAGCAAGTGTCCAGCCCACCGGTAGGTAGCCGTTCGTGGGGTCGTGCGCGCTCGTTTGGTCCGTCACCGCGTCGGGGCGAATGCCGCGCCTGAGGAGTTCCGGGTAGATCTCGGCTGCATTGCCCAGCACGGCAACGCTCTTCGCCTCGCGTCTCGCGCAGGCCTCGCGGATCATCGCCAGCGCCTCGTCGAGATCGCGCGCCCAGGCATCGACATAACCCGTAGCGAGGCGCTTTTCGATGCGCGAGGGCTGGCACTCGACAGCGAGCAGAGAGGCACCGGCGAACACGGCCGCAAGCGGCTGCGCACCCCCCATGCCTCCCAATCCAGCAGTCAGGATCCATCTCCCTGCGAGATCGCCCCCGTAATGACGGCGTCCTACCTCGGCGAAGGTCTCGTAGGTGCCCTGCACGATGCCCTGGCTGCCGATGTAAATCCACGACCCCGCCGTCATCTGGCCGTACATCATCAGCCCTGCACGATCGAGCGCGTTGAAATGCTCCCAGGTTGCCCAAGCCGGAACAAGGTTTGAGTTCGCGATCAGCACGCGCGGAGCATCTGGGTGGGTGGGGAACACGCCAACCGGCTTGCCCGACTGCACGAGCAGCGTATGCTCGTCATCCAGGCGCTTGAGAGTGGTGACAATGGTGTCGAACGACGCCCAATCCCGTGCCGCCTTGCCGATGCCGCCATAGACGACGAGCTCGTCCGGCCGTTCCGCCACCTCCGGGTCGAGGTTGTTCATCAGCATCCGAAGCGCAGCCTCAGTGGTCCATGACCGTGCCGTGAGGGTGGGGCCGCGCGGGGCGCGGATCTCGGGAACATTGCGTTTGGCCATCGCTGTCATTCCGTGCTTTTCAGGACAGGAAGGGGACGACAGTCGGGAACAGTTGTCCAGCGTCGCTCAGGACCGGCCAACGAGCGAGGCGTTGCGTCGAGGCTCGAAGAGAGCAAGCACGGTTTTGTTGGGCGACTGGGCCTGGGGCCCGCCGAGCGCGATCAGCCTCGACGCCCGGCACAAGGCCCTCTTCACCCTCCTACGGATCCTCTGCGTCGTCTCGGTCAGAGATCGGGTGCAAATCCGGTTGCCCGGACTGATCACGCTCCCCGGAACGGGTAGCGGCGAAGGAGGCGAAACGGCGCGCCGGGTTCGGGCTCGGCATAGAGCGCGATCTCGCAGAAGAGCGGTGGCGTCACAAGGGCGGGGGCGAAGCGTTCGGCGAGGGCGGGGCGCAACGTCGCCACGCGCTCCTCGGCCAGGCGGCCCGTCAGCGTCATGTGGAAGCGCCACTCCTCCATGACATAAGGGTAACCCCAGGTGTTGAGCATCTGTTGCTGGCGAGGGGTGAGACCGTTCCGCAAACGTTTCGCCAACTCCTGCTCAGTGAGTGGGGCACGGAAACCATCGAAGGCGCGCACCGCGTCATCGGCGAGGGCGGACAGCGCGGGCGAGGGCGCGGCCGAAACGACAGCGAGGAACCCTGCCAGCGGGGCGACGACGAGGGGCGGGGACGCAAAGGGCGTTCGCGTTGCCGCGAAGTCCCTCAGCGCCGCGTCGAGATCGGCTTCTGTCTGGCCCTCGACCAGTCGGAAGGGCGCCTTGAGCGTGGCATGCCAGCCATAGCGTGACGCATCCGCCACCAGCCGCGCATGCTCTTCGCGCAAGACGAGCGGTTCCGGATTCTTATCGAAAGTCTCGCCCGTTTCGGGGTCACGCCCAAGCCACGCGCAGCCTGCCAACCACAACGGGTGGTCGCGTGGCGGTGCCCAGTAGACTGCATAGCGATAGGCCACGCTGCCTGCTCCGGTCTCCCGTCCCGTCCTGGTCAGGCGATTCGGCGGCCTTCCCGCCAGACCTGACGGACCAGCGGGTGACCATCGGCGAGGTGGACCTGTACGAGATCCGCCCGCAAGCCCGGCGCGATTTCGCCGCGATCGGTCAGCCCCACCAGGCGGGCCGGTTCGCGCGAGACGGAGGCGATTGCTGCAGGCAGCATCAAGCCATGCTTTTCATGCAACTGGATGGCAGCGGCCAGCAGAGAGGCAGGGACGTAGTCAGAGGCGAAGACGTCGACCAGACCGCGGCGGACGAGATCGGCTGCGGCGACATTGCCGGAGTGGCTGCCGCCGCGCACGATATTCGGCCCGCCAGCGACCACCCCCATGCCGCGTGCCTTCGCCGCTTGTGCTGCCTCGAGGCTGACGGGGAACTCGCAGATCGAAACCCCAGCCTCGTGCCAGAGTGCGACCTCCTCGGCTGTGCGGTCGTCGTGGCTCGCCACCGCGACATCGCGCCCGCGCATATGGGCGAGGATGATCTCGCGGTTCCGTTCGCGCACGCGCTCACGCATCTCCCATCGCCGCCTGGCATAGGCGCGCGCCTCCTCCTCCGTCATGCCGTACAGGCGCGCGTGCTTCTTCACGTAGCGGTCGAGATCGGCGAACTGGCCCACCCCAGGCGTATGGTCCATCAAGCTCACCATGCGTACGAGAGGGTCGTCGGCGACCGGCTCGAAGGCTTCCGCCATGGCCTCGACGGAGATCTCGCAGCGCAAATGCAGGAAATGTTCGGCACGCAGCAGGCCGCGCGGCGCAAGGGCACGCAACTCCGCAACACCCTCGCGAAACATCTGATCGCGATGGTCCGCATGCTCCACCTCGCCTACGCAGAGCGCATCGAGCACCGTGGTAATACCCGCTGCCGCGACTTGGGCGTCGTGTGCGAGAAGCGCCGCGCGGGCAGACCAACGCACACCCGGCCGCGGCATCATGTGCCGTTCGAGATTGTCGGTGTGCACGTCGACGAGGCCGGGCAGGAGCAAATCCCCCTCAAGGTCGAGCGCCGAGGCGAGGTGGCTGCGACCAGGCTCAACGGCAGCGATGTGGCCGTCCCGTACCACCACGGTACCGGCGAACACCGCGTCGGCTGTTACCACCTGTGCATGGGTGAGAACGAGTTCGACGCTCACGCTGCCTCCGCCAACGGAGCGAGGGCAAATTCTCGCGTGGCGACGCGCAGACGCACCGCCGGGTCGTGGAAAATGCCGACAATGGCGGCGTTTCTTTTCCGCGCCTCCGCGATGAGTGACAGGACGATGTCAGCGTTCACGGGGTCGAGGCTTGCGGTCGGTTCGTCAATCAGCAAGATAGGGTAGTGCACAATGAACCCTCGGGCGAGGTTCACTCGCTGCTGTTCGCCGCCCGAGAAGGTCGCCGGGGGGAGATGCCACAGCCGTTCCGGCAGGTTCAAGCGCGCAAGCATCGCATCTGCCGCGCGCAAAGCGGCGTGCGTGCTCTCACCCCTGTGAATGAGAGGTTCCGCCACGATCTCGCGCGCTGGCACGCGGGGAATGACGCGCAGGAACTGCGACACGTAGCCGATCGTGTCGCGCCGGACGGCTAAGATCTGGCGCGAGTCGGCGGAAGCCAGGTCAAGCATTTTGCCACAGTGGCGGACATGGATGTGCCCCGCTTGCGCAACGTAGGTGCCATAGAGCGCGCGCAAGAGCGTGCTTTTGCCAGCCCCGGAGGGACCGACCAGGGCGAGGCACTCGCCGGGGAACACGGCGAGCGAGAGGTCGCGCAGCACTGCCAACTGGACGCCGCCTTGCAGGTGGAGGGTGAACGTCTTGGCCAGACCTTCGACGATGAGGGCGGGCTCGCTCATGCGACAAGCACGGAGGAGACAAGGAGCTGGCTGTACGGATGTTGGGGGTCGTCTAGGACTTGGTCAGTCAGCCCCGCTTCGACCACGCGGCCGCGTTGCATGACCAGAATGCGCTGCGCCAGCAGGCGCGCGACACCGAGGTCGTGGGTGACCAGGATGACAGACAGTCCGAGCTCGGCGACAAGGCGCCGCAGAAGGTCGAGCAGCCGTGCCTGAACCGAGACGTCAAGCCCGCCTGTCGGTTCGTCCATTAGCACGAGCCTCGGCTTGGTGACGAGGACGCGGGCGATCTGCAGCCTCTGTTGCATGCCCCCCGAGAAGGTGCGTGGCAGGTCGTCGATGCGGCCCGGGTCGATCTCGACACGGTCGAGCCAGGCGAGCGCCTGGGCACGAATCGTGCCCCAGTGGCGCGCGCCTGCCCCCATCAGGCGCTCCCCAACATTGGCGCCGGCGGAGTGGGAAAGGCGGAGCCCATCGCGCGGGTTCTGGTGTACGAAGCCCCACTCAGTGCGCGCGAGTAGGCGGCGGCGCGGTTCATCGAGGTGCGTGAGCTCGACTTCGCCGAACCGGTCAGAGCGGTACAGGATGGAGCCGGCGGTGGGCGGGATGAAGCCGTGGATGGATCGCAACAGCGTGGTCTTGCCCGATCCGCTTTCGCCAACGAGAGCAACCACCTCGCCGGACCAGAGGTCGAAGGAAACGCCGTCGACGGCGGCGAGGGCACCGAAGCGCACGCTGAGGTTGCGTACGCGGAGAAGGGGTGTCTCCGTCATACCGGCCTGCCTTGCGCACGCCGGCGTTCGCACCAATCCGTATCGCTGCAGACGTAGCGACGTGTACCGCGATCGTCGATCACAATCTCGTCGAGATAAGTGTCAGTTGAGCCACACAGCGCGCAGGCGGCTTCTGCCTTCCACGGGCGGAACGGATGGTCCTCGAAAGCGAGGGAAACGACATCCGTGTACGGCGGCACGGCGTAGATCCGCTTTTCGCGACCTGCCCCGAAGAGGTGGATTGCAGGCGAGCGGTGCAGCTTCGGGTTGTCAAAAGCGGGAATCGGGGAGGGCGACATCACGTAGCGACCGTGCACCAACACGGGATAGTCGTACGCGAGCGTGATGCGCCCGTGCCGTGCGATGTCCTCGTAGAGCTTGACGTGCATGATGCCATACTCGGCGAGCGCGTGCAGACGCCGCGTCTCCGCGCGCGAGGGCTCGAGCCGCCACAGGGGCTCCGGTTGCGGCACCTGATAGACCATGATTTGGCCGGGCCTGAGGGGGGTTTCGGGAATACGGTGACGCGTCTGGATGAGGGTTGCTTCCTCGGTGCGGGTGGTGGTTCGCACGCCCGCGACGCGGCCGAAGAATTGGCGGATGGAGACGGCGTTGGTGGTGTCATCCGCCCCTTGGTCGATCACCTTCAACACGTCATCCCGCCCGATCACGGCAGCCGTCACCTGCATGCCGCCAGTGCCCCAGCCGCGGGCGAGCGGCATCTCGCGTGAGGCGAAGGGCACCTGATGGCCTGGGATGGCGAGCGCCTTGAGAAGGGCACGCCGGATCTCGCGTTTCGTCTGCTCGTCGAGATAGGCAAAATTGTAGCTGATTGCGTTCATTCCGCTGCCTTGCAAGACGTTTCGGCGCGCCCTGCCGCTTCGGCGCGCAATGCCCGGATCAGTTCAAGTTCGGACTGGAAATCGACATAGTGCGGCAGCTTCAGATGCTGAACGAAGCCGGATGCCTCCACGTTGTCGACGTGGGAGAGAACGAACTCCTCGTCCTGGGCGGGAGCCACAATGTCCTCGCCGAGTTCGCGCGCCTGCAGAGCGCGATCGACCAGTGCCATCCCCATCGCACGGCGTTCGGCGTGGCCGAAGACGAGCCCGTAGCCGCGGGTGAACTGGGGCGGCTTTGTCTTCGAGCCCTTGAACTGGTTCACCATCTGGCATTCCGTCACCGCGACGTCGCCGACCTCGATCGCAAAGCCGAGCTCCTCCGGCACGATCTCGACCGCCACCGTGCCGAAACGGATTTCTGCCGCGAACGGGTGCGTGCCGCCGTAGCCGCGCTGCGTGGAGTAACCCATCGCGAGCAGGAAGCCCTCGTCGCCGCGAGCGAGTGCCTGCAGCCTGAGCGCGCGCGGAGCAGGGAACATCAGTGGCTCGCGGGTGAGATCTGGTGGCGGGCGGCCGTCATCGTCTTCGCGGGCGAGCAACCCCTCCGCCTCCAACGCTGCGGTGGCACGCGGCATCTCGGCATCAACCGGACCGTCGCCAACAGGTGTCGGCGGAGGCTCCTCGTTACACAGAAGACCAAAGTCGAGCAGCCGATGGGTGTAGTCGAAGGTAGGGCCGAGCACCTGGCCGCCGGGCAGGTCCTTGTACGTGGCGCTGATCCGCCGGGCGATCGTCATGCGCGCCGTCTCGATCGGAAGACTGACACCGAAGCGTGGCAGGGTGGTACGGAAGGCGCGCAGGAGAAAAGCCGCCTCCTGCAGATCGCCTTGCGCCTGCTTGATGGCAAGTGCGGCAAGTTCGCGATCATAGAGGCTCGCTTCGCCCATCACGCGGTCCACCGCGAGGCCGAGCTGCTGCTCGATTTGAGCTACCTCGATTTGCGGCAGTGTCCGGTCGCCACGCCGCGCGTCCGCAAGCAAGGCACGGCTGGCTTCAATCGCCGCCTCACCGCCCTTCACCGCGACATACATTCGCTTCAGACCTCCTGCACCACAGTTGTCCGCGGGAGAGCGGCTGCTTTGTTTCCGCTGATAAGGAGGACGTCGACACCGCGCGGGTAGAGCGCGAGGTTGCCCGCGCGCCAGGCGAGGAAAGCACTTGGCAAACCGTCTACCGACAGAACCTTTTCGGTCTCGATGCCAGGGCCGGAGAGGCGAAGGACACGGCCCGGGACAAATCCCTTGACGAGAAGGACAAGGATGGCCGACCGTTCGGGTGCTTCGTCGGTGCCTGTGCTGAGCGACCCGAAGGGGGCGGTGTCGGCACGGGCGAAGGCGAAGCAGGCGTCGGCGGGATCGGCAACGAGCGGGCTTGCGGTATGAAACCGCAGCCATTGGCAGACGCTTGGCGTTGCAAGGCAGGCATCAAGCCAAACCGCCGTATCACGATCGCAAAGTGTAAGCGCGATTGCGGCGGCAGCCTCAGGCAGAGGCTGCGGCGCACCAGATTGCGGCAGGGAGACGATCGTGCCGGGCCGCGCTGTCGCTTCGAGCAGGGCACGAAACGCTGCCTGTGCGTCGTGGACCGGATCAGCAAAGCCGCACGTCAACACTGCTCAGCCCATGCGAACCAAGGTCTGGAAGTCGACGCGGGTGGCCGCAGAGCGTCGCAGCCGCTCCTCCCGCTGCGCCGCCTGGCGGCGCTGCTCAGGCTCGATGAGAGCCGCCTTCAGCAGCGCGAACAGCGAAGTCTGTAAGAGACCGTCGCAAAGCGCGGCGAGTTCCGCGCGCCGAAGGTCGCGCCCCGCGACGTAGGCATGGCCGATGGTGCCGCACGGCAGGGTAACCGAACAGCGGGTGACCGTCATCTCGCCGAGATTGAACGGGGCACCGTCTCCTCCCAGTCGCCCTCGCACCATGATCATGCCTGTCTCGGGCCCGCGCAGCCGCCTCCAGGCCGGGGCCGGATCGAGGGCGGAGATCGCTGCCTCCAGGGTGTGGCGCGGTGTGCGGGCGAGCACGCCAAGCCAGAGCCGGCGCTGAGCCAGGCCGTTAGGTGATGTGGTTCGGGGATGGCAAGCCGGACTCATGATGTGTAGCGTGGAACCCTCGATGAGGTATAGACCTCTGCACATTCGCACAATTGGCATAGTGTTATCCGAACTTAGGCGCAACTAGAGAAATGTGACGCTCTCGTGACACCAGCACGCAACGATCCCGCAGCACGGCAACGTTCAGCTGGGAATGTCGCCGCCGTCACCATCGCGCGCGGTGCAGGCGTCGCGCTTTGGCGCCAGATCGAAGCCATTCTTGCCAGCGAACTTGCTTCAGGTGCCTTCAAGCCGGGCCAAAGATTGCCCACGGAACAGCAGCTCTCGGCCCGCTTCAGGGTCAACCGCCATACTGTGCGCCGCGCCATGGAGGAGCTGGCGCGGCGAGGGTTGATCCGCATCGAACATGGCCGCGGCACCTTCGCCGCTGCTGTGATCGACTACAGGCTCACCCCGCGGACACGGTTTTCCGAGATCATCGCCCGGCAAAACCGTGAACCAACGGGGCGCATCCTGCGCGTATCGGAGGTGCCGGCCGACCACGCGGCGGCGAAGGCATTGGGGGTTCGGCGAGGAGTGCTGCTGTGGAGAGTGGATCGTCTCGGGTGTGCTGACGGCAGGCCCGTCAGCTTCACGCAGCATCACTTTCCGCGCAGGCGCTTTCCTGGGCTGCCTGACGCGGTTTCTGTCTCTTGCGGGTCCATCACTCGTGCCCTCGCTGCTTGCGGTGTCACAGAATATTTCCGCCGCTCCAGTCGCATCAGTGCTCGTCTACCCTCGGCAGAGGAGGCGGAATTGCTTGACCATCTGCCAAATCACGCGGTGCTGGTGACGGAAGCGGTGAACGTCGATGTCGATGGCGTACCGATCGAGTATGGTGTCGGTGTTTATCCGGCAAGCCGGGTTCAGATTTCGGTCGAGTTTTGACGGGTCTCTCGGAGCGAAGATCGCGACCGGTCGGTGGGCGGACTTGCCTTCGCTCCGCGCCGCCTCGCCCTCTCTTTCGTCGCGGTTTGGCACGCGTGAGGTCCTCTTCCGCCTGCTCACGAAGCACTTCGAAATTTTTCACCAGATCTTATGCGGCGAGGCTTTCGCCATAGTGGTGGCAGGCGATGAAGGACGTGAGCCGATTATCGCGATGCGTTGCAGGGAGAGGCCGCACGTCGCCAGTGCTCTGGGGTCAACGCCACGGTAGGGATGCAAGAGCGATAACAAGGGCGATGACCATTCGCGCCATCACCGCCATCCCTGCTGAGATCTACGCATGGGCACGGCTTCAGTGAGCGATCGTCAACACGCCTCCCTTGCCATGGCTTACGGCGGGCGTGCGACTCTCTGACGAAGTCTTCCGCTCGGTGATGCAGATCGTGTTCGCGAGGACTTTCGTCTGGCCCTTCGGGATGGGCGCCATCGGCAGCACCTTCATGATCGCCATCCGTGACGCTGGCACCTGGCGGCAAGCCCCCTGGCGTACTGGTGGCCGCCGCCGATCTCCGCCCCGGAGATCGCACTATCGCCTCAGGCGGACCGTGCCGTCGTGCAAGGCGCTGCGAGGCTGTGCTTGAGATGCTGCCCAATGTCGCCTCCCATACCCAGTTGCGCTTCCAAATCAACGTGTGCGCTGGCTCCGTTAGCCGCTGTGTCGGCGCCTCCTCTGCTGCGCAGCGTTTCCTGGGGGTCGTCAGTTGGTTCGCGCTTGTTGCCCTTAGCCTGTGATGGCAGGTTTGCTTCAGCCGCGGTCGGGATAAAGTGCGTTCATCCTTCTCCTGATCCGTGGCCTGGTCACGTCTCGTCATGGTCGCCGTCAGCGATGCCGTCTCGGACCGAACCAACACCGGCCTGATTCGAGACAGGCTGCGCGGACCTGTCCGTCCGCAACGCTCCTCTTGCGATCGGGTGCTTCTGCTCGAAGGATAGGGCGGAAGAGGCAGAAGAGGGGAGAGATCGATGGCTGACAGGCTCGCGGGCAAGCGTGCGTTCGTTACGGCGGCAGCGAAGGGGATTGGGCGCGCGGTTGCGCTTGCTTTCGCAGCTGAGGGCGCTGAGGTGGTTGCCACCGACATCGACGAGCAGAGCCTTGCCGAGATTGCGGGCGGCCGGGTCACGCCTCGGCGGCTTGATGTTCTTGATGCGTCTGCCATCGCCCGCATCGGCGAAGAGACCGGTCCGATCGACGTGCTTGTCAACTGCGCGGGCTACGTGCACCAGAACACCATCGAGACCTGCACCGAGGACGATTGGGCTTTCGCTTTCGACCTCAATGTGCGCAGTGCCTTCCGCGTCACCAAGGCCTTCCTGCCAGGGATGCTGGCGAAGGGAAAGGGCTCGATCATCGTTATCTCCTCCGCTGCTTCATCGATCAAGGGCGCGCCGAATCGATTTGTGTATGCAACGACCAAGGCCGCCTTGCTCGGTTTCGTCAAAAGCATCGCCACCGACTATGTCCGGCGTGGCATCCGCGCCAACGCGATCTGCCCGGGAACCATTGATACGCCGTCTCTTGCGGACCGGATTGCTGCCAATGCAGCCGAGGCAGGCGGTGTAGACGCAGCGCGGGCAGCTTTCGTCGCGCGACAGGCGATGGGGCGCCTTGGACGGCCGGAGGAGATTGCTGCCCTCGCCATCTATCTCGCCTCAGACGAGAGCGCCTTCCTTACCGGCCAAGCCATCGTGATCGATGGTGGGTGGACCCTCTGAGCATGCAGCAGGAAAGCAACGGCCATGAAACTCGTTCGTTTCGGACCGCGCGGCCTGGAAAGGCCAGGCATCCTCGATGGCGAGGGGCGGGTGCGCGATCTCGCCGGCATCGTCGAGGAAATCGGGCCTGAGGAGCTGTCGCCCGCCGGTCTCGCCCGACTCGCCACGGTCGATGTCTCCACCCTGCCGCTCGCCGACCCTGGTGCCCGTCTCGGCGTGCCGTTCACCGGAACCCGCAACTTCGTCTGTATCGGTCTCAACTACGCCGATCACGCGGCGGAAAGTGGTGCGCCTGTGCCGACGGAACCGATCATCTTCCTCAAGGCACTGACTGCGCTCTCTGGCCCTTACGACCCGGTCGAGATCCCCCGCGGCTCGACGAAGACCGACTGGGAGGTGGAGCTCGGCGTGGTGATCGGATCGCGCGCGAAATACGTGAGCGAGGCGGAGGCGCTGCAGCACGTCGCCGGATACGTCATCGTCAACGACATCTCGGAACGCTCCTTCCAGCTCGAACGCGGCGGCACGTGGGACAAGGGCAAGGGCCACGAGACCTTCGGCCCCGTCGGGCCATGGCTGGTGACGAAGGACGAGATCCCCGACCCGCAGGACCTTGAGATGGGCCTCGAGGTCGATGGGCAGGTGATGCAGCACGGCTCGACCAGAACGATGATCTTTGGCGTGCGCACCCTCGTCTCCTACGTCTCACACTTCATCACCCTGATGCCGGGCGACATCATCTCCACTGGCACCCCGCCTGGCGTGGGCATGGGGAAGAAGCCCGCCCCGATCTACCTGCGACCAGGGCAGGAGATGCACGTCTGGATCAAAGGGCTCGGCGCGCAAAGGCTGAAAACGATCGCCTGCTGAAATGCAAGAGCAGGCATCGCATGGCGTTCGGTCCGGGTGCCGGATCCAAGCATCTCATCGACTGGCTGCGAACCGGGAGGGCGCAGGTGCGAACGGTGCTCAGGTGTCTGTCCTGTTCCCGCTCACCCGCGCCAAGATGCTACGCATCACGCGTCACGGTCGGCTCTGCCGCGGTATCCCGCGCAGGCGCGATCGCTGCGTCCTCAGCGGCATCTTACTCATGATCTTCAGCGAGACCTTGCAGCCCTGGCAGGCGAGGCAGGTGAATCAGACGGGAGATGATTGCGACCGTGAGGTCCTTGAGGGGAAGACGACGTGCACTCGAAGGCGAACCGTAGCGAAGCGAGCCTCTTCAACAGTGGGGCGGCCTCCTCGCTGCATCCGGCCGAACCACGGGTGGCGAATACCCTTCTCTGCGCGTTGTCCGCGACTGCCATGACTGCCGCGCCGCCTGGATGCTCTCCGCGCGGCCGATCAACGGCGACAATGGCGCTGACATTTGTGCCACCAGCATCATGTCTGGCTCTGACACCAGGTCCTCGGCCTAGATCCAGCCGACCACGCGATCACGCCGCCCACGTGCTGCGAAGAGAAAGATGAACAGTCCAATTGCGGCAATGCCGACGAGCAAGGTCGAATAGGCCGCGGCCATGCCGAAATCTCCAGTGGCAGCCTGCTGATAGGCTGCGATGGGCAGTGTGCGCGTTGGGCCGGTGTACAGAACGATCGAGGCCGAGAGTTCGGAGAACACCTCCACCCAGGCAATTGCAGCCCCAGCCACCATGCCGGGCCGCATCAGCGGCAGGACAATGCGGCGGAAGCCCGCAAGCGGCGGGCGGCCGAGCGAGAGCGATGCATCTTCAAGCGCGCGATCGATCTGGAAGACAATCGCGGCACAGGAGCGTGTCATGTACGGCAACCGGCGGATGACATAAACGATGGCAATGATGGCGTAGGTGCCGGTGAGGAGGAGCGGTGGCTCGTTGAATACCGTTGCATACCCGATGCCGATGACGGTACCCGGAACAACGAACGGAACCATGATCAGCAGGTCGAGCGCGCGCGGAAGAAGCCCGGAGCGGCGGCTGATGTAGTAGCCAGCGCTTCCACCCACGGCGATGATCAGGGCAAGCGCGATGGTGGCCAACATCAGACTGTTCCAAAGGGCGTTGCCCATCGCGACCATCGCGTTCCGGTAGTTCGCTAGTGTGAACACAGGTTGGAAGACGGCGCCGCGCACCTCGAGGAAAGACGAGACAACGACGACGATGGTTGGCACGTTTGCCGTCAGCACAAGCAGCGCCACGCCTGATGTCATCGCCCATCTCTTGCCGCCGGAGAGAGGCCGCAGCGTGAGGTCGCTGGCCGTGTCTGAGGCCACTGACCGTCTGCCGGAGAGGAACCGAACTCCGAGCACCAGGACGAACGTGATGGCGAGCAGGATCATGCACGTCGTGGCGGCCATCCCAGGCTCGGCGCCAATTTCCGAGAGGTAGAGCGAGTAAGCGAGTGTCGCAAGCACTGGAAAACGTTCGCCCTCGCCCAGAATCCCGGGCGTGCCGAAGTCAGACACCACGCCTAGGAACACAAGCAGGGCTGCCGTCAGAAGCGCTGGCAGTACGAGCGGAAGCGTGATGGTGAACATGACCCCGAGACGCCCTCGGCCGAGGCTGTAGGCGGCTTCTTCCAGGCTTCGATTGACGCGCGCAAGACCGCTGCGCACAACAAGGAACGCCAGCGGATACAAGCCGAAGGCACATGCTATCGAGATGCCAAATGCGCCGTAGATCGGCGGCAGCTCGATGCCGAGGTCCCGCGCGAATTCGCTGACCCAGCCGGACCGTCCGAACATCATGATCCACGCGTAAGCCCCAATGAAAGGCGGCGAGAGCATGGACAGCAGGATCGCGACCTCGATCGTGTCGCGGCCGGGGAAGTCGTAGCGGGCGTAAGCGAATGCCAGCGGCACCCCGATACAGAGTGCGATGATGGTGCCAAGCGCGCCGATTGTGAGGCTATTGAACAGGGCGCGGCGAAAATAGGACGAGGCGAAAAACGTCGCGTAGTTCTCGAACCCGAAGTGCTGGCTCTCCTGGCCGATGAAGGACTCTAGCGCGAGCTCACTGAGCGGCCAGGCGACGAACACGAGCACGACGAGAAGGGCTGCCGCGCCGAGCAACGGCCAGGGGTCCAGCCGGGCCAACACGCCCCCGGGTGGCAAGGCAGGCGCACGTCTCACAGCAGACGCGTGCCGTCGCTGGCGAAGACGCGAGCCCTCTGCGGGTCGAAGGCGAAGAGGGCAGTGGTGCCTTCCATATGTAGCTCGCCGTGGCTCGGGAGGTCGGCGTGGATCTCGGTGTCATCCTGGCACGCACGAAGATGAAGGCGAACGCGATGTCCAAGATACGAAACCATGGCAACCCGTGCGGCCAGGCAGGACTGCGGAGGATCCGTTTCCCTGGCGGGCCGCAGATCCTCCCATCGCAGCGCGAGGCGAGCCGTTTGCGGCGCGGCTGAGCAGGCGAGCCTGGGCCCCGCGGCGAGACGAAGCTCCCCGTTCGATACTGTGCCCTCGAACCAGTTACAGCCGCCGATGAAATCGGCGACGAAGGCATGCGTTGGTTGTTCGTAGATCTCTCTGGGAGTGCCGACCTGCAGGATCCGCCCCCTGTCCATCACGGCGATGCGGTCAGAGATCGCCAGTGCCTCCTCTTGATCATGCGTGACATAGACGGTGGTGATGCCAAGCTCGCGCTGCATGAGGCGTATTTCCTGCCGCATCTCGATGCGCAGCTTCGCATCCAGGTTTGACAGCGGCTCATCGAGGAGCAGCAGCTCGGGCTCGATGACCATGGCTCGCGCAAGCCCGACGCGCTGTTTCTGTCCACCTGAGAGGGCGTCGGGGAAGCGGTCCGCGAATTGGGCGAGCCGAACGCGCGCCAGTGCCTCAGCGACCCGACGGACGATTTCGCTGGAGGCGATGCCGCGCGCGCGAAGTCCATAGGCGACGTTTTCCGCCACGGACAGGTGCGGGAAGATGGCGTAGTTCTGGAACACCATGCCCAGGTTGCGGGCGTTGGGAGGAACACCGTTCAAGCCTCTCCCGGCGAGGGACACCTGCCCCGCATCTGGCTGTAGGAAGCCAGCGATGATGCGCAGCAGCGTTGTTTTACCGCAGCCCGACGGGCCGAGTAGCGTCAGCAGCTCACCGCGTGAGGCGGTGAGAGAGACACCGTCTAAAGCGGTGAAACTGCCATACCGCTTGACGACGCGGTCGATCCAAAGATGCGGTCCAGGCCCTCTGTTCACCGACGCACAAGGCGGGTGTAACGCGCGAGATACTCGCGCTGCCGGGCCACCGACCAATCGTTCGGCACATTGTTAATCGGCAGGGCCGAGGCTGGGGGCAGGCCAGACGGTGCGTCGACATCAGGCCTGATCGGCCGGCGGCCGAAGCGTTGCACAATCAGGCGCTGCGCTTCGGCGGACACGATGAAGTCGATGAGAGCGCGGCCGCCATTGGGATTCGGACCTCCGTTCACCAGGGCCATCGCGTCGGCCGCAAGTGTAATCCCCTCGCGCGGGTAGACGATGCGCGCAGGCGACCCGCCGATGATGAATCGCTGCGCGGAGTCCTCGAGCGTCAGGCCGATTGCGTATTCTCCTTGCGCCACACCGCGCGGCACTGCCCCTGAGGATCCGGTGATAACGAAGTTGGCCAGCATGGCCTCGAACAGGCGCCAGCCTTCCTCCTCGCCAAAATTATAGATGATTTGCATCATCTGCCACAGCGCCGATCCCGAGCGATCGGCCGCGGCGAAAGCGATCCTGCCCCGCCACTTCGGATCAGCCAGTTCGCGCCATGTCGATGGGATTTCGGCCTCGGGAACAAGGCGCGTATTGACCATCAGCACCGTCGGGATGGTGACGGAGAACGGGATCCAGATCCGGCTGACCTTCAGCGCCGGCACGATCATGCTGTCTTCTCGCGGCGTGTAGCGCGTAAAGAGGTCCGGGTTGGCGTCAATTGCATCGCCGCCGATCGAAATCACGCAGTCCGCAAGGGGGCGGGCGCGCTCTGCCTTGATGCGGCGCACAAGTTCACCGGAACCCGCGGCCACCTGCGAAACCTCGATGCCGGTCTGCTCGCGAAAAGGCCCAGCCAAGGCCGTCATGGCATCGGCGAAGGCCGTGTAAGCCACCACTTGCCTCGCTTGCGCACGGGCGGCGGCCAGGGGCAGGGCAAGAAGACTGGTGGCGAGCAGCAAGGCATTGCGGCGCTTCATGGCTGAGCTTCCTGTCGGCTTGACAACTGCGAGGCAAATAACCGACCCCGGTTTGACGTTCCACGACAAAACTGTGACAAGCGCAAGACTGTACCGGATCGCGTCTCCGCTGTCGGTTCGCTACGGTGGGCCGGGTGGTCTGCGGTCGCGTTGCCCCCTCGGCCTCTGTCTGCGTTGTGCCATGACCGTCGAGAGGTGACCGTGGCTTGCCGTGTCGGAAACGGCGCCGGGCCCAGCCTTGCTTTGAGCGATCTTCGTGTCGGGGAGATCACGCGCCGGGGCGGCGTTGGCGCAGACGTCACCGCCGGCTGGTCGGGGGGTGGTTACTCCCAGAGCGGCCGGTCGCGCTGCACTGCGCACTGCGTGGGGATGACCTCAAAGCGCGACAGACCGAGCGCTGCCCGCCGGAGCCTTGCGCAACCCTGGGCGCAACCCTGGCGGAGGGAGTGGGATTCGAACCCACGACACGGTCGCCCGTGTACGCGCTCTCCAGGCGCGCGCCTTAGACCACTCGGCCATCCCTCCCGGATGCCCGGACAATCGCAGCGCCAGCGCGACCGGGCAAGAGGATCGGGCGCGGTCAGGCCTTGTGTGGCACCGCAAAAGCGTGCACCTCCCCCTTCGCGGGCCCCTTCGCTTCGGCTAGGGTCCGCCCCACATACAGGGTGCTCCGGGAAGCTCCCGGCTGTCGCCATCCACTTCGGGACGGACGAACACGCGATGGGTACGTTCAGCATTTGGCACTGGCTTGTCGTCCTGCTGGTCATCCTGCTGTTGTTCGGCAGCGGCAAGATCAGTGGGCTGATGGGAGACCTGGCCAAGGGCATCAAGTCCTTCCGGCAAAATCTGAAGGACGAGAAAGAAGAGACGGCGACGGCCGAAGCGCAGGCCAAGCCGTCGGGAACCTTGCCCGGACCGGAAAGTCAGACCGTGTCCCGGCAGGCTGAGTCCGCCTCCTCCTCCGCACCGCGCAGCTGAGGTGCTGCGGCTGGGTGGTCCCGGGCGAACGCTGTGGAACGCCCGACCGCCTACGCTGTGTTCTGTCTTGGCACGATGGTGATCGTCCCGGCCTTCCGCGAAGTGCGGCGGCTGCCCTAATCTCCACGCTCACGGCGCCGCGAGGCGGTGCGGGTCGCGATGTGCCGGCCCTCTCGCGGGGCTGTCAGGGGGGAGACGAACGGTGCAGGCGACGGCGCTGGAGAGCGATGAGGCGAACCGCATCCTGGAACTCGAGGCGCCGTCCCTGCGCAGGCGCCTGGACGGCTGGCTCGCCTGGGGCTTCCGGTGGCTCGGGATCAGCTTCGTCGCCTTCCATCTCTGGGTCCTGCTCGTCTCCCCGATCGATCCCACGGTCGGCCGGCCCATTCATGTCTTTCTCGGTGCCGTACTCGGGTTCGGACTGTTCGCTGCGCATCGGCACGCAAGGCCGGATCGCATCCCGTGGTATGATTGGGTTCTGATCGCGGCTTCGATCGCGGTTGTCGCCCACTTCGTCCTCGATGCCGACGGCATCGAGGTGCGCTCGTTCATGGGCGCGAATTGGCGCGATACGGCGGTGGGCTTGGCTGCCCTTGTCATCCTGCTCGAGTTCGCGCGGCGGACGGCTGGCCTGGCGATGCCGATCATCGCCCTTGTGTTCATCGCCTACATTTTCGCCGGTCCCTGGCTGCCCGGTGCGCTTTATCACCGCGGTGTGCCGTGGCGCGAGGCGGTGAACTTCCTCGTCGGCACCGAGGGCATCTTCGGGATCACCACGTCGGTCTCTGCGACGTTCATCATCATGTTCGTCACCTTCGCCGCCTTCCTGCAAACCTCGCGGGCGGGCGACTTCTTTAACGACCTGGCGATGGCCCTCGTCGGCGGGGCGCGCGGCGGTCCCGCCAAGGTGGCGGTGGTGGCAAGTTCGCTGTTCGGCACCGTTTCCGGCTCCTCGGTCGCAAACGTGGTCGCCTCGGGCACATTCACCATTCCGATGATGAAACGGGCGGGCTACGACCCAAACACTGCCGGAGCCGTGGAAGCGACCGCATCCACCGGCGGCCAGCTTGCGCCCCCGGTGATGGGCGCCGGTGCCTTCATTATGGCCGAGATCTTGGGCGTTCGATACACGGAGATCCTGCTCGCCGGCATCATCCCGGCGCTGCTCTATTATGTCGCCTGCTTCGCGCATGCCGACCTGCACGCCTTGAAGGCCGGGCTCAGGGGCCTGCCTCGCTCGGAACTGCCGCGGTTCGGTTCTCTTCTGCTTAGGGGTTACCTGCTTGCCCCGCTCGCCGTCCTCATCGTGACCTTGCTGTCGGGTTTCTCGCCGTTCCGTGCCGCCGGTCTCGGCATCGCCGCCACCATCGCCATCATGGCCGGGACGTTCCTCGCCCAGCGCCTGGTGCTCCAGCGCCAGGGGGTGCTCCCTGCCTTGGGGGGCACTGTCTTGCAGCTTTCGGAAGCAATCTGCGAGGCGCTGTGGGGTGGTGCGCGCGAGGCGCTGCAACTCATCGCTGTCTGCGCCACCGCCGGAATCGTCGCCGGCGTGATCGGGCTCACGGGCATCGGCGGCCGCTTCGCCACCATCCTGCTCGAGCTCGGCGGCTCGATGCCGGTGCTCGCCCTCACATTCGCCGCCATCGTTGCGCTGATCCTTGGCATGGGCGTACCGACCACTGCGGCTTACGCGATCGCCGCCGCCGTTGTCGCACCGGGCCTGATCAGAATGGGCGTGGAGCCGCTCGTCGCTCACATGTTCATCTTCTACTACGCCGTTCTGTCTGCCATCACACCGCCGGTGGCGCTCGCCTCCTTCGCCGCTGCCGGGCTTGCTGGCGGCAACCTGTGGCGAACCAGCCTCACCGCGCTCAAGTTCGGCATGGCCACCTTCATCGTTCCGTACATGTTCTATTTGAACCCCGCCCTGCTGGCGCAGGGGTCGCTGTTGGCGGTCGCCCAGGCTTTCGTCACCGCTTTCCTCGGCGTCGTGCTGCTGGCCTGCGCGACCGAGGGTTGGCTGGCCGGGCGCCTGGCCCTGCCGGTACGGCTTGCCTGCAGCGCGGCGGCCCTGCTCTGCATCATTCCCGAAGGCTATACTGACCTGTTCGGAGTCGCCCTCGGCGCCGGCATCGCTCTCTGGCAGCGCACCCGCCGCAATCATGCATTGGCGTGATGCCGCCCGGTTGTCTCGTTGCCATCCGGCTGGCAGGGTCGCGCCCGCACCATGGAGTGGCGCGAGCAACCGATGCGGAGCTCAGAGTCGCCGGGCACGGC
This sequence comes from uncultured Elioraea sp., assembly GCA_937928775.1. Classification (GTDB taxonomy): domain Bacteria; phylum Pseudomonadota; class Alphaproteobacteria; order Acetobacterales; family Acetobacteraceae; genus Elioraea. The sequence continues at coordinate 931 of CALFVI010000048.1, read as the reverse complement.
CCAGCGCGAACGCAAGCGCGCCTCCGACCTCCTGCTCGATCTCTGCCGCGCTTGGCCCACCGAGCGGATCGCGATCGGCGATCTGCTGACCGCACTGGGCGATCGCGGCTACGGCTTGCTCATGCTGGTGCTCGCCCTACCGAACCTGATCCCGGCTCCCATCCCGGGCCTGTCTGGCGTGCTGGGCACGCCGATCATTCTGCTCGCGCTGATGATGCTGGCGGGCTACCCCCAGCCCGTCCTGCCGAAGGTGATCCGCGACCGCAGCATTCCGCGCGCCGCCCTCGAGACTGTGCTCGTGCGCGCCAAGCCGTGGCTCTCTCGGCTGGAAGCCCGGGTTCGCCCCGGCACGCTGCCGCTGCCGAACCGAACCGTCGAGGTGATCGCCGCCGTCCTTCTCTCCATCAATGCCACCTTGCTTGCGCTTCCCATTCCCTTCGGCAACCCGGCCCCGGCTTTGGCCATCACCATCATGTCGGTCGCCCTGATCGAGGCAGATCGACGCCTGTTCCTGATCTCGATCATCGTGCTGTTGGTCGCGATCGCGATCGACATCGCCATTGTGCTGGCCATCGTAGGCCTTGGCGCGCGGCTCTTGGGCTTCATGTGAGCCTGCTTTGGGCTTCCGGCGGAGAGGGGCGCTTCGCTAGAAGGCGGGGCAGCAAGCGTTTGGCGGGGCAGCCGGATGATCACCACTTATCGTGTCGAAGCCGGCCAACTGTTCGTCGGTGAAACGCTGCCGGCGCTGGCCTATGTTCCGGCCGCGCTGCCCGATCAGCCGCCACTTCCAGCCAACCTGCCGGTGTGGATCGACCTTCTGCAACCAACGGAGGCGGAGGAGCGTCTGGTCGAGCGGCTGATCGGGGCTGAGTTGCCGACGCGCGAGGAGCAGCAGGAGATCGAGACCTCCTCGCGCCTCTACCGCGAGGGC
>CALFVI010000047.1 GCA_937928775.1 uncultured Elioraea sp. | reverse complement strand
TCGCCAATCTCGAGGATGGAGATGTCGAAGGTGCCGCCACCCAAGTCGTAGACGGCGATGGTGCCGGACTTCTTCTTGTCGAGCCCGTAGGCGAGTGCGGCGGCGGTCGGCTCGTTGATGATGCGCAGCACCTCAAGCCCGGCGATGCGGCCGGCATCCTTCGTCGCTTGGCGCTGGGCGTCGTTGAAGTAGGCGGGCACGGTGATGACGGCCTGAGTGACCTTCTGGCCCAGATAGGCCTCGGCCGTCTCCTTCATCTTCATCAGCACGAAGGCGGAGATTTGCGAGGGCGAGTAGCGCTCGCCGCGCGCCTCCACCCAGGCGTCGCCATTGTCGGCGCGGATGATCTTGTAGGGCACCATCCCGATGTCCTTCTGGACCACCGGGTCGTCGTAGCGGCGGCCGATCAGTCGCTTGACGGCGAAGAAGGTGTTGGTCGGGTTGGTCACGGCCTGGCGCTTCGCCGCTTGGCCGACGAGGCGTTCGCCGCTGTCGGTAAAGGCGACCATGGAGGGGGTGGTGCGCGCGCCTTCCGCGTTCTCAATCACGCGAACGTCCTTGCCCTCCATCACCGCGACACAGGAGTTGGTGGTGCCGAGGTCGATGCCGATGACTTTGCTCATTGCGGAGCTGCTCCCTTGCGGCGGCTCCGGCCGGCCCCTGCCGGGCACCGGAGCGGAGCCCCAAACCATGGGCCGCGCCCCATGCGCGGCCCGCCCAATGCGCCATGTATTCACCCCGTGCCGCAGGCACAAGAGCAGGAGAGGAGGGGATCAGCCCCCCTCCAAAGAGCGCACGACATGCTCGGCGAGGCGCGCGGCCGGGCGCGCGAGCGGTTCGGCCGTGAGCAGAGCGATTTCGGTTTCGCGCAGGTCAGGCGCGCCGTGCGCGGCGCCGAGCACCATCAGATCAGGCGGCACCATGCCGCGCGGCAGGACCGTCACGCCAAGCCCTGCGCGCACCGCCGCCTGGGTGCCGGCGAGCGAGGTCGAGGTGTAGGCGATGCGCCATGCCCGTCCCGCCCCCTGCAGCGCCTCCAGGGCACGGCTGCGATAGACACAGGGCGCGGGCGAGACGACGAGGGGAAGAACCCTGTCCGAGGCGAACCAATCCTCGCGCGCTGCCGCCCACACCAGCGCCTCCCGCCACACCCTCACCCCGCCCCCGCCACCGCCCGGCTCGCGCTTGACCAGCACGAGATCGAACTCCCCGCTCCTGAACCGCTCGAGCAGGTTGAGGGTGAGGTCGGTCGTGACCGCGAGCGCGGTGCGCGGATGGCTGGCGGCGAAGCGGGCGAGCACCCAAGCGAGGTGGGTGGTGGCGAAGTCCTCCGGCGTGCCGAGCCGCACCGTTCCTTCCATCTCCGCTTCGCCTAGCCGGGCTCGAACCTCGTCCGAGAGGGCGAGGATCCGACGCGCGTAGCCGAGCAGCACCTCGCCCGCCGGGGTGAGGGTCAGCCGTCGCGGCCCGCGTTCGAACAAGGCCCGGCCGAGCGCGCTCTCCAGCCGCTTGATCCGGAGGCTCACCGTGGGCTGGGCCAGGCCCAGGCGGCTTGCTCCCCGCGTCAAGGAGGCGGTTTCCGCCACCGCGACGAAGCTGAGCAGGAGCGTGGGGTCGAGCGGGGCGAGGTCGGGGTGGGCGGAGCGATCCATTGCGTTCGGCAATAGCTTACTGCGCTGACCAAAGGTTCTGCAAAGAACTGCGGCGTGGCAGAGAGCGCCATCCGTCACCGTCGAGGACCGCGCCGATGACCGTGCAGACCCGCCCGCAAGCCCTCTCCCACCCGACCGCCGAGCCCGTGCCGCTGACCGTGGCGCGCGGTGATGGCATCGGGCCCGAGATCATGGACGCCACCCTCGCCGTGCTCGAGGCGGCCGGCGCACGGCTCGCGATCGAGGAGATCGCGATCGGCGAGAGTCAGTATCGGGCGGGGCACAGTTCCGGCCTTTCGCCCGAGGCCTGGGGTTCGATCCGCCGCACTCGGCTCCTGCTCAAGGGCCCGATCACCACGCCCCAAGGCAAGGGGGTGAAGTCGCTGAACGTCACCCTGCGCAAGGCGCTCGGGCTGTTCGCCAATGTGCGCCCAGTGCGGGCCTACGCCCCCTTTGTGGCCGCCGCACACCCCTCGATCGACCTCATCATCGTGCGCGAGAACGAGGAGGACCTCTACGCCGGGATCGAGCACCGCCAGACCCAGGACGTGGTGCAGTGCCTGAAGCTGATCTCCCGCCCGGGCACGGAGCGGCTGATCCGCTACGCCTTCGCGCTCGCCGCCGGCAGCGGGCGGCGCAAGGTCACCTGCATGATCAAGGACAACATCATGAAACTGACCGATGGCCTGTTCCATCGCGTCTTCGACGAGGTGGCGGCCGAGTATCCCGAGCTTGAAGCCGAGCCGATGATCATCGACATCGGCGCTGCCCGGCTTGCCACGCGCCCCGAACGCTTCGACGTCATCGTCTGTCCCAACCTCTACGGCGACATCGTCAGCGATATTGCGGCCGAGGTGGCGGGCAGCGTAGGCCTTGCTCCTTCCGCCAACATCGGCGAGCGGGCGGCGATGTTCGAGGCCGTGCACGGCTCCGCCCCCGACATCGCCGGCCAGGACATCGCCAATCCGTCAGGGCTTCTGCTCGCCGCGGTGGAGATGCTGCGTCACGTCGGCCAGGGCGAAGTGGCGCGCCGCGTCGCAGACGCCTGGGCAGTGACGATCGAGGACGGCGTACACACCGCCGACATCTGTGGCCCAGCGACGCGCCTGGTGGTCGGCACCCAGGCCTTCGCCCGGGCCGTGATCGATCGGCTGGGATCGGTGCCGAAGCACCTTCCCCCCGCGCGCCCTGCGACCATCCATGTCCCGGTGCTGCCAGCGCCCCCAAGACCGCCCGAGGCGAAGACCCTCGTCGGCATCGACGTGTTCATCGAATGGACGGGCTCGGCCGATGCCCTGGCGCGAGCGCTGCAGGCGTGCCCCGATGCGGGACTGGTGTTGACCGTGATCACCAACCGCGGCGTCAAGGTCTGGCCCGAGGGGTTGCCGGAGACCTTCTGCACCGACCACTGGCGCTGTCGGTTTCAGGCACCGCCCGGCAAGCCTACCAACCCGATGATGCTCGTGCATTTGCTGCACGGGCTGGTCCGATCCGGCCTGCCGGTGATCAAGACCGAACACCTCTACGCCTTCGACGGGGTGCCTGGTTACGCGCTCGCCCAGGGGCAGTGACTCCGGCACAGCAGGTTGCGCTGCACGCTACCCTCCGTGCGCGCAAGGGCGCGACCGGAACGCCGACGAAGTCTGGGAAACTTAGAACAAAAACCGATCCTCGATCCTCGCTCCGTCCTTCGGAAGACGGAGCGAGGATCCATGACCCTCCTCTGCCATGCAACCGACGCCTTGGCCACAGGCGCCCTGCCCCTCGCCTTCACCGGCCCGATACCCGCCGACCCGCTGTTCGCCAGCCAGTGGCCCCGCACCCACCCCACCGGCGGGATCACTCTCCGCCGCGCATGGACCGAG
>CALFVI010000046.1 GCA_937928775.1 uncultured Elioraea sp. | reverse complement strand
TGCTCTCTGTGGTGCGGCGGCTGGACACCGACCCCGCCCTGCAAAAGACCGTCGGGCGTGCCCTGCCGGCACTCGACCCCGCGCGTCGCCTGATCCTGGTCACCGCGCACAGGCGGGAGAGTTTCGGCGGTGGCCTGGTGGGGATCTGCCGGGCGCTCGCCGCGCTCGCCGCGCGGGGCGATGTGGAAATCGTCTGGCCCCTCCACCCCAACCCGGCCGTCTGCGGCACGGTCGCCGCCGTACTCGCGGGCAGCACCGCCGTGCGTCTGACAGAGCCGGTGGGGTATGCCGAAATGGTGGCGCTGATGCGGCGGGCAGCGCTGATCCTCACCGACTCGGGAGGGATCCAGGAGGAGGCGCCGGCTTTGGGGCGGCCCGCGCTCGTCTTGCGCGACATCACCGAACGACCCGAGGCGCTGGCGAGTGGAGTGGTTCGACTGGTCGGCACCGACCCGGCGCGGATCCTCGCCGAGGCGGCGCGGCTGCTCGACGACGCCGAGGCCTACGCTGAGGCGGCGCGGCCGGTCTTTGCCTACGGCGACGGGCGGGCGGCGGAGCGAATCGTGGCGGAGATCGAGAGATGGCTGGACGCCTGAGCCGGGTGTGCGTGCTGGGGCTGGGCTCCATCGGCCTGCCGACAGCGGCGATGCTCGCCTCCCGGGGCGTTGAGGTGATCGGCTGCGACATTGACCCCCGCGTGGTGGCGCGGGTGAATGCGGGCAGGCCCCATGTCCGCGAACCCGATCTCGACAGGCTGCTCGCTCAAGCGGTGCGGACGGGTCGCCTCAGGGCGCAGGGCGAGCCGGCGGAGGCGGAGGCATTCCTGATCGCCGTGCCCACCCCGGTCGGGCGTGACCATGCGCCCGATCTCTCCTTCGTCGACGCCGCCGCGCGGTCGATCGCGCCGTTGCTTCGCCCGGGTGACCTCGTCGTCCTGGAATCGACCGTCCCCGTCGGCACCACGGAGCGGATCGCCGCCAACTTGGCGGCAGCGCGGCCGGACCTCGCCTTCCCCCGCTACGGCGAGACGCCACCGCGCGGCGCGGTCCATGTCGCGCACTGCCCCGAGCGCGTGCTGCCGGGTGCGATCCTGCGCGAACTCGTCGCCAATGATCGGGTTTTGGGCGGGCTCACGCCAGCCTGTGCGGAGAAGGCCCGCGCTCTTTATGCGACGTTCGTCACCGCTGTCCTGTTGCTCACCGACTGTCGCACGGCGGAGCTGGTCAAGCTCGCCGAAAACGCCTTCCGCGACGTCAACATCGCCTTCGCCAACGAGCTCGCCGCCATCTGCGAGCGGGTCGGAGTGGATGTGTGGACGGCGATCCGGCTCGCCAACCGCCATCCGAGGGTCGCGATCCATCGCCCCGGTGCGGGGGTGGGGGGGCACTGTATTCCGCTCGACCCCTGGTTCCTGATTGGCGCTGCCCCCGATGAGGCTCGCCTGCTTCGCACGGCCCGCGCGGTGAACGACGACCAGCCTATGCGCGTGGCCGCCCGCATCGCCGCCGCCGCATCCTCCTTGCGGGAGCCGGTCGTTGCCTGTTTCGGCCTCACCTACAAGCCAGATGTCGCCGACCTGCGAGAAAGCCCTGCTCTCGCCATTGTGCACGCTTTGGCCGAACGGGGCGGGCTGGAGCTTTTCGTCTGCGACCCGTGGGTGGAGGCGCTGCCCGAATCGCTGGCCGGATCCTGTTCGGCGCGTTTGGTCGGGCCTGAGGAGGCTCTGGCGAGGGCGGACGTGGTTGCCTTCCTGGTGCCGCATGCCGCCTTCAGGGGCATCGATCCCGAACGGCTCGCGGGCAAGAGGGTGATCGATCCGGCAGGGGTTCTGGCCGAGGGCTAAGCGAGGGAACAGGGAAGGGCCGGGAGGTTACCCTCCCGGCCCTCGTTCAACCGGACGGCCCCCCCGCCCGGCTCCCCTTCGGCCCCGCAGGTGTCGGCGGCGGCGCCGATGCGTCTCGGCTCAGACAGCTCGGCGGCGGCGTGCGGCGAAGCCCAGGCCGATCAGGCCAGCGCCAAGCAGGGCCAGAGAGGCGGGCTCAGCCACCTCGACGCGGACCGGGAAGAAGGCGAAGACGAGGTCGTTGTAGTCCCAGTCGACGTCTTCACCCACCTTTTTGTCTTCCCAGGCGATGAAGGTGATCGGCGCGCTCCCTGCGAGGGCCAGGAAGTTGCTCCAAGCCGTGTTCATCCCCGACTGACCGGAAATGGCGCCTGCGGCCAAGCCCAGGGCGGTCTCGACATCCGCGAGGTTCGTAGTCCCGGTGATGGAGACGGCGTGGCCGTAGCCGTCACTGTCAAGCGAGTCCGTGGTGTAGGTCTGCCCCTTGGTCGTGTTCTGGAGCTGGAACGCGATGGGCCCGACGGGAAAGGGGAACGTGACGATGGTCCCGATCGGCGTAGCGAAAGGATCGTTGTTGATGAAAAAAAAGCTCAGCCCCGAGCCGACGATCGGGGTAAGGATGCTACGATCCGCGGCGTCGGAGTACAGAAAAATTGCTGTCACGGGGCTGCCGCCCGTGGCGAGCGAGAGGGTCGCCGTCACTGGAGACCCGGGCGTGAATGAGGGGAAGACAGTGGCGGCTTCGGCCGCGCCGGCGAGGCCGACGGCCGCGACAAGGCCGAGAACGGAAGTGGTAAGACGCATGGTGCGTGATCCCCTAAATGGCGACGCCGAGCCCATTCCCGGCGGTCACACATTCTTCAAGCAAGACTTGGGCCAAGTCGACAAGGTGTTGGGAAGACGCATTTTTTTCCGTGAGCCGCAAGCACGCTGCGGGGGACTGTAAAGTTTTCCGACACCCTCTCACGGCCAATTGCCGTTTGCAGACGATGATGTGCCGGCCCGGGTGTAAAATTTTCCGACGCCTCACAGCGTGGCCAAGGCTGCACTGGCGCAACGCAAAGGCCGGGAGGTTGCCCTCCCGGCCCTCGTCCGACCCGGCGGCCCCCCACCGCCCGGCCCCCTTCTCCGGCCCCGCAGGTGTCGGCGGCGGCGCCGGTACGTCTCAGCTCAGACAGCTCGGCGGCGGCGTACGGCGAAGCCCAGGCCAATCAGGCCAGCGCCAAGCAGGGCGAGCGAGGCGGGTTCGGGCACCTCGATCACTCGCGCGGTGATGCGGATGATCAGATCGTCGAAGTCGTCGTCCGCGTTCGCACCGCTGTCGTCGAAGCCGAGCCACAGCACAGTTCCCGTGTCACCCGAGTTCACCGGGTTCCCCTTATTGGGGCCGAACGGGTCGTTGAAGGTCGCCCAGAAGCCGTAGTTCAGAGGACCAGAGCCGATGGCCTGGGCCGCCGAACCGTTCGCATTCGGCGTGCTGGGCTGGGCCTGGCTGATGAACTGAAACGGCAGAGCGCCGGCCATCGCCATCGTCCTGACCTCGGTCGGGAACGGACCGGCGGTCGACCCATTGCCGCGCTGGGTGGAGACGAAACTGAATGTCGGAACCCCAGTCCACTCGAACCGATTGTTGGTGAACCCCGACTCCCGGAACAGGAACTCGAAGGTCAGTTCCACGTTCGGCACCGTGGTCGAGATCGTCATCGGCGAATTGTTGTTTAGGCCCGCCCAGCCGGCCCCTGCGAAATCGTTGTTGGCGGTGGTGGTGAAACTGTTTCCGCCTGTGATCATGAGCAGAGAAGCCTGGGCCGGACCGGCGGCAAGCAGGGCTGCGGCAGCCGTCGCGGCAAGAAGAAGATGGCGCATCGATCCCCCTCGCGAACTGTTCCTGCGATCACTCTCGCAAGCCACCGCGCAGCATGTTGCGTGCCAGCTTGGCAAGTGTTTGCTTGTGAACGATGTTACGTTGCGCGAGCGGTACGGTGGCGGCGGGGTGTAAAGAATTCCGACAGGGGCTTCGCGCCGACCAGGCGATGGGGCAGGAAGCTGCCCTCGCTGCCCGAACATGTCGAATGCCCCACTGGCGGCGGCGTGCCCCACCTTCGGCGGCGAAAGCCGGATGGCTTGGTGAGCCTGCGCAGCAGCGCAAAGCGAAGCCTAGGCGCACAAGGCCAGCCTCGAGACGGGCAGGCGCGGTCTCAGCGTTGCCTCGCCGCATCGATTTCCGCCGCTGTGACGAAGTCCGACCCGTGACGTCCGCGAGGGGGGGGGGGTCGGTCGTCCGCTCACCGCCCGCGCGACAGCGTGGCGGCCTGAGCCGCCAGCCCCTCGGCCTGCGCCGCAAGGATTGCTTCGGCAAGCGCCCGCACCCGTGGGCCTGACAAGGCCTCCGGCGCGCTGTCCGGCGTCCGCAGCACCACCGCCGCCACCACCGGCCGGCCTTCGCCGAGGCCGAGACTGTTCTTCGCCTGGGCAAGGCGGGTGGCGATGCCGTCTCCCACCCCCTGCCCTCCCAGGAAGGAGGCGGTGGCCACCACGCGTCGTTCCGCCGCCTGCACGCGAACGCGCCATACGCCACCCACGCCGGTCGGCACAGCAAAGGTCAGATCGGTGTCCTCTTCACGGGCCAAGCGCCGTCGCGCCGCCGCCACCTCATTCCAGGTCGCCCCTGGGGGGAACAGCAGCAGCTGCGCATCCGCACGCAGGCCAGCACAGACGAGGCCGTTCCCTTCCGCGTCGCACGGTCCTGAGGCAAAACGGGGCGGAAGCCTTTCTGGCGCCGTGTCGGCAGAGAGAAGGGCGGCGGCAGCGGGCCCCCCCGCCGCGACGGCGAGCCCTGCCACTGCGGCGACGGCAACCAGGCGGGCACGCCCCGGTTCCTGGGGACGGACAAGCCGACGCCACCAACCAGCGCGAGGGTGGTCGGCGCGATCCTCGCGGAACGGCAGCCCCGCGAGGATCAGCAGCAAAATCACGGCGGCGAAAAAGCCCCAGCCGTAGATCACATGGTCTGCCGCCGCCGCCTCGGCCGAGCCGATATAGTCGGCGGCAACGACGATCCCCAAAGCGCGCACCCCGTTGGCGAAGATCGGCACGACGAGGGCGAGCACCATCACCACCAGCCTCCGCCAGGGGCTGCGGAACATGGTCAGCGCATACAGCGCGCCGAAGGCAAGCGCGGCGATGGTGAAACGAAGGCCCGCACACGCTTCCGCGACATGGAAGAGGCCAGCCTTGGTCTCGATCAGAAGCCCCTCCGTGTAGTGGGTGATGCCCCAAAGATCGAGCCCGACATCGATGAAGCGGGCAGTGATCTGTTGCAGGATGGGAACAGAGAAGGCGCCGAAAGGAACGAGGAAGATCGTGTAGGCAAGAGGTGCGGCGAAGGCAGCCGCAAGCCGCCAGCCGAGCATGGCGAGGACGAAGACCTGCACGAGCGCCCAGGCGGAGAGTTGCCGCCCCTCCATGATGCCGAGCCGTTCGGCGACCAGCCAGGCGAGGGCGCAGGGAATGCCCAGGAGGGCAAGGCGCGGGTCGGGAGACGGAGCGACCAGGGCGAGCCGATCACGCCTCTGCCAGGCGAGCCAGGCGGCGATCGGGCCGATCAGCCAACAGTGGTTGTAGGCGGTGGAGCTGTTCCAGACCCGGACGGCAGCTGCCGATTCCTCAACGAAAACGAAGCCGACCAGCAGGGCGAGGCCGAGACAGAGGACGGCGAGCGTTGGCATCCGGCCGGTGTGGGGCTGAACAGTCTCGACTGTGGGGACGGCGGCGTCGGCGGCCTTTGTGGCCCTGCTCCTGTGCAAAGCACCCCCATTCGACAGTCAGGCGCCTATTTTTTGTGGCGCACTCTTAAAAAATGGAAACTCTGAGGCCTACGATGGCAGAGATCTCGCCCCCTCGCAAGCCCGCGGATCGCTGCGGGCTCATTGACCGCTCGAAAAAGCCCGGCGGCTGCGAATGACGAGCGCCATCCCAAGGAGGCCAAGCCCGAACAGGGCGAGAGAAGCGGGTTCCGGCACACCGGTGGGCGGCAGGTCATCATCGCGCGGGTTTGCGGACCCGCCCGACCCGCCGGCACCGCCTGCGCCCTCGGTTGGGCCACCGGGTGGGTCGAAGCTGATGGGTGGGCCGAAGGCAAAGGGCGGAACGAAGGCAACGAGCGGGACGGCTGTGACGTCGGTCGGCCGCGGCGCCGCAGCCGGCGTCCAGGCAGGAGGCAAGGACAGGGCAGGCAGGCCGGCGGCAACGCAAACGAGAGCGAGTATAGGGGCCACGCGCGGCCGGGCGGCGGCGGTGCCGGCGGTGCCGGCGGTGGCGGCACGGCGCAGTGGGCGGGGCCGGGGCGCCGCAGCGGGCTGCCAGCTGCCCGCTGCGGGCTGCCACGTGCCCGCTGGGTTTGAGGAGGCGGGCCGGGCGACCCAAAAGCAGCGGAGCATGGTAGAGATGTCCTCTCGACAGCAGACCAGAACTTAGACGATTGACGACTTTTTGGCAAGACCGGCGTAGCGGCGCCCGGCAGAGATCAGTCCAACCGCCCCCCCCTCGCGCGACACCCGCAACAGCGCTAGCACCCCAACACCAAACCCAGGAAAGACCGCACCATGCCGCCCGCCGACACGGCATCGACAGAGCCAGGCTCGGAGAAGACCGAAAGCCACGATGGACCACGCGTGCTTCACCTCTACCGGCGCTTTCACCCCGACTACACGGGCGACGGCATCTACTTCACTCGTCTGATCCCGCTCATCGCCTCCCACGGCTCAACCGGCGATGTGCTCGTCTACGAAACGCCACCGCCCGAAGGCGTGGCCACCCTGCGCCACGACGGGGTGACGGTGCACTATCTCGCCGCGCGCGAGCGGCCCACCCCCCTCGCCTTGCTGCGCTGGCTGATCGCCGTCCGCGACCGTTACGACGTGCTGCACATCCATTCGCATGTCGACCGCACGCTCCTGTCCTACCTCACCATGCGCCTTCTTGGCTGGCGCGTGCTGTTCCATTGCAGCCTGGACGACAGCCCAACCGATGTTCTCTCAGGCTATCGCCCGCTCTACCGTCCCCTCGTGCGCCTTCTGTTCGGCGCCATCGACCGCTTCGTCGTGATCAGCCCCCTGCTCCTCCGCCGTGCCCTCGAGACGGTGCCGCGTGAGCGCATCGTGTTCCTGCCGCAGGGCGCGATGCTGCCAAAGACACTGGGAGACCATGCCGAACGTCAGGCCACGCGTCGGGCCCTGACGCTGCCTGAGGACGCCATCGTTCTGCTCAATGTCGGGTCGGTTTCGCGGCGCAAGGGAACGGATTGGCTGATCGATGGTCTCGGTCGCATCAACGATCCGAAGGTGATCCTCATCGTCGTCGGCCCCATCCTCGAACAGGACTTCGCCGACGAGCTTGCGCGAAAGATCGCCAAACTCGGCCTCGCCGAGCGTGTCCGCCTGGTCGGCTTTTGCGCTGACACCGGACCCTATTATGAGGCGGCCGACGTGTTCGTCTTCGCCTCCACCGCCGAGGGGTTCCCCAACGTTCTGGTCGAGGCGATGGCGCACGGCCTGCCCATCGTCATGCGGTTTCTGCCCGGGATCGCAGATTTCCTCGTCCGGCATGGCGAGACCGGATATCTCGCCGCGACCGAAGACGAGTTCGCCGACGCGGTGACACAGCTTGCCGCCGACCCGGCGCGGCGCCACGCCTTCGGCCTGCAAAACCGCAGCCTTGCTGAGCGCAACTTCAAGCTCGAGCACTTGGGGCGCGGCTACGATGTGCTCTACCGCGGTGGCATCCCCGCCTCGCCAGCACCCGACTTCGTCGTCCGCTTCGCCCGCGACCTTGCAGCCGGCCCTGCCGCCATCGGTCTCGTCGAGGTGGACACGCCCTTGGCCTGGCGACCGCAGCTCCTGGTCGTCATCGACACCGAAGCTGCTTTCGAGTGGGACAAGGGCACCTATACCGACATCGGCGACACCGCGCCGACGCGAGCGCTCGCGCGGGCGCTCGACGTGTTCCGCCGCCACGGCGTGCAGCCGACCTTGGTGGTGGACCAACCGGTCGCGACCAACCCAGAGAGTGCGGCGGTCATCCGCGCTCTTGCCGCCGAAGGGTGCGAGATCGGCGCCCACCTCCACCCCTGGAGTTCGCCGCCCGCCGTCGAGCCGCGCGATGAGTGGCATTCGTTCTGCGGCAATCTCGGACCGCCGCTCGAGCGCGCCAAGCTCGCCGCACTGACGGAAGCAATCACCCGCCTGCTCGGGCGTCCGCCCACCGTCTTCAAGGCCGGCCGGTACGGGCTGTCCGCCAGCACGGTGCAGTCCCTCGCTGACCTCGGCTACCGGATCGACTGCTCGATCTGCCCCACCTACGACTACAGCACGCTTGGCGGGCCCGATTTCACCCGCTTTTCAGCCCGGCCCGGCTGGTTCCTTGGCCACGGCGCACCGATCCTCTCGCTCCCGACCACGGCGGGACGCCTGGGCTGGCTCGCCCGCTTCGCTGAGGGCAGTACGCTCTCATATCAGCGCCGGATCGGCCGCCTGGCCGCCCGGTTCAACGCCCTCTATCCCGTCCGCCTTTCGCCCGAAGGCGCCTCGCTGAAGGAGATGCGCCGCCTGACCCGTCTCCTCCATGCGCAGGGTCTTAGGGTGTTCACCCTCTCCCTGCACAGCCCCTCGCTCAGCGCCGGCTACACGCCCTACGCACGCACGCAAGCCGAGCGCGATGCGCTGGTGGCACGGGTCGACGCCTATCTCGAGTGGTTCCTCGGCAGCTTCGGCGGGGAGGCGACCACCCTCGGAACGCTCCATGCCCGTCTGTTGCGCGAGGCGCCCCCGCCGACAATTCCGTGACTGGCGACACGCGGCCAGGGGCATGGTGCGGGCGGTCGGGGTCGAACCGACATGACCTTGCGGTCACCGGATTTTGAGTCCGGCGCGTCTGCCAATTCCGCCACGCCCGCGCCGCTCCTTCTATAGCCGAGGGTCGCGCCGCCGCCCACACCCCTCCCGCTCACCCGATCGGCGGGGAGGCGAAGCGGGCCAGCCGCACCGCCGTATGGCCGCGGCAGGTGCGCAAACTCGGCATCACCAGCAGGCACTCATCGTGCGGGGTGCGGATCTCCTCCTCGCCATCGAGCGCGATCAGCGTGTTGCGCGCGGGGACGATCTCGCCGCCGCGAAACGGCTGCACGAAGGCGAAGTCCGAGGTGCGCGCCGTCACTGTGCGCGTGACCTCGGCGTAGCGCACCGCCGGTTCAGCCCACAGCTCGGCCGCCGGGCACACTCTACCCGCCGCCTCGCGGTCAATGACCCCCAGCCGCACAAGCAGCCGCGCTGCGGTTTGCGCCATCATCTTCTCCGTGTCCGCCACCCAGTGTTGGCCCGCCTCAACCAGCACCGCCACCTTGGGCGAGGTCGGGTCGGCGAAGGGGCCGTAGTCGATCAAACGCCGCCCTCCCGCATGCCCCTCGTCGCCAACAACGAGGGTCGGGGCGCCGATGCGCACGGCGAAGCGACGCGCCTTGGCCACCGGGCCCGCGATCACCAGAGGCTCGCCCTCCCACAACATTGAGTGCAGGTCGAGCAAAACGTCGACCGTGTCGATCAGCGGCCGCAGAGCGCGCGCCCGCCGGCGTTCGGCGGTGTTGATCGGGCTGGCGAGCGCCTGCTCAGACCATACCCGGTTCAAATCCTCGTCTACGTAGCGGCTGGCCGTCGGTTTTGTTGGGTCGAAGCGGGCGAAGGCATCGAGATTGGCGAAGATGAAACTGAGCCGTCCGGCACGCGGGCGAAGCCCAAGGCAGAGGAGCCGCGACAGCAGGCGCGCCCCAGCGATCTCGTTGCCGTGCACGAGCGCAACCAGAGCGACGTGCGGGCCAGGCGCGTCGGCCGCGAAGCTCCAGACGCCGGGTAAGCCGACATTGCCGGCAAGCCAGGGCCCGAGGTCGGGCGCCGGGATCTCGACCCGCTGCGGCGGCAGAAGGCCGACCGGCAGCGGCCGAGGCGAACCCGCCTCAGGCGGCGAGCTGGTCAGCGAGACGCTCGAGGAACCGCGCGCAGGCGACAAGTTCGCTCTCCGCTATCCACTCATCCGGCGTGTGCGCCTGGGCGATGTCGCCTGGCCCGCAGACGATCGCAGCCATGCCAGCCGCCTCGTACACGCCCCCCTCCGTGCCGTAAGACACCCGGCCGGTCTCATTCGCCCCCGTCAGCCCGCGAACCATCTCCGCCAGCGGGTGGTCCTCGGCGAGGTCCATCCCCGGCAGCAGGGGATTGGTCTCGAACAGGATGGCCGCCTCCGGCGCAACCGCGCGCAAGGGCGGCAGCACGACCTGGTCGGCATGGGCGCGCAACGCCGCGAGCAGGGCGAGAGGGTCGTCCTTCGGCACGAACCGGTATTCGAACAGGATCTCCGCCTCCTCTGGTACAACGTTGAGGGCCGACCCCGACCTGAATACGCCCGCATGGATAGTCGTCCAGGGGGGCGCAAACCGCGCATCGTGCGGGCCCTCAGCCTGGCAGCGCGCCTGCTGGCGCACCAGGGCAGAAACGATCTCGGCGCCTGCGTGCAGAGCGTTGGCCGCCCGCTCCGGATGGGCGGAGTGGCCAGCCCGGCCGCGCACCGTGCACCGCACCGAAAGTTTGCCCTTGTGGCCGAGGATCGGGCGCATCGAGGAGGGCTCGCCGACAATCACCCACTCGGGGCGAATCGGCAGGCGGCTGAGGTCGGCAGCGAGAGCGCGCGCGCCATGGCAGCCGACCTCCTCGTCGTAGGTGATGAGGAGGTGGATCGGCCGCTTTAGCCCGCGCGCGGCGAACATCGGCACGGCGGCGAGACAGGAGGCGACAAACCCCTTCATGTCGGTCGTGCCCCGCCCGTACAGACGCCCCCCCTCGCGGTGCAGCCGAAACGGGTCGCGCGTCCACGCCTGGCCATCCACGGGAACAACGTCGACATGGCCGGAAAGGGCGACCCCGGGCCGGTCCTCGGGCCCGATGGTGGCATAGAGATTGGCCTTCCGCCCGCTCGCGTCGTGGAACAGGCGGCAGGCCACACCGTGCTTCGCCAACTGGTCGCGGATGAAGGCGATGCAGGCGAGATTGCTGTTGCGGCTGACCGTGTCGAAGGAGACGAGGCGCTCAAGCAGGGCGATGGCATCCGCTGCCACACCGTCCGCCGCCCCGTGCTGATCCCGACGCCCCGCCATCGGCACCCTCTGCTTCATCTTCTGGCGGCGGACGACGCGGTCAACCCGACCGCGACGATTGGGCGCCGCGTCGCGCCAGAGGGTGGTGTTCGGCCACCGCACGCTCAAGCCGGCCCACGTCGAGATGGGTATAGATCTCGGTGGTCGCGATATCGGCATGACCAAGCATCGTCTGCAGGCTGCGCAGGTCGGCGCCGCGCGCCAGAAGATGGCTGGCGAAGGCGTGACGCAGCACGTGCGGGCTGACCTGAGCAGGATCGAGCCCGGCGGCGAGCGCCACCTCCTTGAGAAGCAGGGCGAACCCTTGCCGGGTGAGGTGACCTGCGCGCGAGCGCGAGGGAAAGAGGTAGCGCTCGCCCGGACCCCGGATCGGCCGTGACGCGAGCCGGGCCAGCCACGCCTCCACTGCCAGCCGCGCCGCCGCGCCGATCGGCACCAGCCGCTCCTTGCTGCCCTTGCCCCGGATCAGGATCGCCTCCGCCCCTGGCCGAATCGCACCCCGCGGCAGGGTGACGAGCTCGCTGACCCGCATGCCCGTCGCATAGAGGAGTTCGAGCATCGCACTTGCCCTGAGCCCCTCCTCGCCCGGCAGGCTCCGCGCCGCCGCAAGCAGGGCCGCCACCTCGCTCTCGCCCAGCACCTTAGGCAGGGAGCGGGCCGGCCGCGGGCGGTCGAGGAGTTCGGTCGGGTCGTCGGCCCGCACACCCTCGCGGACCAAGAACAGGTAGAACTGGCGCAGGGCGGACAATCGGCGTACCGCCGTGCGCGGTGCAAGCCCGGCCATATAGAGTGTGTGCAGATACGCGCGCAGATCCTCGCCTGACACAGCCTCCAGCGCTACCCCTCGGCGGCTCAAGAAGCGGGCGAAGTCGACGAGGTCAGACCGGTAGGCGGAGAGCGTGTTGCGCGAGGCCCCGCGTTCGGCGGCCATCATCTCGAGGAAGGCTTCCAGCCGAAGCGAGGGTGCAGTGGCGGGAGAATGTCGGGGCATCGCGCTCACCGAGGCGGAAAGCGATCGGTCGGTAGCACCTTCTCCACCGCGACCGGGTGCGGCTCGGGCGGGTTGAAGGCAAGCCACAGCGCGCCGGCGACGATGAGGCCAACCAAGACCAGCACGAGCATGAGCCAAAGGCGCACCCGAACCCCCTTCGCCGATCCTGGCGCGGTGCTGCGCGGATGCTAGCGTACGGTCGCCAAAATGCGGGACATGCTCGCCCCATCCCAGGCCGCGCCCGACTCGCGTGCCGCACAGTCTATCCCCAGCGACCGTCCGGGCGAACCCCGGGCGGCCATCGCCGAAGGTCGGTCGATCGTGCTCGTCGGGCTGATGGGGGCAGGCAAGAGCGCGATCGGCCGTCGCCTCGCCGCCCGGCTCGGCCTGCCCTTCGTCGATGCGGATGCCGAGATCGAGCGCGCGGCCGGTATGAGCATCCGGGAGATCTTCGAGAGGTTCGGTGAAGCGTCTTTCCGCGCTGGCGAACGTCGGGTGATCGCGCGCCTGCTCGCCGGCCCGCAGATCGTGCTCGCGACCGGCGGCGGCGCCTTCATGGACCCCGAGACCAGGGCGCTGGTGCGCGCCCGCGGCCGGTCGGTCTGGCTCAAGGTCGATCTGCCGATCCTGGTGCGGCGCGTCAGCGGCCGCAACGACCGCCCCCTGCTCGCCGGCGGTGATCCAGCCTCGGTTCTCGCCGACCTCGCGCAGAAGCGCTATCCGATTTATGCCGAAGCAGACGTGATCGTGCCCTGTCGCGACGAGGCCCCCGAACAGACGACCAGCCGCGTGCTGAACGCCCTTCTTGCCCATCGCCCGCCGCGAAGCGTGCGTGTGCCGGTCGCCGACCGCGCGTACGACGTGCTCATCGGAGCCGGTCTTGCCGCCCGCGCCGGGGCGCATCTCGCCCCTGTGCTGCCGTCCCGTCGCGTCGTTCTCGTCGCCGACGAGACCGTCTGGCGTCTGCACGGGGCAACGGTGGAAGCAGGCCTCGCCGAGACCGGGTTTTCCGGCCGCACGCTTCTCGTTCCGCCCGGCGAGGGGGCGAAGTGCTTCGCCGCCTTTCAGGACCTCGTCGAGCGCATGCTGGCGGGGGGGATCGACCGCAAGACAGGGGTGATCGCCTTCGGCGGCGGTGTCATCGGTGATCTCGCCGGTTTCGCCGCCGCTGTTGCCCTGCGCGGCCTGCCCTTCGTCCAGGTGCCAACCACCCTGCTCGCCCAAGTGGACTCCTCGATCGGCGGCAAGACAGGTATCAACACGGTGCACGGCAAGAACCTGGTCGGCGCCTTCCATCAGCCCCGCGCCGTGCTCTGCGACACCGCGCTGCTGGCCACCTTGCCAAAGCGGGAGATGCGCGCCGGCTATGCCGAAGTGGCGAAGTATGGGCTGATCGACGATGAGCCATTCTTCGCCTGGTGCGAGGCGAACGGGGCAGCGGTGGTGGCCGGAGAGGCCGAGGCGCTGGCGGAGGCGGTGGCGCGGTCGGTGGCGGCGAAGGCGCGCGTGGTGGCGGCAGACGAGCGCGAGGAGGCGGCGGAGGGCGGCCGTGCTCTGCTCAACCTCGGGCACACTTTCGCCCACGCTTTCGAGGCCGAAGCTGGCTTCGACGGCACGGTTCTGCTGCATGGCGAGGCCGTCGCGCTCGGCATCTCGCTCGCCTTCCGCTTCTCCGCCCGGCTTGGCTTCTGCGACCAGAAGGATGCTCTGCGCGTCGCGTCCCATTTCGCCGCGGTGGGCCTGCCGGTCCGGCTTTCCGACACGGAGCGCGGGTGGGACCTGGAACGGCTCGTTGCGCGCATGCGCCGGGACAAGAAAGCGGCGGATGGAACCCTCACCTTCGTGTTGGCCCGGGGTGTGGGGCAGGCCTTCGTGGCCCGCGATGTGGCCGAGGAGGATCTACGCGAGTTCCTGCGCGACGAGGGGGCGAGGGTATGAAGCTGCTCCTCTCCCGTCGCCAGCCCAGAGGCTGAGAAGAAGGTGCCGCTGAGCCCGCCAGCACAGCGTGAGAAGCTGCACACGCGCACCATCGTGATCGAGGGCTACCGGCGCGCGGACGGCCTCTTCGATATCGAGGCGCGGCTGACGGACACCAAGAGCTACGGCTTCGCCAGCGAGGATCGGGGCTGGATCGAAGCGGGTGAGCCGCTGCATGGGATGCTGATGCGGCTGACCATCGATGCCGAGATGCGGGTCGTTACCTGCGAGGCGAACACAGAATTCGCCCCCTACGCGATCTGCCCGGCGATCACGCCGAACTTCGCTGCCCTGGCAGGGCTCAGGATCGGGCCGGGGTGGATGCGCGCGGTTCGCGAGCGGGTGGGTGGGGTGAAAGGCTGCACCCACTTGGTCGAGCTGCTCGGGCCGATGGCGACGATGGCGTTCCAGACTCTGATCGTGCTCCGCCGTGAGGTGACGGCAGACAAGACCCGCCCGCCGGCGCTGCTCAACACCTGCCACGCCTATGCAGCGGACAGCCCCGTGGTGGCGCGGCGCTGGCCACGCTTGGCTCAGGCGGTACGGGCGGCGCTGCAGGGAAGGGAGGGCGAGAGCCGCGAGGTGCTGGAAGGGAGCGCGGACGAGGACCCGCGCGACGTACAGGCCGCAGGAACAGCGCCTCGTTGAGGACGGCGCGAGACATGGCCGAGCTGGGTTCGGCGGCATCGCGCCAGCGATTGCCAGCTGGCGTGGGCCGCCAGGGATAGGCCGCCCCTCTCGCACATCCAACGTCCTCCTTTGGCACCCGTGCGGCCTCTCTCCGCCCTCTGGCGGCGGGCCGGCTCAGCACATCGCGGTCGATGGTTGCAGGACGGGAATGGCGATGACGTCCATGTTGCGGGTGCTGGGCTAAGGCTTGCACGGTCAAACCTGCCTGGCAGATGGGCTGCGCGGCGCGCCCTCGGCCACGACCGCGATACGCACCGCGTGTAGCTGACACGCGCACAGAAGGCGGCGCCCCCCCTCGATCATCGCAACACCGCACCCTTCGTGTGGCCGGCAATCATCAGTTCCCCACGGCAGCGCCTTGCGGCGCCTTGCACGGCGCTGGCTCAGCGCCCCGGACGCAACGACCCGTCACGTGCTGGGCGAAGCGCGGCCGATGCATCACCCCGCACCGGCTCAAGCCACAGCCACAGCGCGCAAGCCCACGCCGCGCCGGGAACCGGTCGCGCGGTCAGGCAGCGGCGCGGTCTTCGCCTCTGCGGCGCGTGTTCCCGCGACGCCGGACATGGGCCGACAGGCCATGTCCCGCGGCGGCATGCCCCTCTTCCGTTGCGGCAGCGCGGAAATACTGCAGGATGAACACGCGCATGGCCGAGGTGCGACCGCCAGGAAGTCCCGACCGCTCGAGCCGCCGGCACAGTTCCGATGGCGTGGTGCCCTCGCGGCGGCAGATTTCGGCCAACGCATCCCATAGCTCGGGCTCCAGCCGCATCGAGGTGCGACCACGCTCGGCGACGATGTTGCGGTTGACGAGTGTGCTTCTCGGCATGACCCAACCCTCCGTTTGGGTGGGATCATGCCGGCGTAAGCCTTAAACCAAGGTTGAAGCGCACCCGATTCCGGCTCAGCCCTCGCCCGGCGCGCGCAGCTCGAGCCCCAAGGCATGCAGGCCGGTCGCGAACTCGTCGGCCAGCGCCTCGTGCACTGCACGCGACCGCGCAACCTTCGGCATGCCGCTGAACAAGGCAGACACCATGCGGATGCGAAAATGCGTCTCGCCCACCTCCTGCGTCCGCCCGGGATGGTCGGCACCGATGCGATGCGCATGTCCGGCGTGCCGCGCGCTGTCGTCAACGATCTCTAGCAACGACGGTGCAAAGGCCGCCTCCAGCCGCGCCTTGATGCGCTCAAACCTTGCTCCGTTCATCTCCACGCTTCCCTTCCTTGCGGCCCCTTGGGCCGGCCGCCATAAAAGGATCATGCAGGGCCATGCAGCCAGATACCGACGCTACTACGTGCCCGACCCGCGCGCCGAGGCGAATCCGCGCGTCTGCGACTCGCCCGGCTGCACAGCGCCTGGGGTGTTCCGCGCCCCGAAGTCGCGCGAAGCGCTCAACGAATATTGGTGGTTCTGCCTTGACCACGTGCGCGAGTACAATCGCTCCTGGGACTACTATAAGGGAATGACTCCAGCGCAGATCGAGGCGGAACTGCGTCGCGACGTGATTTGGCAGCGCCCGTCCTGGCCGCTCGGCCGGATCGGCGCGCTGAATGACGCTGTTTGCGACCCCTTGGGCGTGCTCACGCGTCGCCGCCCTGGCCCGCAGCCGAAACGCAACGAGGCACCGCCCGCCCTGCGGCGTCCTCTCGCCGTGCTCGGCCTCGATTGGCCGGTCGCACGCGAGGACGTGAAGAAGCGCTACAAGCACCTCGTCCTTGTCCATCACCCCGACCGCCACGGCGGGGCACGGGAAGCAGAGGAGAAAGTCAAGGAAATCAACGCCGCCTACGCTGCGGTGATGCGCGCGCTGCGCACCGCGCACGAGTAAGACCGGCGCGGCACGACCTTCGCATTCCCCGAAGCGGGATTTAGACTATCCCCTGCATCACGATCGGACAGAACGCATGGACACGGTAACGCAGCGCGCGGATGTACGGCCGACATCGGCCATCGACCTGCCCGACATCCGCTTGCGCGTGGATCAGACCTTCGGTTTCCCCTCGGAGATGGAAGTGCCCGCCTTCTCGGTGCGCACCGAACATGTGCCGGATCTCGACGAGGCCTACCGGTTCGATCGCGAGACCACGTTGGCGATCCTGGCGGGATTCGCCCACAACCGCCGCGTCATGGTGCAGGGCTACCATGGCACCGGCAAATCGACGCACATCGAGCAGGTCGCAGCCCGCCTGAATTGGCCCTGCATCCGGGTGAACCTCGATTCCCACATTTCGCGCATCGACCTGATCGGCAAGGACGCGATCGTGCTGCGCGACGGCAAGCAGGTGACGGAATTCCGCGAGGGCATCCTGCCCTGGGCCCTGCAGCGTCCCTGCGCGCTCGTCTTCGACGAATACGACGCCGGCCGACCCGACGTGATGTTCGTCATCCAGCGCGTGCTGGAGGTGGAGGGAAAGCTCACGCTGCTTGATCAGAACCGGGTGATCCGCCCCCACCCGGCGTTCCGCCTGTTCGCTACCGCCAACACGATCGGGCTCGGCGACACGACGGGGCTTTATCACGGCACGCAACAGATCAACCAGGGTCAGATGGACCGCTGGAACATTGTCGCCACCCTCAATTACCTGCCACAGGAGCAAGAGGTCGAGATCGTGCTGGCGAAGCTGAAGATCGATCCAAACGACGAGGCAGCGAAGAAGCGGATCAAGTCGATGGTCGCGCTTGCCGACCTGACGCGGGCGGGTTTCATCAACGGCGACATCTCTACTGTGATGAGCCCGCGCACCGTGATCACCTGGGCGGAGAATGCGCGTATCTTCGGTGACGTCGCCTTCGCCTTCCGCGTCACTTTCCTCAACAAGTGCGACGAGGCAGAACGCGCCACGGTGGCGGAGTATTACCAGCGCTGCTTCAACGAGGAGCTGCCCACGGGGCTCTCACCCCGGCGGGCGGCCTGACGGGAGCGATGGCCAGCCCGGAAACCGCACGCGTCGAGGAATTCCGCCGCGCCACTGCCAGCGTGGTACGGGCGCTCGCGCACCGGCCCGACGTCGAGGTGTCCTTTGCGCCCGGCGCTGCCGGGGTCGCCGGCAAGCGGGCCCGACTGCCCGCCCCATCGCGCGCCCTTTCGCCGTCTGAAATCGCGCGCCTGCGCGGAGCCGCCGACGCCATAGCACTCAGGCTCGCCCACCACGACGAAGCCACGCACGCCCGCCTCGCCCCAGCCAGGCGCGAAGCGCGCGAGATCTTCGACCTTCTCGAACAGGCGCGCTGCGAGGAGCTCGGCGCCCGCGCCTTGCCCGGGGTGGCTGCCAATCTGCGCGCCCGACTCGCCGAGCAGTGCGAGGCGGAAGGCTATGACCGCATGGTGCGCAAGGAACAGCTGCCGCTTGCGCGCGCGATCGAGCTCCTTGCCCGCGAGGCGCTCTCAGGCCAGCCGATACCCGAACCCGCGCGCCGGATCGTCGAGCTGTGGCGGCCGCACCTGCCGAAGAGCGCACTCAGCGCGATCGCTCAGCTCAGCACCTGCGCGCCCGATCAAGACGCCTTCGCTCGCGTCTCGCGACGCCTCCTCTCCGCTCTCGATCTCGCCGAGGACATCGCGGAAGCGGAGGACAAAAACCAGGCCGAAGACGAGGAGGACGAAAGCGAGAAGGAGGGCGACCAGCAGGACGAGGAGCAACGCAGCGCAGGTGCGGCCGAAGCAGAGGCGCTGCCCGCCGCGCGCGAGGAGGAGGAGTCGGAAGACGAGGCGCAGCCCATCGAAGCGGCGGACCAGCGCGAGGACGACGGCTCGGCTTCGGACGGGGACGAACGCCCTGCCGGGCCGCAGGCGAGGCGTGATCCGCCGGTCGATGCGGAGGAGTCGCGCTACCGCGCCTTCACCCGCCAGTTCGACGAGGAGGTCGATGCCTCAGATCTCTGCGACCCGGACGAGCTTGCGCGGCTGCGCGCCCAGCTTGACCTGCAGCTGCAGCATCTGCAGGGCGTGGTTACCAAGCTCGCCAACCGCCTGCAGAGGCGTCTGATGGCGCAGCAGCAGCGCTCTTGGGAGTTCGACCTTGAGGAGGGGCTGCTCGACGTCTCGCGGCTCGCCCGCGTGGTGGCGAACCCGATGCACTCTCTCTCCTACAAACGCGAACGCGATACCGCCTTCCGCGACACCGTCGTCACACTGCTCATCGACAATTCCGGCTCGATGCGCGGGCGGCCCATCACGGTTGCGGCGATGAGCGCGGACATCCTCGCCCGCACGCTGGAACGGTGCGGGGTGAAGGTGGAGATCCTCGGCTTCACCACCCGCGCCTGGAAGGGAGGGCAGAGCCGCGAACGCTGGGTGCAGGAGGGCAAGAAGCGCAACCCGGGGCGGCTGAACGATCTGCGCCACATCGTCTACAAGGCAGCCGACGCGCCGTGGCGTCGCGCACGCAGGAACCTCGGCCTGATGCTGCGCGAGGGGCTGCTTAAGGAGAACATCGACGGTGAGGCGCTCGAGTGGGCCTATCGCCGCCTGATTGTGCGACCCGAACACCGCAAGATCCTGATGGTGATCTCGGACGGCGCGCCGGTCGACGACTCCACCCTCTCCGTCAACCCCGGCAACTATCTCGAGCGGCACCTGCGCGACGTGATCCGTCGCGTCGATCGCGAGGGGCTGATCGAAGTGGTGGCAATCGGCATCGGTCACGACGTCACCCGCTACTACCGTCGCGCCGTTACCATCACCGATGCCGAGGAACTGGGCGGCACGATGATGAAACAGCTCGCCGACCTGTTCGACGACGACCCTGCGCGGGCCTGGCAGCGTGCGGCCTCGGAGCGTGCGCCACTGGTCGCCTGACACGCTGTGCGCGGCGGATCGCCGCCGCGTGCTCAGCTCGCCACGAGAGCTGATTGTTGCTAAGAGGAAACGAGTGGACCGATGAAGTTCGATCTCGTGGTGCGCGGCGGCACGGTGGTAACAGCCGCCGATGTGGTGCGCGCGGACATCGGGATCGCGAACGGACGGATCGTCGCGCTGGCGGAAAATCTGCCGGCCGAAGGCCAGGTGCTCGATGCCGGCGGGCTCCACGTGCTGCCGGGAGGGGTGGACAGCCACTGCCACATCGAACAGCCGGAAGCGGACGGGTCGGTGCACGAGGAGAGTTTCGTCACCGCTTCGGCTTCAGCCTTCGCCGGCGGGACGACGAGCGTCATCTGCTTCATCCCGCAATTCCGCGGCCACCCGATCCGCCCTACCTTCGACGACTATACTGCGCGCGCGCGCCGGGCGATGGTGGATTACGCCTTCCACCAGATCGTCACCGACCCGACCGACGAGGTGGTGGAGACGGAGCTTCCCGCCCTCGTCGCGCACGGCGTGCGCTCGTTCAAAGTGTTCCTCACCTACGACCCGCTGCATGTCGATGATGCGCAGTATCTGCGCGTGCTCGCCGCCGCACGCAGGCTCGGCGCCTTCGTCACCGTGCATTGCGAGAACTACCACGCGATCACTTTCCTCACGGAACGACTTCTCGCGCGCGGCATGACCGCGCCGAAGTATCACGCCTGGTCGCGCCCGCCCGTGGTGGAGCGTGAGGCGACCCACCGCGCGATCGCGCTCGCCGAACTGCTGGGACAACCCATCCAAATCTTCCACGTCTCCTGCGCGGAGGCCGCAGAGGAGATTGCTCGCGCCAAGGCGCGCGGGGTCGCGGTGTGGGGCGAGACCTGCCCGCAATACCTCACCCTTACCGCCGCCGACATGGATCGCGCGGGCTTCGAGGGGGCGAAGTTCATCTGCAGCCCCGCCCCGAGGGGCCGGGACGAACACGAGCGGATCTGGCGCTACATCCGCACCCGCGTGCTCGACGTCATCACGTCGGATCATTGCGGCTTCAGCTTCGAAGGAGATCGCGGCAAGGCGCGCTCTGGCCGCGATGCGCCCTTCCGCGACATCCCCAACGGCATCCCTGGGCTCGCTGCACGGTTGCCCATCGTTTTCTCCGAAGGTGTCGGGAAGGGACGGATCGACATCACCGACTTCGTCGCTCTCACCGCGACCAATCCCGCGCGCCTGTTCGGGCTCTCGCCCCGCAAGGGCACGATCGCGATCGGGGCGGATGCCGACCTCGTGCTGTGGGATGCGTCGAAGCGCGTGCGCCTCACCAATGCCTTGATGCAGCACGCCATCGACTACACGCCCTATGAGGGGCTGGAGGTGACGGGCTGGCCGGTGGCGACGGTCCGCCGCGGCGAGGTGGTGATGCGCGAAGGCTCGGTGCAGGCGGAACCAGGCTCAGGGCGCTACCTTGCGCGCGGGCCCTATTCGTTGCCAAAGCCGCTCATTCCATTCCCGAACGGGTTCGACCCGCTCGGCTGAAAACACCGCGCCGCTTCAGGCGTCAAGCCGCACGCCCCACTCGGCGGCAGCCTCGCGCACGCGCCCCGCCGAAATCGCCGCCCGCACGGCCGCCATCAGACGCATCATGAAGCGGATGTTGTGCTGGCTAAGCAACCAAAGCCCGAGCAGTTCGCCTGTCTTCAGCAGGTGATGCAGGTAGGCGCGGGAATAGCCGCTGGCGCAGGCGGGGCAGTCGCACCCCTCCTCCAAAACGCGTGCGTCGTCGCGGAAGCGCGCGTTGCGCAGATTGAGGTGATCGCGACCCTCCACGCCCTCCTCGTCAAGGTTGCGGACCAACGCCCCGCCGTGGCGTGCGATGCGGGTCGGGTGCACGCAGTCGAAGGTGTCGACGCCGCACGCGACCCCGTGCCAAATATCCGCCACCTGGCCGATGCCGAGCAGGTGGATCGGCCTGTCCTCGCGCAACAAGGGGGCCTGGAAAGCGACCACAGCGTGCATCTGCTCGCGCGTTGCGCCGAGCGAGTCGCCGATGGCGTGGCCGAAGAACGCCTCGCCATTGACGAAGTCCGCCGCCGCGCGGCGCAGATCCTCGTGCACGTGCCCGCCCGCAATACCGTACAGCGCCTGCGGGCCCTCCGTTCCGACCCCACCTGCGGCATCGAAGGCAGCGAGGCTGCGGCGGCTCCAGCGGAAGGTCCGCTCAAGCGCGCGTGCCACGTACTCGCGGTCGGCGTGGTAGGGCGTGCACTCATCCAGCACGACCACGAGATCCGCCCCGAGCGCGGCCTGGATCGCCATCGACCGTTCCGGGGTGAGCTCCTGCACGCTGCCGTCGATGTAGGAGCGGAACGTCGCCCCCCGCTCCTCGATCCGGATCAGAGTCGCCTCGCCGGACTGTGCCCGGTTGCCCTTCACCTCCGCCGCCACCCCGCCATGGCCCATGGAGAAGATCTGGAAGCCACCCGAATCCGTCAGCATCGGGCCCCGCCAGCCCGTCATGCGATGCAGCCCGCCCAACCGCGCCACCCGCTCCGCCCCCGGCGCCAACATCAGGTGATAGGTGTTGGCGAGCACGATCTGCGCCCCCAAGCTCCGCGCCTCTGCCATCGTCGCCGCCTTCAGCGCGCCACGCGTGGCGCAGAAGATGAAATTCGGCGTCTCGACCACGCCGTGCGGCGTGGAAAGGAGGCCGAGGCGGGCGCGCGTCCCCGGGTCGCGCGCCGTCACCCGCCAGGAAAAGGCCGCGTAGCGCCCGCTCATCTCCGCGCAACGACGGGGGCCACATATCCGCCCGCGTACATGAACGGCGTATCCAGCAGCGCAAGCAGCACGCGCTGCAACCACGCGCCCAGGATGTAGGAGCGAACGAGCGCGTCCCACGGCACCGGGTCGGCGGCGAAGAGGCGGAAGGCGAGCACGGAGAAGATCGTGGTGTCGATCAGTGCGGAGACGATCGTGGAGAGCGTGTTGCGCAGCCACAGATGCCGCCCCCGCGTGGCCAGCCGCAGGGCGCCGAACAGGCGGATGTCGAGCATCTGCGAGCTGAGGAAGGCGACGATGCCGGCAGCGAAGAAGGCCGGCGCGGGGCTGAAGATCGCCGCGAGATGGTCATGAAAGGGCAGAGCCCAGGCGAGCTCCTCCCCCGCCTCCTCGGCCGAGAGGGGACGGTAGCCGAGTGCGAGCAGCATCAGCACCGTCATCGCGAGATGGGCGGAGAAGCCGAGCCACACGCCCGCGCGCGCCTCAGGCTCGCCGTAATGCTCGCTGAGCAGGTCCGTGGCGAGATAGGTGGAGGCGAACACCACCGTTCCTTCCGCCACCGGGCCCGGGAACAGGGTGAACGGCACCACCTTCAGAACCTGCAGGTTGGCCGCGATCACCGCGACGGCGATCCACACCTTCAGCCCCGACGCGCCGCCGAGGCGGAGCATGGCGAGCGGGCCCGCATAGGCAGCAATCAGCATCATCGCCCACACCGCCTCGGGCGGCATGGCCTGAAGAGCCGCGATCAGGGCGGCGGGGGAGAGCATGCGCGGGCGATCACGGAAAATGGCCCGCGCGTGGGCGGGCTGGGCCGCAGAGCGAGGGCCGTGCTCAGGCCGCCCGCTTCGCCTTGGCGCGCTGGATGCGACGCTTCAGCTCCAGCGCTTCGGCCGTGAGCTTGCGGTCGGGCGTGGAGAGCAGCCAGGCGTCGAGCCCGCCATTGTGCTCGACCGTCTTGATGCCCCGCGTCGAGAGCCGCAGCCGCACGGTGGTGCCCAGAATGTCGCTCACCAGCGACGCCTCCTGCAGGTTGGGCAGGAAGCGGCGGCGGGTCTTGTTGTTGGCATGGCTGACATTGTTGCCCGTCAGCACGCCCTTGCCGGTGACGCTGCAACGACGCGCCATGGCACACTCCTCGAACAGTCGGGTCGCAACGGAAGCAGGGCCGGGCGCATGAGGCATCCCGACGCGTGACAGCTCTCTACGCGGCAGCCGCCGCGCGGTCAAGCCGACCGGCCGTCCACCGACTCTCCGCCTTGCAGGTCCCGCACCTCGCCTGCGCGCACGGCGGCGATCGCGTTCTCCAGCACCCGGATTACTGCCTGCTCATCGAGGCTGCGCGAGAGGATCGCGATCGCTCCCCCGAGCAGGGCGGAGGCGGCCGAAAGGGGGCCGATGTTGCGCTCCATCATGGCCGCGATGGCCTGGTCGACCACCGAGCCCGCCAGGCTTAGATCCTCGGGCGCCTCGCCCATCGGGTCGGCTCGCATCGCCACCACCTCCCGCGTCATCTCCGGCTCTCACATGGGAAATGTCCCGGCCAGTCGGAACCCCCTGCCGCGCAAGGCCGGCAGACCAGCGTCGGACCGGGCCCCGGACCGGGAAGCCGAGACTGGCGCGCGGCAAGCCGGCGCGGTGTGGGCGGGAGGGTGCGAGCAGCAGCCGCCCGACGCGCTCAGTCTGCCGCCGCTGGCAAGGCGCCCTCGCCTCCCACCACCTCCTCAGCCTCGCCCATCTCGGCCTGGCGCCGCCACATCTCAGCATAGAGCCCATCACGGGCAAGCAGCGCCTCATGCGTGCCGCGTTCGACGATGCGGCCCTGATCGAGCACCAGGATCTCGTCCGCATCCATCACGGTGGAAAGGCGGTGCGCGATGACGAGCGTGGTGCGGTTGCGCGCGAGCTCCCTGAGGTTGGCCTGGATCTCGCGTTCCGTGCGCGTATCGAGGGCGGAAGTCGCCTCATCGAAGATCAGAATGGGCGGGTTCTTCAAGATGGTGCGCGCGATCGCGACGCGCTGCTTCTCGCCGCCTGAGAGCTTGAGGCCGCGTTCTCCAACGCGGGTGTCGTAGCCGTCGGGGGTGGAGACGATGAAGTCGTGGATGCGGGAGAGCTTGGCCGCCTCCTCCACCTCGGCATCCGTTGCATCCGGCCGGCCGTAGCGGATGTTGTAGCGGATCGTGTCGTTGAACAGCACCGTGTCTTGGGGAACGATGCCGATGGCGCGGCGGAGACTGTCCTGCGTGACGCTGCGGATGTCCTGCCCATCGATCAAAATCCGCCCCGACCAGACGTCGTAGAAGCGGAACAAAAGCCGCGAGATGGTCGACTTCCCCGCGCCCGAGGCGCCGACGATGGCGACCGTCCTGCCGGGCGGGACGACGAAGGACACGCCGTGCAGGATCTCTCGATCCGGCCGGTAGCCGAAACGGACATCCTCGAACCGGACCTCGCCCGCCCGCACCGCGAGCGGTCTCGCGTCCGGCGCATCCGCGATCTCGCGCTCCTCGGCGAGCAGGCGGAACATCGCCTCCATGTCGACAAGCCCTTGCTTGATCTCGCGATAGGCGAAGCCCAAGAAGTTGAGAGGGATGTAGAGCTGCAGCATCACGGTGTTGGCGAGCACGAACTGGCCAACCGTGGTGGTGCCGGCGAGCACGCCCGAGGCGGCCAGCAGCATCACGGCGGTGACGCCCACGGCGATAATCGCCGCCTGGCCGAGATTGAGCAGGTTGAGTGTCACCTGGCTCTTCACCGCCGCCTCCTCGTAGCGGCGAAGAGCGGTCTCGTAGCGGCGCGCCTCGTGCTCCTCGTTGTTGAAGTACTTCACCGTCTCGTAGTTCAGCAGCGAATCGATCGCCTTCGCGTTCGCCGCCTGGTCGGTCTCGTTCATCGCGCGGCGGAACTTCACCCGCCACTCCGTGAATAGCAGGGTGAAAGCGACATAGAGGACGAGGGTGGCGAAGACGATGCCCGCAAACAGGGGCCCGAGCACCGCCCAGACGACGGCCGTGGCGAGCAGGATCTCGACCAGGGTGGGGATGGTGTTGAACAGGGCGAAGCGTAATACGGTCTCGATGCCACGCACGCCGCGTTCGACCATGCGGGAAAGGCCGCCCGTCTGGCGGTCGAGATGGAAGCGGAGCGAGAGCGCGTGCAGGTGGCGGAAGGTGGCGAGCCCGACGGTGCGGATCGCCGCCTGGGCGACGCGCACGAAGACAGCATCGCGCAACTCCTGGAAGCCGGAGGCGGCAAGGCGCAGAAGCCCGTAGCCGGCGACCAGGGCGAAGGGCACGGCAACGAGCGGGGCTTCGCGCGGGGCGAGCGCATCCACGGCGGCAGCGAGCACCAGGGGCACAGCGACCGCCGCCACTTTGGCGCAGGCGAGGAAGAAAAGGGCGAGCACGACGCGCAGCCGCAGGGCCGGGTCGTCCTTCGGCCAGAGATAGGGCAGCAGGGTGGCGATGGTGTCGAGGTGCGACCGTTCGGGTGCGCGTTTGCGGGAGGCCGGCTCGGCGGCCGCCCCCCTGTCATCCTGGACGTGTTTCACGTGTGTGGCTCCGTTCCGCGCCCACCATGTCGTGCGGCGGGCGCGACCGCAAAGGGAGGAGGATGCATCCCTCCCATCGCGGCTGATCCTGGCGCATGCTGGTCAAGATGGATCTCGCTCCCTTCTTTCGCCACCTCGCCCGCTGCAACGACCTGCCGTCGCTTGAGGGATTTTTGCCGTTCCGCATCGGCAGCCGGCAGGTCGGCTGGGTCGCGGCGGAGACCGCGGCAGCGCTCGGCGCCGCGCGCGAGATCGTGCGCGAGGGGGCAACGCTCGCGCTGACGCCTTCGGCGCAGACGGCTGCCGAACGGACCGAGGCGCTCGCCGCCCTGGCCGACCGGCTGGTCGCGCTCGGGCTGATCCCCCGCCTGCGCGGCGAGCTCTACGACGTGCGGGCTGAGGCGGGCGGAGAGAGCCTGGCGCGGATCGACCGCGCCGCCATTCCCGCCTTCGGCATCGCCGCCGAAGGGGTGCACGCGAACGGGCTGGTGCGGCGGGCGGAGGGGCTGTTCGTCTGGACCGCCGTGCGCGCGGCCGACAAGACCATCGCCCCAGGCAAGCGCGACACGCTGATCGGCGGCGGCATTGCGGCCGGCGAGACGGCCTTCTCCACGCTGGTGAAGGAAGCCTGGGAGGAAGCCTCGCTGCCGGCTGCGCTGGTCGCCACCGCCCGCCCGGTCGGGCGCCTTCGCTACCGCATGGCGTGGCGCGAGCCCGGCCAGGTGCCGGGCATGCGGCGCGACACGCTGCACCTGTTCGACCTCGACCTCCCGGAGGATATCGTCCCCTGCCCGAACGACGGCGAGGTGGCGCGCTTCGAGCTTCTGCCACTCGCCGAGCTGGTCCGCCTCGTGCGCGAGACGGATGCGTTCAAGTTCAACATCCCCCTCGTCTTGATCGATTTGTTCCTGCGCGAGGGCCTCATTCCCCCGGGCGAAGGGGCGGGGCGGCTGCGTGCGTTGCTGCATGCCTGCCCAGCCGACGCCGAGGGCGCGCCGATGCATTAACCTTCCGTCCACTTCTGAGGCCTAGCGTCCGGCGATCGGAGACGGTCGCACGCGCACCCATGGACGGCCTCGCTGCTGCCCACACCGCCACTGCTGGCGAACCGCTCCTCGAGACCCTGCTCGAGGTGTCGGGGATCGGCGCCTGGCGGCTTGAGCTTGCCACGCAGCGCGTGTGGTGGTCGCGCACCACGCGGCGCCTCTATGAGGTCGGCGACGATTTCGTCCCGACCGTGGAAGCGGCGATGGCGCATTTTCCGGGCCCATCGCACGGCATCCTCACCGAAGCGCTCGCCCGGTCAGCGCGCGACGGCAGCCCCTGGGATCTCGATCTCGCCTTCGTCACCGCGCGCGGACGGCAGTTGACGGTGCGCGTTCGCGGCCGCTGCCTGTTCGACGCCAATGGGCGCCCCCAATCCCTCTTCGGCACGATCGAGGACATCACCGACCGCGCCGAGCGTGAACGCGAACTTGCCCGGCTCGCCCTCGTCGTGCGGCAGATGCCCACGCCCGCCATCATCACCGATGCAGAGGGGCTGACGGTCTGGGTGAACCCGGCCTTTGAGCGGGTCACGGGCTACACCCTGGCTGAGCTCGCCGGCCGCACCCCAGGTTCGGTTCTGCAAGGCGCGGAGACCGATCCGGCGACGGTGGACGCCATGCGCGAGGGGGTGCGCAGCGGCCAGGGCTTTCGCGTCGAAGTGCTGAACTACAGCAAGGACGGACGCCCCTACTGGGTCGACATCGAGGCGAGCCCGATCCGCGACGAGCAGGGGAACCTGACCGGCTTCATCGCCGTGGAGACCGACATCACCGCTCGCCGTGCCGCCGAGGACGCAGCCTTCACCGAACTCTTCCGCCGCACCGAGGCGGAAACCCTGCTGCGCGAGATCATCGACACCCTGCCCTCCGGCGTCTACGTCTGCGACCCGGAGGAGCGCGTGATCTTCTGGAACCGCGCCTACACTCAGTTCTTCCCGCGCCTCGCTTCGGTCCTCGCCGCCGGCACCACGCTTGAAGGGTTGTTGCGCGCGGGCCTCGACAGCGGCAGCTATGCCAACGAGATCGATCCCTCCGCCCCGGTCGAGGAGCGCGAGGCCTGGCTTGCGCGCCGTCTCGCCCAGATCCGCGCCGCCAGCGAGAGCAGCCCGAGCCGCGAGTTCCCGATTGCGGACGGGCGTTGGCTGCAGGGGCGGGAACGGCGGTCGCGCTCAGGCCATCTCGTCTGCGTGCGCACCGACATCACGCGCCTCAAACTGGCGGAGGCCGAGGCGCGCAGGCGCGCGGAACAGGACGATCTGACGGGCCTCGCCTCCCGCAGCGTGCTGTTCGAGCGTCTCGCCGAAGCGATGGCGGCACGGCGCAGCAGCGACGCGTTCGGCGGCTGCCTCGCGCTCGTCGATCTCGATCACTTCAAGTCGGTGAACGACATTTTCGGGCACCCAACGGCTGATTGTGTGCTGGCCGAAGTGGCGCGCCGTATGCGCGAGGTCGTGCGTGCCTCCGACTTGGTCGCGCGCATGGGCGGAGATGAATTCGCCCTGTTGCTGCCCGGCCACAGCAAGGGGCCGGACGCGTTCACCCTGCTCGAACGGCTGCGCCGCAACATCCAGCGCCCCGTTCCGTGCGAGGGCGGCTCCGTCACCCCGTCCGTGTCGATCGGCGCCGCCTTCTATCCCGAAGACGCCGAGACACCGGAGGCGCTGCTGCGCGCGGCCGACACGGCACTCTACGGCGCCAAGCGGGACGGTCGCAACCGGATTGCCCTGTTCGATGCCGGGCTTGCCCAGCGCATGGCCCGCCGGGCAGCGCTCGCCGAGCGTCTGCGCGTGGCGCTGGCCGAGGGACGGATTACCATCGCCCTGCAACCCAAACTCCGCCTCGCTGATCAGCGCCTCGAGGGCTTCGAGGCGCTCGCGCGCTGGACGGAGGACGGAAAGCCGGTCTCGCCGGCCGAGTTCGTTGCGGTGGCTGAGGAACGGGGCCTCGCCCTCGACCTCGGCTGGGCCGTGCTGGATGCCGCCCTCGCCGCGACCGCCGGCTTCGCCTCCTTGGGCCTCGAACCGGGACACATCGCGGTGAACGTCTCCACCCCGCAGCTGCTCGCGCCGGACGCAGCGGAGCGCATCCTCGATGCGGTCGCCGCCCATGGATTGGCGGCCGACCGTCTCGAGATCGAGATCACCGAAACCGTGCTGATCGACCGCGCCATCGAGCAGATCGGCTCGGTGCTGCATCGTCTTGCCACAGCGGGGGTCGGCATCGCCTTCGACGACTTCGGCACCGGCTATGCCGCGCTCTCCCACCTCACCGGCTTCCCGGTGCGGCGGCTCAAAATCGACCGCAGCTTCGTCGCCCCCATCGACGGCACGCCGCGATCAGGCATGATCGCTCGCACCATCGTCGCGCTTGCCAAGGAGCTCGGCCTGGAGACGGTGGCCGAGGGGGTGGAGACGGAAACCCAGGCCCGCTACCTGCGCGAGATTGGCTGCGATGCAGCACAGGGTTTCCTGTTCGCCCGCCCCATGCCACCGGCAGAGGCGAAGGCCTGGCTTGCGGCCCGTTCCGCGCCGGCGGCCGCTCTCGCCGTTCAACCCAGCCCCGGCGGTTGAGACATCCAGACACCCCCTGAGCGCATCCGCCGCCGAGCAGAGGCGACGGGTGCGGCCAAGAAGCCCCGGTCGCCTGGCCCATCGTCCGTTTTCGAGCCGTTCTCGCTGCTGGCAGCGGACGACCATGCGCCCCGCCCTGCCGCGTGATCGGCCCGATCCGAGCAGGTCGAAGAGGCCACTGGCCGCGATCATGCCTCTGCACAGAGCCTGTGCGAGGGTAAGCGAGAGTCTGCGGGGCCTAACAGGGGGCCATGCTCAATCGTGCCGCGCGGCTGACGGAACAGCTGTTGGCACGCGGCGACCGCCCCGGCCTCCCCTCGCGCTCACGCCTCGTCCGGGAATCCCGCCATCGCCCTCACCTCGGCCGGGCTTCGTCCGGCCGCGCGCAGTTCGCGCAGGCTGAGCGCGCGGTCGCGTTTGGCGAGCCGCCTGCCGCCCGGGCCGGTGAGGAGCGGGTGGTGTCGCCAGCGCGGCACCGGCC
Source organism: uncultured Elioraea sp. (assembly GCA_937928775.1). Lineage (GTDB taxonomy): Bacteria > Pseudomonadota > Alphaproteobacteria > Acetobacterales > Acetobacteraceae > Elioraea. Next base: position 14,394 of record CALFVI010000046.1, on the reverse strand, counting down.
AGCCTAAGAGCGCCTGCAGAAGCCGGTGAAGGTGGATCGCCGGCTTGAGGTCGACCCCGCGCGTGACCAGGGTTACGCCCTGCACCGCATCGTCGTGGGTCACGCAGAGATGGTAGGAGGCAGGCGTGTCTTTGCGCGCCAGCACCACGTCTCCGAAGAGGGGGGCGGGGTCGATCGGAAAGGGCGGTTCCCCCTCCTCCTCGGCGAAGAGAGGGGTGGGAACAGAGGCGATGGCGCGCGCGATGTCGAGCCTGAGCGCGTAGCGCTCACCGGCGGCGATCCGCCGCGCCCGCGTCTCCTCGTCCAGAGTGCGGCACGTGCCTGGGTAGAGCGGTCCGTCGATGCCATGCGGGGCGTTGCCGATCGCCGCCACTTCGCGCGCGATCTCTGCCCGCGTGCAGAAGCACGGGTAGAGCAGGCCGCGCGCGGCGAGGTGATCAAGCACGACGCGGTATTCATCGAAGTGCTCGGACTGCACGCGCACCGCTCCGTCCCAGTCGATGCCGAGCCAAGCCAGGTCCTCAAGAATCGCGTCCGCGTATTCGCGGCGGCAGCGCGTGCGGTCGATGTCCTCGAGGCGGAGAAGGAAACGACCGCCTGCCGCACGCGCGAGACGCCAGGCGAACAGCGCGCTCATCGCATGCCCGAGGTGGAGGAAGCCCGTGGGAGAGGGGGCGAATCGCGTGACGACGGTGGACGGGGTCATCGCACCCCGTTATGCGCCGTGGCGCGATGCACGACGACCTCCCCCTTCTCGATGGGCCGCGGCTTGCACCGCATGGTGGCGGCCGTCCGGCTCTGTTGGTCGTGCTCTGCCATGGGGTGGGGGCGAATGGTCAGGATCTCGCCGGGCTGGCGGAGGAGATCGCGCCCGACCTGCCCGAGGCGGCCTTCGCCTGCCCGAATGCGCCCGAACCATACGCGTTCGCTCCGTTCGGCCGGCAGTGGTTCCCCTTGTTCGATCTCTCGGCGGAGGCACTGGCCGCTGGCGTGCGCCGTGCCGCGCCGTCGCTCTCCCGCTTTGTCATGGCGGAAGCGGCGCGGCTTGGGCTGCCGATGGAGCGCGTCGTGCTGGGCGGCTTCAGCCAGGGGGGCATGACGGCGCTCTACACCGGCCTTGGCATGCCCTCGCCGCCGGCCGCGATCGCCGCCTTCTCGGGGGCACTGCCCCTTCTCCCCAGCCCCTGCGCCCGCATTCCCGTCTTGCTTGTGCACGGCGAGGATGACCCAATCGTTCCCCCCACTCTCACCCGTCAGGCCGAGGAGGCGCTGCAGCGTGCCGAGGTCCCTGTCACCTCGCTCTACCGCCCCGGCCTCGGCCACGGCATCGACTCGGCGGGGCTCGCCGCGCTCGTCGCGCTCTGCCGGCCCGTTGCCCGCCTGCCGCGCGCATGAAGCTTGCGTGACGAGGGCGCGGCTTGCTGGACAGAGCCGTTGCATCTGTGCATAACGCCACGTGTCTGGAGGCTGTGCCACATCATCTGGTGTTGGCCCTGTCTTCGCGCCCAAAGGCTGGGAAGGCGGGCAGGGTGCGGGCGGTGGTGACGCCGCTTTCATCCAGGCCGATGACAAAGGCGTGGTGTGGCGGCGACGGGAGATCGGCGCGTGCCCGATGGCGGCAGTCACTATCCCGCTCTCGTGTTGAACGCGGACTTTCGCCCCCTCTCCTATTTTCCCCTCTCTGTCTGGTCCTGGCAGGACGCGGTGAAGGCGGTCTTCATGGATCGCGTCTCGGTGGTGTCCGAATATGACACCGAGGTGCGCAGCCCTTCGATCTCCATGCGGCTCCCTTCCGTGATCGCGCTGAAGGAGTACATCCCCGCCGCCCGCCGCCCTGCCTTCACCCGCTTCAACGTGTTCCTGCGCGATCGTTTCCAGTGCCAGTACTGTGGCGGATCCTTCCCAACACAGGAGCTCACGTTCGATCACGTCATTCCCCGCTCCCGCGGGGGGCGGACGACCTGGCACAACGTCGTCACCGCCTGTTCCCGCTGCAACCTGAAGAAGGGCAACCGGCTACCGCACGAGTGCCAGATGTTCCCGCGCCAGCCTCCGCGCCAGCCAACCTCGTGGGAGCTGCAGGAGAACGGGCGCGCTTTCCCGCCCAACTATCTGCACGAATCCTGGCGCGACTACCTCTACTGGGACAGCGAGCTCGAAAGCTGAGGGGCCCGGCAGGGCGAAGAGGGCGCGCGCCTTATGTCCGTCGCGCCACTCTCTGCTGCGGCGCCGCCCTCTCGAGCTGGTCAAGAGCATCGCAGATCGCCTTCTCTGCCTGGTCGGAGAGGAAGCGTGACGGGATGTTCGGCAGTTTGGCGTCGATCGTTCGCTCAACCCAGCCGTCAAGCGCGCACCAAACGCGCTGCAAAGCCTTGCGCGTGAGCCAGGACCGCTCTGCGATCCACTCCTCCACCATGCGGCGCAGCATGCGCTTGAGCTGGGCTCCGGCGCCGCCGGTATAGACAACCGAGGTCGCGCGCCTCGCCCGCTCCTTGATCAACGGCGTCAGCCTGTGGGGTTTGAGCGCGCCAATCGGCCACGCCGGCAAGGGCTCGATCTCGTCCTCGTCCTGCCCCGCGGCCGGCCAAAGCCGTCCGCACAGCGGAATGATCGGTAGGTGGTCGGGCTGGCCCCCGCCCTGGCGCGGCACAGCCCACCGGGTGATGTCGGCATCAGACCAGCGCGGGATGGCCTCTTTGCGGCCGAACAGAGGGTTGGAGATCGGCAGCACGAAATGGCGGCGGAGGAAAGAGCGCGCGTTGCGCCGGCCCAGCATGTAGTCGTGATGGCGGTAGGCCTCGGCCAGGAAGCCCATGAAGCCGCCGAGGTAGCCGGAAGCGATGGCGACTGGGGCCGACCAGTCCGACCCGCGCGAGGGCGCGATGAGGAAGCGCGAATAGGTGTCGGGTGCCGCGGCGAGGGCGAGGTCCTCGGCCTTGAAGCGGGCATTGTTGATCAGGGCGCCGAACAGGGCGGGCAGGGTGGAGATGAGCGAGGGGTCGGCGTCCGGGGCGGCCTCCTTGCGGTCGGGGAACGGATCGATCAGCACCACCGCGCGGTGAGCCAAGTCGCCTGTCCGCGGATTGCTGCCGTTCCAGCCGGCAAGGGCACGACGAACAAGCTCGAGCGGCTCGTTGTCCATCGCCCCGCCATCGACGCAAGGCACCCGCACCGTGCCCAAAGTGATGCCGGACCAGTCGGGCAGATACTCCCGCGCCCACTCTGGCAGAGGCTCGAGCGGGTTATCAGCCGCCAGCGCCTCGGACAGCCGGCTTCGCGGATGCAGAGCGGCGCGGAAGGCGTAATGCTCGAGAGGCCTGGTCAGGGTTCGCGCGCGCAGAGCGATCGGAAACGCGGCGGTGGCCAGGGCGGCGGCGGAGAACAGCTCCCGCGTCCGGCCGGGGTCGGGCCCAAACCGGTCAAGCACCACCTCATCTGGCCGTGCTGCCAACTCCACCCCCTCGGCCGGTACCGCAAAGCGGATGTGGTCGGCATGCAGCGTCATCAGGTGGCTCAAGGCCGTGCCCTGGAAGCGCAGCGCATAGGGCACGCCGCGCAGGTTGGCCAAGGTCAGCAACACCTCGAGACGGTCTGGCAACCAGGCACGGGGGCGCGTCGGCATCCTTTTCCGGCTTTCCACGGTCTCGGCGACGATCCTGTCCAACACCGTGCAGTCGAGGGCAGAGCGCAGAGCCCCGCCCTCGAGGTCGTGCACGCCGAGGAGGTGGCGAATGTCGATCTCCCGCACCCAAGCCCTGTAGAGGGGGTTCGCTTCCTTGGTGGCATCGTCCGCCTCTGGCGTAACAGGAGGGAAGGTCGCATCGCAGAAGAGGGCGGCCAGAGCCGCGCACATCCCCCCTGCTGATGCGCCGCCGACGACGGTGAGCCGGACCTCGTGCAAAGGGGGCTCGCCCCTCGCCCGCCGGGCCTGCTTTTCCGCTTCGAAGGCATCCAGTGCCTCGATCAGGAGATCGAGCACCCCTGCGGTGTAGGCGCCGGCAGAGACCGCCCCCGCCATACACAGGCCGACCTCGAAGGTGCCAACGGGCGGTGCGGCGCGGCTGGGCGGATATCCCTCCACCCAGGAAGCGAGGCTCTTGGTGCCGGACATGCTGCCTTCGTTGATGGTCGGGTCAGTGCGATTGCGTGCCGGTCAGGCTGCGCGCGGGCCGATGCTGCCGTCAACCGCGCGTGCGTTGACACGCGCCCCCGCCCTCCGGCAGGCGAGACTCGTGACCTCCCTTCCTCCCCCGGCACGACGCCGGATCGACACACTCCTCTCAGGGCTGCGCGTGCCCATCCGCCGCGAGGACGTCGCGGCCGGCCTTGCCGCCCTCGCCGCCGATCCCTCGCTTGACGATATCGGGCTCGTCTCCGTGCTCGCCGAGGCGATCCGCGGCCGGCTTCGTCGTGCCGCAGCGGACGGGGCGATGACGCATGCTGAACGGGCCACCGCAGAGGCGCGGCTTGAAGAGTGGCGCCGGCAGCGCCTCGCCGACCTCGCCGCCAAGGCTCGCCACCGGCATGAGGGCGAGGTGGTGGGCGCGCTCACCTTGGGGCGCTGGGTGGCCTCCTTCGTTCCAGCCCGCGCGATCCGTCGGCGCATCGTCGCCTTCCTTGGTCCCACCAACTCGGGCAAGAGCCATGCCGCCTTCGACCTGCTTGCCGCCGCCCCGCGCGGCGCCTACCTCGCCCCCCTTCGCCTGCTCGCCTGGGAAGGGCAGGAGCGGCTGGCTGAACGCGGCGTGCGCGCCTCTCTGCTGACCGGCGAGGAACGACGGATCGACCCGGAGGCGACGCACGTCTCGGCCACCGTCGAGATGTCCGATCTCGTCACCCCCGTCCCGGTCGCGGTGGTGGACGAGATCCAGATGCTGGCCGATGAGGATCGCGGCTGGGCCTGGACGCAGGCGGTGGTCGGGCTACCAGCGGAGACGCTCCTCCTTACCGGCGCGGCGGAAGCGGAGCCGCTGATCCGCCGGCTCGCTGCACTGACCGGCGAGCCGCTCGAGGTTCGGCGGTTCGAGCGCATGGTGCCGCTCACGGTGCTGCGCCGCCCCGTGCCGCTGGCGCGCGTCGAACCGGGCGATGCGCTGGTCTGCTTCTCGCGCCGCGATGCTTTTGCCTTGCGCGAGGCGCTGATTGCGCGCGGCCGCCCGCCAGCGATGGTGTACGGCGCGCTCGGGCCTGAGGTAAGGCGGGCTGAGGCAGAGCGGTTCCGCGAGGGCCGCGCGCCGGTGCTGGTGGCCACCGATGCGATCGGCATGGGGCTTAATCTGCCCATCCGCCGGGTTCTGTTCGCCGCGACCACAAAATATGGCGGGCTCGGGCCACACCTCATTCGCCAGATCGCCGGCCGCGCCGGCCGCTTCGGGATCTATCCCGAAGGCTTCGTCGGCGTGCTGGCGGGGGAAGATCTGGAGCCGATCGCGGCCGCCATCGACCACCCGCCTCCCCCGCTGGATGGGCCGATGCGCGTGCTGCCGCGCGAGGCGCAGCTTCTGGACATTGGGCGGCGGCTCGGTCAACCGTCCTTGCTTCGGGTGCTGACGGTGGTCGCCGAGCGGTTCCGCTGGCAGGATACTGGCTTCGCGCTCTGTCGCCTCGACGAAGCCATTCGCCTCGCCGAGGTCTGCGCTGCCGCCCGGCTTCCCCTGCGGGAGAGCCTCGGCTATCTCGGCTGTCCGATCGACCTGCGCGACCGGCTCTCCGCCTCCGCCCTGCTCGCCTGGGCCCGGCGGCATGCGCATGGCGCCCCCGTGGCCGCGCCTGTCCCGCCGCGGCGGCTCCTCTCCCGCGGGGTGGCCGACGACCCGGCCGACCTCGCCGAAGCCGAGCGTTCCGCCCGGGCTTGCACCGCCTATCTATGGCTCGCGCAGAAATGGCCGGACCTCTATGCTGAGGCCGAGGCGGCGCGGGCGATCCAAGGCGAGCTCAACGCTTTCATCGAACGCAGCCTTCGGCTTGGCGCGAGTGCGCGACTTCGCCAGCGCTGGCGGGAGGAGCAGGCAGGCGAGGGCAACCGCAGGTAGCTTGATGGTTAACGCTGCATTGACACATTGTTGACGGTGCAGGACGGGGTTGCAGTCTCCGAACGATCTGACCACACGGCACGAACCGGAATTGGGGAGCCTGAGGATGCGCTTTCGGGAATACCGACGGATCGATTTCGGCACGGATCTGATCGCCGAGGCCGTGCGCGCCACGGTTGCTGACCTGATCCGGCTGGAAATGCCCGATGCCGAATTGGAAAGCGTGCGCATGGCCACACCGCAAGAGGAAGCCGGCGAAGAGGCGGTGGTGGTGGCGCGCTGGCGCCGCTCAGGTGGGCTCTATCGCGACTGCACGCTCGATGCCGAGGAGCTAACCGCGGTTCTAGTCGGCTGGTGCCGGCTCGCCGGCGTGCCGCTGCCGCGCACCGGGGAAAAGGCGATCGAACCGGCGGAGGACGGCGTCTCTCTGGTCATCCGCCAGCGCGGATTGGGCCGCCCGCGGCGCCTGCACTGACCGCGGCGATGATCGTTCCCCGCCCGGCCGTGGAGTCACCGCGAGTCTATCTGGCCGGGCCGGAGGTGTTCCTGCCCGATGCGGACACCGTGCTCGCGCGCAAGAAGGCGATCTGCGCCCGGCTCGGCCTGATCGGCGTTTGCCCCCTGCTCGACGCCCCCGGCCCGCCGGCGCAGGAGCGCAGCCAGCGCGCCTTCGCCATCGCCGCTGCTAATGAGGCTTTGATCCGCTCTTGCGTCGCGATCATCGCCAACTTGACACCCTTCCGCGGCGCCTCGGCGGATGCAGGCACGGTGTACGAACTCGGCTTCGCGCGCGGCCTGGGTCTCGGTCTCTACGCCTACACCAACGACCCGCGCGACTATGCTGCTCGCGTGCTGGATGACCCTGACCAGATGGACATCGAGGATTTCGGCCTCTCCGACAACCTGATGCTCGAGGGCGGAATCGCGGCTGCCGGGGGCGTGTTCGTGCGCGCCACTGCCGCGGCCGAAGACCCCTTCCGCGACCTCGGCGTGTTCGAGACCTGCGCCCGCGCCGCCTCCCGCCGCCTGGTGCCCGCCATCCTCGCTCCTCGTTGAAACCCCGCAGCCAGCCCGAACCAGAGCGGCGACGGGCATTGATCGCGCCCCCCGCATGCGCGTAAGGGACAGAGGCTCCCAGCGGTCCGGTCGCGGGGAGACGTCAGAGCAAAGAACGGGAGACGCGCCCATGCGCAGGACACTGCTTGCCGCCGCGACTGCGGTCGGCCTTACCCTCGCCGCCGCCCCCGCCTCGCCCCAGGCGCAAAGCACCTTCGATGCAGTACGCGCCCGCGGCGTGGTGAACTGCGGCGTGAACACCGGCCTTGCCGGCTTCGCCGCCCCAGACAGCCAGGGCGTGTGGCGCGGCCTCGATGTCGATCTCTGCCGCGCCGTCGCGGCCGCCATGTTCGGCGACGCCACCAAAGTGCGCTACGTGCCGCTTACCGCCCAGCAGCGCTTCACCGCGCTTCAGTCGGGCGAGGTCGACATGCTCGCGCGCAACACGACCTGGACTCTCGCGCGCGACACCTCGCTCGGGCTCGATTTTGTCGGCGTCAACTTCTATGACGGTCAGGGCTTCATGGTGAAACGCTCCCTCGGCGTGAAATCGGCCAAGGAGCTGGACGGCGCAACCGTCTGCGTGCAGCCCGGCACCACCACCGAACTCAATCTCGCAGACTGGTTCCGCGCCAACAATCTCCGCTTCACGCCCGTGGTCATCGAAAGGCTAGAGGAGGTGAACGCCGCCTTCTTCGCCGGCCGCTGCGACGCACTAACCACGGACGTCTCGGGGCTCGCCTCGGTGCGCGCTTCACAAGGCCCGCGCGCAGAGGAATACGTGATCCTGCCCGAGGTGATCTCGAAGGAGCCGCTCGGCCCCGTCGTCCGCCATGGCGACAACCGTTGGGCCGATCTCGTGCGCTGGGCCCACTTCGCCATGATCGAGGCCGAGGAGCTCGGCCTCACCTCGGCCAACATCGACCAGCACCTGAACAGCACCAACCCCGCCATTCAGCGCTTCGTCGGTGCGACGGGCGGCTTCGGCCAAATGCTCGGGGTCGACAATCGCTGGGCCTACAACATTATCAAGCAAGTCGGGAACTACGGTGAGAGCTTCGAGCGCAACGTCAAGCCGTTGGGAATCCAGCGCGGCATCAACGAGCTCTGGACCAAGGGCGGGCTGATGTACTCGCCGCCGTTCCGCTGATCAGTCGGTCATGCGCGTAGGTACACGGCCGCGCCGGCGCGCCCGGCGCGGCCGCATTCGTTTCGAAACCGCGCCCCGCATCCGAACCCCCGCACGAGTTTAGGCACACGCATCGACGGCGCGCACAGGCGCGCCCACCATAGGCTCAGGGGGCACGCATTTTTCCCGAATGCGATCCTCTGCTCCCGAAACGACACCGTCGCCAAACCACACGGCACCTCGTTCGATGCCAACTCGGCCGTCACAAAAGGTGGCACACGAACCGCCGCTCGTTCCTTGCCACTGCACTCGCAGCCCCGTTCGCCGCACTCGCGATCGCCCAGGCGCAGACGCCGCTAAAGTTCCTCCTCAACCGGCGCTACCAGGGCCCGCAGGGCCGTTTTCCTTTGCTGAGGACCTGGGCTTCTGGCGCAAAGAGACGTTCGAGGTCGCGATCGACGAGGGCGAGGGCTCGGCGCCGGCAGTGAGCAAGGTGGCCACGGGCACCTATGACGTGGGGTTCGGCTTCATCTCCCGCATCCGCTTCTCGGCCCAGCTGATCAGCACAGACGCCGACCAGGCCCGCCGCTTCATCGCCAACGGCGAGTACGGAACGGACCTGAATTCCACCGGCATCGTCGTCTCCCGCAGCCTCGCGCGCGACATCCCCAGCCGGTGCGCGGCCTTCTGCCCGCCATCAATCGCGGGCTCGCCGCCATGCTGGCCGAACCGGACGCCGCGGTCGCCGCCGTCGCGCGGCGCGCACCGCTGATCAACGTCGGCAAGGTCTGCGCCATCACCGGACCGCCCAAGGGCATGGGCGAGACGAGCATGCGCGGCTGCGCCGCCAAAGGCTGCCGGCTCGCGCTGTGGGGATGCGATCTTTCCGCCATCGAACCGCTCGCCGCGAATCTCGCTGCCCGTGGCACAGAGGCGATCGTCTCCGGCGGCAACGTGCCAGACGTGACCGACGGTGCGGCCTGCCGCACAGCGGCTGACGCGGCGCTGGCCCGTTTCGGCCGCATCGACATCCTCGTCGCCGTCGTGGAAGGCACGGGCCCGATCGGCAAGTCGGGTCTAGAGACGACCGAGGAGGAGTTCGACCAGATCGTTGACCTCACCTTGCGCGGGGTGTTCAACGCGATCCTTGCGGTCGCGTCCGCGATGGTGCGACAGGGGTCGCGCCTGATCGTCGCGGTCGGCAGAACCTTCGGGATAAGCGGCTGCGCCGGGCGGCTCGTCTACTCGGCCTGCAAGTGGGAGCTGCGCGGTACCGTCAAATCCTTCGCGCTCGAGTCCGGCCCGCACGGGATCGCGGTGAACACCGTGGCTCCCGGCATGGTCGACGTCCCGCGCTTCCAAGAGAAGGTGTGTTGGGAGTTGGCGGCCAGGCTCGGCATCGCAGAGGAGGAGGCGGCCCAGCGTCATGCCGAGGACTACGCGCTGCGGCGCATCTCCACCGCCGAGGATGTCGCCCAGGCCTGCCTCTTCCTCGCCTCCGAGCGCGCGGCGCGGCAGATCACCGGCGTCGACCTGCCCGTTGATGGCGGCTGGGCGATGCTCTAGGGGAACGATCCATGCACGCAATGGGGCCGACGCCCTTCCTCGCCGATCTCGTGATCAGCGGCGGCACGGTGGTGAGCGGCGAGGCGTCGGTCGCGGCCGACGTCGCGATCGCGGGCGAGCGGATCGTCGCGGTCGGTGCGCCGGAGGCGATGCCGCCCGCGCGCGCACACCTCGATGCGCGCGGGCTGCTCGTGCTGCCGGGCGCAATCGACGTCCATGTGCACTTCCGCGAATCGGGCTACACGCACAAGGAGGACTGGGCGAGCGGTTCCGCCGCGGCGGCGATGGGCGACGTGACGACGGTGTTCGAGATGTCGAACACCACCCCCCACCCAAAGTGCGGTGGAGCTCGTCGCGAAGCGCGCGCTTGCCGCCACGTCTTCGGTCGATTTCGGCCTTTACGGCTTCACCGCCGAGGACAATCTCGACGCGCTCGAGGGCCTGATCGCGGCCGGAGCCACCGCCTTCAAGTGCTTCATAGGCAACACCTTCGGCGATCTACCGGCACCCTCGACAGGGGCGATGCTCGAGGGCTTCCAGATCATCGCGCGATCGGGGCTTCGCATCAGCCTGCTCGCCGAGGAGGCGACGACCATGGCCCGTCGTTAGGCACGCCTCGCCGCTGCGGGCAGCAACGACCTGCTCGACCAGCTGCTCGCCCGGCCCGACGCCTTCGCCGCCATCCTGCCCGCACTCGATCAGGTTATGGCCGCCTATCTCTGCGCCTGCCTCGGCTGCGGCTGAGCCTTCGCAGACACGAGGGTCGCTGCCGCGGCCGTCGACCGACGCAGGCAGCCTCTGACAGGCGATCGAACGGGACGGCTGCGTTTCGCACAGCGGTGACGAGGGAACCGGGCGGCGAGGGCGAACAATGCGCCGGCATGGAAACAAACTTCGGGAGAGACGGATGAGAAGGGCGTTCCTTGCGGGGGTCACTGCGCGTGCACTCGGTCTGCCGACCGTCGCCGTCGCGCAGGACCCGATCCCCATCGGCATCCCGGTCGAACTGGAAGGAGCCTTCGCGGAAGGCGGACGCGACGCCATCCGCGGCATCGAGATGGCGTTGTGCGGTGTCAACAAACAGATCGCCGGACGGCGGATCGAAACCGTGGTTTGGCCCATCGACGCCTGTCCAGACGTCGCCGTGCGCCAGGCACGCGAGCTGATCGAGCGGGATCGCGCGGATTTCGTCATGGGCCGCTGTCCGGGTCCGAGGGCATCGCGATCCGCGACTACGCCGAGACCCAACCGCACAAGACCTTCATCAGCGGCTCCTCCGGAGCGCTGGAGGCGGCCTGGATGGATCCTGCGCCGAACGTCTTCCGTTTCCACACGCCCGGGCTGAAGTGAGGTGCGGGGCCTCGCGAATACGTCGAGTGCAGCAAGGGCAGGCGGCGCATCGCGACCGTCGGCGCCGACTGTTCGTCCGGCCACACCTACCTCACGGGCTTCGCGATCGATTTCTGCCGCGCCGGCGGCGACATCGTGTGCCGCTTCTCGGTGCCGCTCGGCGCCATCCGTCTTGATGAGAGCCGCCAAGCGATCGGACCCGTCCTCGTGTCCGAGATGACGCAGCGCGCTGACGGTGCCATTTGCAATCGCACGGTGCGGCGGATTGATGACGTGGACCAGACGCTGGGACCGCCGCTCGAGACGTTCCGCGGCCTCGGAATGCCCGGGCGCGACACGCCGAACTGTGCGCGACTGAGGAGAAGCAGCCGACCGGGATGGCGGGACGCGACTGGGAGAAGCGCTCGCCGTGTTCCCCTCCGTGCCGCGCTTCGTCCGCTTCGCGCGGTGCACGCGTCGCCATCGTCTCCGATGGGCTCAAGCGCTGAGGCCCCGAGGCGCTCGTCTCCGCCATGACGCCGCTGCGCGGCCTCGCCTCGCGCATCGTCTGGCTCTCACCGCTCGCCCAGGATCCCGCCTACCGCCCGGAGACCGGAGCGCTCCGGGCCATCCTTCCGCTGCCCGACCGATCCTGCGACGGAAGTTCCGCGGCGTCACGCGCCGCCGCAGTCGATGCGACCGGAGCACGCGGCCGGCGACGAGCCTCGTCGATGCGCATTTCCACATCTGGCGGATGGCCGACCTGCCGTGGCTGACGGGACCGATGCAGCCGCGCATCTTCGGCCCCTGCGAGCCGATCCGGCGCGACGACTCGATCGCCGAGTATCTGGACGACATCGCGGGCAAAGTCGTCTCGGCCGCGATCTATGTTCAGGCCGACTGGCCGCGCGAGCGGGCCGAAGACGAGGTCGCCTGGGTGTCATCGGTCGCGGAGGAAACGGGCTGGCCGCAGGCAATCGTTGGCTTCGCCGACGTGACGACGCCGGACTCCGCCCCGTCCTCGAGCGTCTCCTGCGGTTTGCGCGTCTGCGGGGGATCCGCCAACACGTCCACTGGCAAGACAAGCCGCAAGATCGCTTCGCTGCGTCCTGGTGGGCACCGACCATCGCGACACTGCGATCCTGAAAACGGTGGGGATGCGGGGGCTGCAGGTCCACGAGAACATGATCGAACGCCAGCTCGCCAAGTACGGGCTGAAGCCGCCCGCCGTGTGCGACATCGTTGATCCACACCTGCGCATCGAACACGCCGGCAAGGACGACCAGCTCCCGTAGACGAGGACGGTGGTGGTGACACAGCGTGAGTGGAAACGTTACGTTGGCGCACTGCGGAACCTCCAGTACCCGAAGCCCGACAGCATCCACTGGATCGAGCGCCTGCACACACCGCAACCGCTCCGCCTTGAGGATCTCACACTGTCCGACCCGATCGGGCTCACTCCCGGCGTGGTGCTGGAAGCGAAGAGGTGCAAGTGACGGGCAATCAGGCGCGGTTGAAGCGGGCCGAGAAGGGAGCGATCAATAGGCTGCTCAACGCATAGGCCTTCCTGCTTCCCGTGCACGACAAGGTGGATCGTGGCCAAGAAGTCGGCCGGGTCAAGTGCGCGGTGCCTCGCCCAGTGAGCCTCAGCGTGCACCGCCACGCCGGGTTCCCAGCATGAGAAGGGGACCCGCTGGCGCATACGGCCCTCGATCTGACGTGCCGCCGCCTGATCGACGCGCATGCCTCAGGGCGGCAGATCGTCAGCGGCTGCACCTTCGCCAATGGTCCCGTCTGGCACTCGGAGGCGCAGGCGCTCTACTTCTCCGACATGCCGGCCAAGATGCGGCGACGCTGAACGGAAGCGGGGGTGTACGAGGTGATGCGGCCGTCGAACAAGGCGAACATCCGCACCTTAAATGTCGCCGAAGACCGCTCTCTGCAGCGCGGCCGCCTCTTCCCCTCCGCCACCCAGGAGAGCCTCGACCCCGGTGTGCTGGACGGCATGAAGTGCGATGAGGCTGGGTGCGCGACATTGCGGGCTGATCATGCCGCACATGCAGTAGGATATGGTGATGGCGGGCGGCGCCTTCGCTGATACGGGATCACGCCAGCATGGCTCAGAGCGAAACGCGATCCGCAACATCACGCGTCTTGCCAATCGCTGCCGCACGCTTGGCGTGCCGGTGATCCACGTCCGGTTCGTCGTGACGGAAGGCGCGCGCGGCCCAACCCCTGAACGCGCCGCTGTCTGAAGGCGTGGTCGAGGCGAGAGCCCTCGTGCGCGGCACCTTGGGTGCGGCACCCGTGCCAGGGCTCGCGCCGCGGCCGGGCGACCACATCGTCGAGAAGATGCGCATGTCGGGCTGGGAAGGCACGAGCCTAGAGACCATCCTGAAGGCGGAAGCGCGCAACGTCGTGATCGTCGCCGGCGCCTGGAGCACCATGTCGATCGCGCACACGGCGCGATTGGGGCCGACAAGGGCGACGTGATGGCGGTGCCCGAGAACGGGTGCTCGACCATGGACGCAGACTGGCACCGCGCCTCGATGGACTGCGCGCTGCAGAACATGTTGATGCTGACGACGGTCGACGCGGTGATCGCCGCGCTCGGCTGAGCCGCTGGGTTGCTCAGGGAACAAGGGGGGAGAAGGCGGGTGAACCGGTACGACATGTGCGGTGGTCACTGGCGGGGCGCAGGGCATCGGCTTCGCCGTCGCCCGCCGCCTCGTCGCCTCCGGAGCGAAGGTGGCCATCTGGGACGTCGACGGCCCGCTCGCCGAATGCTCGGCTGTCGAACTCAGCGATGGCGTGCGGTCCTTCGCTGGCGACGCGACCGATTCCGACGCGGTACAGGCGGCAGCCCGCGGCACTCTCGACGCCATCGGCTTGATCGACGCGCTCGTCGCCAGTGCGCGCCTCGCAGGCATGAATGCGACGGTGATCGACGATCCGGTCGCGGAGTGGCGGCGGATCCTCGATGTCAAGCTGAACGGCACATTTCGTTGCTGCAATAGTCGACTGCCCGCGTTGGTGAAGCAGAATGACGGCCGTGGCGTGCTCATCGCCTCGATCGCCGGCAAGGAGGGCACCCCCAACGCCGCCGCCTATTCCGCCTCGAAGGCCGGTTTGATCGCGCTTGCCGAGTCGCTCGGCAAAGACCATGCCGCGCTTGCCATCGCGATCAACTGTGTCACCCCGGCGGCGGCGCGCACGCGAATCTTCGACCAGATGAGAAACATGACATCGCATACATGCTCTCCAAGATCCCGCGCTGACGCT
>CALFVI010000045.1 GCA_937928775.1 uncultured Elioraea sp. | reverse complement strand
TCCCGCCTCGCCGCCGCCATCGCGCGTTGATGACGATTGCGGTCGCGATCACTCGGGCAGGGCGTTGAACAGGACGAGCGCGAGGAAGGCCTCGCCTGGATCCCGCCCCGCGACGTGGCGGGTTGCGATGCGCTCAAGCTCACCCGACCGTGCCGATTCGGCGATCACGCAGTCGGCCAGCACGCGCAGGTCCCGCGCCCCGGGCCGCACGGCGAGCGCGTAGGTCTCAAGTGCAAGAACGCGGTCGGCGATGGCGAGCGCGGCGGGGTCGAAGGCCTGAGCCCGCAAGCTCACCAGGATCTCGAGGTCGGCGGCATAGGCGTCGATCACGCCTGCGGTGAGTGCTGCAAGCCCATCCTGATGCGTCGCCGCCTCCACGATCTGCGCGGTCAGTTCGCCGCGCGCGCTGAACTCGCGCAGAAGCCGCTCGGTGGTGGTTCCGGCCAGCACGCCGATGCGCCGCGGGACCTGCTGTGCCGCGCCCACCCCCTTGCCGCCGACCGGCGGAAGCGTCACCGGGCCGGGGGAGAGGCGAAGCATGAGCCCGGGCCCTGTGACGAAGGTGGGGAGGGTGAAGTCGGCCTGATCAAGACGCGACACCGTTCGGCTGGTCGCCTCGCACAGCAGGTCGATCCGCCCCTCCACCAGGGCGTCGAAGCGGTTGCCGGCATCGACGGCGACGAACTGGGCGGCGATCGGCCGGCCGGTCGCGCGTGCCGCCCTCTCCACCACGGCGCGGCAGAGGTCGACCGAATAGCCGGCATAGCCGCCGGACCCGTCGGCGGCCGAGAAGGGGGCGGCGTCGGCCCGCACGCCAAGGCGGAGCGTGCCGCGCTCCGCCGCCTCGCGCAGCGCATCGGCCGCAGCGAGCGAGGGGGCGGCGAGCGTGGCGGCGATCAGGGCGGCGGCGAGACGCGACATCGGGCATTGGCTCCGGCAACCGTTCATGTGGCGCCCTATCGCGCGCCCCGACCGGGCCGGCAAGTCAGAGCGAGCCCGCGGCCTCGCCCCGGAGACCAACCCCGCGCGTCACGCCCGGGCGGGGCGGTTCCAGGGCAGGCGAGCGAGAAGCCGGGTCATCGGGCAGAAACCGGTCCAGCCCGCCACGTTCAGCATCACCCCGACGAAGGCGACCATCAGCAGGAACCAGGGCGAGACGAACACCCCGAGGGCAAGCCAGAGCAGGACCATCAGCCCCGCGCCGATCATGGTCTGCCGCGCAAGCGAGATCGGCGGGGCCGCGCCCCGCACCACCGGCAGCCCGGCCCGCTTCCAGGCCGAAATTCCCCCCTCCAGCACATAGGCGTCGCCGGTCGCCTCGCGCGGCAGGCGGGCCAGACAGGCCTCGGTGCGCGCGCCGGAGGCGCAGGCGAGCACGATCACCTTCCCCGGTTCGGGGGTGAGATCGCGCGCATCAAGCACCGGGGCGGGGACGAGCCGCGCGCCGGGGATGTGCTCGCGGGCGAACTCCTCCGCGTCGCGCAGGTCGAGCAGGATGGCCGTGCCGTCGTCCAGCCGTTTCTTCAGGGCTGCGGGGTCGATGGGCTTGGCCATGGCTGTGTGCCTGTCCTGCTGGCCGTTCCATTGCGTGGATGACAGAAAGATAGAGCAGCTCTATCTTCGAGTCAACGAAGATAGGTCGCACTGCGGCGTGTCATGGCTGCGAAAGGCCTCCGCCTTGCCGGAAGCGCAGCCCGCACCCCACCCCATCCGCCCAGCCTTGCCGGACGTCGGCAGCGGGGCAGTTCTGCGCCCATCGCGCCCCTGGTCTCCTCACCCCGGTCGCATACGGTAGCGCAGCGCAGAGGGCGGACACGGCTTCTTGGTCCGGCCCCGTTCCGCTCACGCCCGGCCGGCCGCAGCCAGCACCGCATCCGCCAGCACCTGCGCCCCGGCTTCCGCCCATTCGGGGGTGATGGATTCCGCCTCGTTGTGGCTCAAGCCGCCGTGGCAGGGGACGAAGATCATCGCCGTCGGCACAGCGCGCGCGACGTAGACGGCATCGTGCCCGATCGGGGTCGGCATGTCGCGCCAGGGGTAGCCGCGCGCCTCGGCCGCTGCGCGTACGAGGCCGACGAGCCGGGCATCGAAGGGCGTTTCGGGCGCGGTCCAGAACGGGTCGATGCGGACGCCGACGCGGCGTGCCTGCGCAATCGCGGGCAGGCGGTCGTGCAGGAGCGACACCTGGCGCGCGAGACCCTCGGCGGAGGCGTTGCGCAGATCGACGGTGAACCACACCCGCCCCGGCACCACGTTGCGCGACGCAGGCGATACTTCGAGGCGCCCGACCGTGCCCACGCCGCCCGTCTCGAGGGCGATGCCTTCGATCGCCTCTACCATGCGCGCGGCGGCGACAAGCGCGTCCCGCCGCATGCCCATCGGGTTGCCGCCATGCGCCTCCGCCCCCTCCACCGTCACCTCGAACCAGGCCTGGCCAGAAGCGCCGGTGACGACGCCAATCACCTTCCCCTCCGCCTCCAGCACCGGCCCCTGTTCGATGTGCAGCTCAATGTAGGCGCCGAGGGACCTCGCCCAAGCGGGGTCGGCCTCGCCACGCCAGCCGATGCGCGCGAGCTCTTCGCCGAAGAGCAGGCCTTCGGGGTCGCGCTTGGCAAGCACCTCCTCTTCGGTGAAGACACCGACCGCGACGCCGGAGCCCATCATCGGCGGCGAGAAGCGCGCGCCTTCCTCGTTCGTCCAGTTCACCAGCACCACCGGCGCCTTGGTACGCACCCCCGCCTCGTGCATGGCGCGCAGCACTTCGAGCCCCGCCAGCACACCGAGCACGCCATCAAACCTGCCGCCCGTCGGTTGCGTGTCGAGGTGGCTGCCCAGGGCGATCGGAGGGAGGGATGGGTCTGCGCCCTCGCGGCGCAGCACCATGTTGCCGACGCGATCGACGGTGAGGGCAAGGCCCAGCTCCTCTCCCCAGCGCGCGAGCAGGCGGCGGGCTTCGCCGTCGCCGTCGGTGAGAGTCTGGCGGTTGCAGCCGCCTTTCGCGGTGGCGCCGATGCGCGCCATCTCCATCAGGCTGGCCCAGAGGCGGGCGCCGCTTACCGCAAGGTTGTGCATGGGTCATCCCTGATCGCAACGTTGCGCTCGCTGCGCGATCGCTGCGCAGCGCCGCCCGATGATGCGTCCCGCCCGGCCGACCCGCCAGGGGGGTACGCGTTGCCGCTGGCAGGCGGGCAGGCCACACTTTCCCCATGGAGGCCTTCTTCCACCCCGACCAGAAGCGGCACCATCCGCACTTCTTCCTCCGCTTCGGCCGCGTCGTGGCGTGCTTTGAAACCCCCGCGCGTGCCGAGGCCCTGGTCGAGGGCGTGCGCGAAGCAGGGTGGCGGATCCGCGAACCCCCCCTGCCCGACCCGGAGGTGCTCGCTGCCGTACACGATCCGGCCTACCTCGCCTTCTTGCGCGATTCGCCGGGCGAGTGGGCGGGGCTGCCGGAGGCGGGGGCTGAGGTGGTGCCGAACATCCACCCGACACCGGAGATGCTGGCGCACGGCGCGCGCAAGCCCGAAGGCGTGGTCGGCCGCGCCGGCTGGTTCCTGGCCGACACCGCCTGCGCCATCGGCCCTGCCACCTGGGCGTCAGCGCGTGCTTCGGCCGGGGCGGCGTTGGCCGCGGCAAACGCCGTCGCTGCCGGGGCACGAGTCGCCTATGCGCTCTGCCGCCCGCCCGGCCATCACGCCTATGCCGGGCGCGCCGGCGGGCACTGCTACCTGAACAACGCCGCTCTGGCCGCAGAAACCCTGCGCCGCGCCGGTGCATCACGCGTCGCGATCCTCGACCTCGACGTGCACCATGGCAACGGCACGCAGGGGATCTTCTGGCAGCGCGGCGATGTGCTCACCGTCTCCCTCCACGGCGACCCGCGGCACGTCTACCCCTGGTTCGTCGGCCATGGAGACGAACGGGGGGAAGGCCCCGGCGAAGGGGCCAATCTCAACTTGCCGCTGCCGCGCGGGGCAGGGGATGACGCATGGCTGGCCGCGCTGGACGAGGGGGTGGCGGCGGTGCGGCGGTTCGGCGCAGACGCCCTCGTCGTCGCTTTGGGGTTCGACGCCTTGGTCGGTGAACCGCTGGGTTTCCTCGCGGTCTCCGTGGACGGGTTCGCCCGCGCCGCCGAGGCGGTCTCGGCACTCGGCCTGCCCAGCGTGCTCGTGCAGGAGGGCGGGTACGCGATCGGATCCCTGCCCGAACTCGTCGCCCGCTTCCTCTCCGCCTGGCGCGGCTAGTCCGGCACCGGGCCGATCCACACCACGCCTCGCTCGAGGCGCGACGGCACAAGGGTCAGGCTCGCCCCCGCACAGGGGCCCTTCAGGCAGAACCCATCCTCGATGCGGAACTCCGCCCCGTGCGTCTGGCAGCGGATGCGGTCGCCACCCGGCGCAAGGAAACGGTCGGGCACGATGTCGAGCGACACACCGAGATGCGGGCAGGCGTTGAGGTAGACGAACACGCTCTCGCCGCGGCGGATGGCGAACACGCCGGTGAACCGGCCCGGGTCGGGCGGGAAACCCTTCGCCCCGTCTGGCGGGATCGCAGCAAGCGGGCAGAGCGCGCGCCAGCCCGGCTCCGCCCCGGCCGCGCCCTGCCCCTCTCTCGCCCCCTCGCTCATGCCTTGAAGCCGCCCATCGCGCAGATGGTTCGCCAATGCTCAGGCGAGACGGGCATCACGGAAAGCCTGGACTGGCGCAACAAGGCGAGGCCCTCGAGCCGGGGCGAGACCTTCATCTCGGCCAGCGTGACCGGGCGGGGGAAGGGGCCCACGGTCTTCACGTCCACCGCGACCCACGGCGAGCCCGGCTCGGCCGTCGGATCGGGATAGGCCTCGCGCACCACCTCGACCACACCGACCACCGCCTTGCCGATGTTCGAATGGTAGAACAAGGCGCGGTCGCCCACCCGCATCGCCATCAGGTGCCGCTTGGCGAGGTGGTTGCGCACTCCCGTCCAGGGCTCGACCCCCGCCGCCATCTGCTGGTCCCAGGAGAAGGAGTCGGGTTCGGATTTCACCAACCAGTAGGCCATGCCGCTCGCTTTCCGCCCGCCCGTCTCTCAGCCGCCGACCTGCGCCCCGTCCTTGAACACCACCCGCACGGGGTCGATCTCCACCCGCGCGAACAGCCCCGCCCTGGCATAGGGGTCCTCGGCCGCGAGCCGCTCCGCTTCAGCCCGGTCCGCCACCTCAACCACGTAGAACGAGCCCTTCGGCCGCCCCTCCTCGTCAAGCACCGGCCCGACGAGCACGAGCTTGGCGAGGTTGCGCTGCAGGTAGGCGAGATGGTCTGGGCGGGTGGCGAGGCGGAGAGCGAGGCTCGCGGGCTTGTCGGTGCAGCGGATGGTGAAGTGCATCGCGTCTCCTCCCTGCCTGGCCCACGCCGGCTTGTGCTTCAAACCTGGGCCGAGCGCCCATATCATCGACAGCCATGGTTGGAAACGCCGCCCCACCACCCGGCCGGTCGCTGCACCGCTACGCCAATCCCGGTCGCTTCATGCGCCTTTCCGGCGCGGTCCTGCCGTGGCTCGCGGCGGCGGCCCTGGCCGTGTGCAGCGCTGGTCTCGTCTGGGGCCTCGTCTTCGCGCCGCGCGACTGGCAGCAGGGCGATACGGTGCGCATCATGTACGTGCATGTGCCGGCGGCCTGGTGGGCGTTGGGGGGTTATTTGGGCCTTGCCGTCGCTTCCTTCGTCTCTCTGGT
>CALFVI010000044.1 GCA_937928775.1 uncultured Elioraea sp. | reverse complement strand
TCGACCCCGTTCTCGGGCACAAGCCCGAGCCGGGGCACGGCGGACCGCCAGACCACCGCCGCCAGCTTGGCGGAGTCGTCTTTCAGCGCGAGATAGACATGGCCGGAGGAGTGGCGCTTGAGCTCGGTGATCTCGCCGCGTACGCGCACGCGCCCGAACGCGCCCTCGAGCGTGCGGCGAACGGCCATCGCCAGCTCGCCCACCGTGAATTCTGGCACGTTTTGGCCGACCGGGGGCGCGGGTGTGGCGAAAGGGGAGGCGTCTTGCATCGCGCCCCACTCTAGGCGAGGGGGAGTGGAGGGCGAAGGGCGGCGGAGGAAGAGGGCGGTGAGGGTTCTGCTCGTCGGTTCGGGAGGGCGGGAGCATGCGCTCGCCTGGGCGATCTCCGCCTCGCCTCTGCTCGAGACCCTCTGGTGCGCTCCGGGCAACCCGGGGATCGCCGAGCACGCGACCTGCGTGCCCATCCCCGCTACTGATATCTCGGGCCTTGTTCGCTTCGCGCGCGACAATGGTGTCGATCTCGTCGTGCCGGGGCCGGAGGCGCCGCTGGTTGCGGGCCTTGCCGACGCCTGCGCGCGCGAGGGGATTGCGTGTTTCGGGCCTACCGCGGCGGCGGCACGTCTTGAGGGCTCAAAGGCCTTTGCCAAGGAGGTGTGCCTGGCCGCCGGAGTGCCGACGGCGCGGGCAGAGGTGTTCGACGATGCCGAGGCCGCGATCGCCCATCTGCGCCGGCAGGGCGCACCGATCGTGGTCAAGGCCGATGGGCTTGCCGCCGGCAAGGGGGTGACGGTCGCAAGCACGGTGGAGGACGGCATCGCCGCCATCGAGTCCCTGATGCGCGCGCGCGTGCATGGCGAAGCGGGCGCGCGGATCCTGATCGAGGAGTGTCTTGCCGGAGAGGAGGTGTCCTTCTTCGCGCTGTGCGACGGCACGCAGGCGGTCGCCTTCGGCTCGGCGCAGGACCACAAGCGCGCGGGCGAGGGCGAGACGGGGCCGAACACCGGGGGCATGGGGGCCTATTCGCCGACCCCGCGCTTTGATCTCGCAGCGGAACAACGCGCCATCGAGACGATCGTCCGCCCCGTGCTCGCTGAGATGAAACGCCGCGGTTCGCCCTTCGTCGGCGTGCTGTTCTGCGGGCTGATGCTGACGGATCAGGGGCCCAAGGTGCTCGAGTTCAACGTCCGCTTCGGCGACCCCGAATGCCAGGTGCTGATGCTGCGGCTGATGGACGATGTGCTGGTGGCGATGCGTGCGGCCTGCGACGGCATGCTCGATCGCTTCTCCATCCGCCTCGGCCCGGAAGCGGCCCTCGGCGTGGTGCTCGCCGCCCGCGGCTACCCGGGCACGCCTGAGGTGGGGACGGAGATCCGCGGCCTGGAGGCGGCCGCCGCCTTGCCGGGTGTGACCATCTTCCACGCCGGCACCCGGCGCGAGGGCGGTCGGCTGATCGCCGCTGGCGGGCGTGTGCTGACGGTGTGCGCCACGGGTGAGACTCTCGCCGCCGCGCAGGCGCGCGCCTACGCCGCGGTTGATTGCATCGACTGGCCGGGGGGCTTCTGCCGCCGCGACATCGGCTGGCGAGCGCTTGCCGGCTGAGGCTCAGCGTCGGGCGGCGAAGAAGGCGCGCAGCAGGTCCGCCGCCTCGCTCTCCATCACCCCGCCGACAATGTCTGGGCGGTGGTGCGTGGTGGGTAGGGTGAAGATTCGCGCGCCATGCTCCACCCCCCCGCCCTTCGGGTCGTAGGCGCCGAAGACGAGGCGGCGGATGCGAAAGAGCGCGATCGCCGCGGCGCACATCGCGCAGGGTTCGAGGGTGACGAAGAGGTCGCAGTCGGCAAGGCGCGGCTCTCCCCGCTTCGCCGCCGCCGCGCGCAACGCCAAAAGCTCGGCATGCGCAGTCGGGTCGGAAAGCTCCTCCACCCTGTTGCCGGCGCGGGCGAGCACCGCCCCGGCGGCATCCATCACCACCGCGCCGACCGGCACCTCGCCCCGCGCCGCGGCAGCCCGCGCCTCGGCAAGCGCGATCAGCATGGGGGAGAAGGTGGGCGTCATTCGCGCTACATCTCTCCCGCCATGACGGGGCGCAAGCGATGAAGAGGGCGGGCGAAGGAGAGGGCGAGCGGGTGGCGAAGTGGCTCGCCCACGCCGGCGTGGCTTCGCGCCGCGAGGCGGAGCGGCTGATCGCGGAGGGGCGGGTGGCGGTGAATGGTCGCCGGCTTGCCCATCCCGCCGTACTGATCGAGCCAGGCGACGTGGTGCTGGTGGATGGCGTACCCGTCGCCCCGCCAGCACGGCCGCGCCTCTTCCGCTACCACAAGCCGCGCGGCCTCCTCGTCACCGCCCGCGACCCGCAAGGACGGCCCACCATCTTCGACCGTCTGCCGCCCGAACTGCCGCGTGTCGTCTCCGTCGGTCGGCTCGACATGGACAGCGAGGGGCTTCTCCTGCTCACCACGGACGGCGAGCTCGCCCGCCGCCTGGAGCATCCTGAGAACGGCTGGCTACGGCGCTACCGCGTGCGCGTGCACGGCCACCCCGACCAGCGGAAGCTCGCCGCCTTGCGCGAGGGCATCGTCATCGACGGCATCCGCTACGGCCCAATCGAGGCTGGGCTTGATGCAATCAAGGGCGCGAATGCGTGGCTGACGGTGTCCCTGCGGGAGGGGAAGAACCGCGAGGTGAGGCGCGTGCTTGAGCATCTGGGCCACCCTGTGCTTCGGCTGATTCGTGTCGCCTTCGGACCGTTCCAGCTCGGCGATCTTCCCCGCGGGGCGGTGGCGGAGGTGCCGGCCAAGGTCATTCGCGACCAGCTGGGGCCTGAGGTGCTCGCTCGGTCGCGGCGGCGGCACGCGTCCGAGGCGAGGTCGGGAGCCGGCGGATGAGGGTGATTGGCGGGGTGTTGCGCGGCCGCCGCCTGGTGGCTCCGCAAGGGCTCGCCACGCGCCCGACCTCGGATCGCGCGCGCCAGACCCTGTTCGACGTGCTGTTGCACGCGCCCTGGGGAGGGAGAGCCCTGATCGAAGGGGCGCGCGTGCTTGATGCCTTCGCGGGCACGGGCGCGCTTGCCATCGAGGCGCTGTCGCGCGGGGCTGCGGAGGCGGTTCTGTTCGAGACGGATGCGCCGGCGATCGCGGCGATCAGGCGCAACCTCGCCGCCTGTGGTCTTGCCGCGCAGGCGCGCGTGCTGCGGGCGGATGCGACGCGGCCGCCAGCCGCGGATGGTCCGGCAGAGCTCGTCTTCCTCGACCCTCCCTACGGCGAGGGGTTGGTCGAGCGCGCACTGCCTGCGCTGGCGGAAAGGGGGTGGATCGCGCCCGGAACGGTTCTGGTGGTCGAGACAGCGGCGAAGGAGGTGGTGCCGCTTGAGGGGTTCGTGGCGCTCGACGACCGCCGGGTTGGACGCGCGCGGCTGACGATTCTGCGCGCGCAAGCGTAAGCGCGGCTGGATGTGATCACCTCACACGGATGTTCTGCACGCGGCGAAGCTGTTCGATGGCGGCGCGATCTTCCGGCTTGACCGCGTAGTGCCCGTGGTGCGGCTGCCGCTCATGGCAGAGTTTGCATAGCACGCGAAGGTTTCTTCTGCGGTTGTCGCTCTTCACGCCGTTTTTGTGATGCACATCGAGAAGCCACTTCTGCGCTACCGGCACCAGCACGCCACACTCCTCGCAACAAAACTTGGCGCGGGTTAAGGCTTCTTCGCGGATCGAGTTCCAGTTCGGTGGATAGTCGTCCGGCGGATCTGTGTCGCGGCGGTTCGGTTGTGCGGAGAAAGTCGGAGAGTATCGCTTGAGAAACGTTTCGCGTGAGAAGCTCCGCCAAATCTCCTCCTTGGAGTGGCCCCCCCGGCCCGAGCGGTAGCCCTCCCAGTCGAGCTCCTCCAGGCAGTTTTTGCAGACCTTCAAATCGAGCTCCGTGTCGTGAATTTCGCCGGTCGCCTCGCAATGCAGATGCATGCGAAAGGGCCCTCGGTCACGGTTGGTGATAACGTAGCGTTCGAAGCGAGCTTTCCGCTTCATATCCTTGAGCGTCCGGCAGTCGGCCACATGAAAGCGGCTGTATTCGTGGGCATGGGCTTGTGCCTCTTCGACACTGCGATGTTTCAGGGGTGTGTCGCGAATGTAGAGAAAGATCGGTTCGCCGCCGCGGCGAAGGACCTTGTCCGGTGTCGGCGGATCGAGTTCATCGAGTGATGTGAGTTCCACCTCGATCGGCATCCAAGGGCGCGCCGCGACATCGAGCGTGAACGGCGCGGGCTTCAGCCCGAGCCGGTGAAGGAGCGCGTCGAGCTCATGATACCGCACAGTGAGTTTCATCGCTCTACCTCGGCTCGCTCCATTTCTTCCAATACTGTTAGCACGCGTGCGCGCGCGCGGGTGGCGATGCGAAACTCGACGCGGCGGGAACGGTCACGATCTTCCGTTCCGTCCGCCCGCCGGACAAGCCGCGAAGACGAAAGCCCGTTCGCGGTTACCGTGCGGGTCAGCCACTCGCGGCGGTCTGGCTCGAGCGCCTGTTTGAACCAGAACTCGAGCACGCTCCGCGTCCGTTCTTGGGAGAGCGCCATGTTGCGGAAGAAAGCCTCGGTGGCGTTTGCGGCCCCGGTCCATTCCGAGGAGGTGTGGCCCTCGATTCGGATTTCCTCGATGTGCTCCCGATACCGCCAGAGGATCGCCGTGTAGCGCGGCAGGAAGTCGGCCAATATGCGCCGAAATTCTGGAGATAGCTCGGCAGCGCCAGCAGCGAAGAGCACATCTGGAGCGCGGAAGCGAACGGTGAGGAGGGGCCGATCGAGCTCTGCATTCCACCGCCTCCAGTCGTTGCGGAACTCCTGCTCCAAGCCGTCAAGCAAGGCGTCCTCGGCCTCGCGAAAGGCAACCACGATCTGACGCACGCGCGCCTGTTCCGTCTCAATCCGTTTCGCGGTGGCTAACGCCTCCTCGCGCGCCTCGAGAAGCGGGTTGAGGAAGACGATGGCAATGAAGAGGAACAAAACCATCAGCCCCGACATCAGGTCGCCGATGGCGAGCCCGCTTTCGTCCTCCTCGCGACCGCGCCGCGAGCGCAGCGGGAGCCTCATCGCACGGTCACTCCCGTGCCCCTTTGCGCGGCTTGCGCAGCCGCGCGCAGGTTCGCGATTGCCTGCGAGAAGTCTTGGGCGAAAGCGTTGGTGACAGCGGCCAGACGGCTGCCTAGCGCCTCAAGCGCGTGGGTGAGCTCCCGCTGCAGGGCGTCGTCGAGGGTACGGAACGTTTTGTCGATGCTTTCGTTCGCCGCGCGCTGTATCGACTGGAGCTCGGCGTAGATTCGCTCGAGCTGGCTGCGGGCGGCGGTCTCGATGTGATTGGCGGTTCGCGCGAGAAGGTCCTTGCTCTGCGTCTCGAACATTTCGAGCAGGCTTCGCTGCCGCTCCGCCAGACGTTGCGTTGCGTCCTCCACTGTCTGCCCCGTCTGTGCCACCGCGTGTTCCATGCGCCGTGCCGTCTCAGCCACGAGATCAGCTGTTGAGCGTGTCCTCTGCAGGATCTCGGTCAGGCTCGCTTCGAGTTTCGGCACCGTCTCACCGGCTTGGCGACCAGTTTCGGCAAAATGCCCGAGCCCGGCCGCGATCTCGCTTCTCAGCGCCTCCAGCGCGCCGAGGGTCTGCTCCGCCCGCTCTGCAGCCGTAACCAGAGCTTTGGCTTGCTCAGCGGTGAGCTGAAGCGCCTCGGCTGAGGCGCGAGCGGTGTCAGCGGCGGCGCGGTAGTGAGACACCAGCTCCTCGAGCTGGACCCGATAGCCCTCCTGCCACTCCAGAAGCTTGCCGACCGCGTCATTCAGACGAGCGAAATTGTGGCCGAACTGTTCAGTGATCTTGCTGTTGAAATCCTTGATCGCGTTCTCCAGAGCGCTGATGAGCGCTTTCGTCGCGCTTTCAGCGAGGCTTGTCGCAATCCTATCAAGAGCGTCGCGCACCCATTTTGTGTGTTCGCGATTTTCGTCCCTAAGGCTCCGGATCTGATTGACCAAACTCGTATCGGCCTCGCCGACCACGGCAGCACGCAAAGACTTGATCTCGCTGACGAGTTCGCCCCGCATTCGGTCGATCGCATCCACAACATCCACGACATTTGTCGCTTCCGCGGACTCGCGTGCCGTGATCAGCGCGGCGGAGAGACGCACCCCAAGGGCAGCGCCAAGGCCAGCGACGGAGGTGAGGAACGCCGTCTTCATCCCCTCAAGCAGCAGCGGCACGCCACGGTGGATGGCAGCAGCGGAGGAGACGTCGAAAGCAAGCAACGAGACGAAGATCCCGCTGAACGTGCCAAGCAAGCCCAAACCTGTCAGCAGAGCCGGTGCCTGGTCGGCCAACCTGCGCAGGGCGCCTTTGGTGAAGAAACCGATCACTGCGGCGGCCGTCACAACAGCGATGACGATCAGGAAGCCGAAATTGAGTGGACTTTTCGCCGAGGCGGCGACCAGACCGGCATGTTCGAACACGGTCTCGCGCTCCAGAGGAGGATCGGGCCAGAAAGGCCCGAGGGTCTTCCAACAACCGCAGACAGAAAGGGTGACCGACTGTGCAGGCGACTCTGTCTGGCAATTTGACACGAGCTGCGTCATTCTCTGACGTATAGGTCTTGGGGCCATCTCGCAGGTGCGTACCCGGTGCACGACTTTGCCGCGCACGCCGATGCGCCTGAGCCCTCGACTCCGTCGCGCGCTGAATAGAGTTCGCGCTCAAGACGATGCGTCACGCTCGCGCGTCGTCGGGCAAGGCACAGGTGATGGTCAGGTGCGCGATACGAACCTCATCAGGGACGCGCATGACGTCGGTGAGCATGGTGGCAAGCCGCCGCCCCGCCGGCAGCACGCGGCAGTCCCAAGCGAGGTCGGCCAGCCCGGCCGGACGGAGGAAGGACAGGGTCAGGTTCGAGGTGACGGCAAGCGGCACAGGCCCGATTGCCCCGATTACGGAGGGAAGCGCCACCCAGGCTGAGACGTCGCCCAAGCCATCATCGTCGGGCCGGACACCGAGGGGCCCGGGCGCACCGTCGCAGGGTCGATCGGCATCACAACCCAGCAGCGCCCGCGCCCATACTCGGCGAGGACTCGGCGAGCAAAAGCCGCCTGTCGCCGAACCCAGCGCCGGCGAACACTCGGCCGACAAAGGTGAGCGCCTCGCGGTCGAGGGCGGGCGGCTTCGGCCCAGAGATCACGCCACCTCGGCCAGCGCCGCCTCCACCGCCTCGCCGAGCCACGCCACGATCAGGTCAAGCTCCGCCTCAGTCACGGTAAACGGGGGCGCGAGCGTGACATGATCGCCTGATTGGCCGTCGATGGTGCCGCCCATCGCGTAGACGAGAAGCCCCCGCGCGAAGGCCGCACGCTTGATCCGCGCGTGCAGGGCAAGGCCCGGGTCGAAGGGCGCCTTGCTCGCGCGGTCAGCGACCAGCTCGAGCGACCAGAAGAGGCCCCGCCCGCGAATGTCGCCGACATGCGGGTGGTTGCCGAACCGCTGGCTCAGCCGCGCCTCGAGCGCGCGCCCCATGGCGGCCGAGCGGGCGACCAGCCCCTCGTCGCGGATCACCCTCTGCACGGCAAGCGCCGCCGCACAGGCCACCGGGTGGGCGAGGTAGGTCTGCCCGTGCGCGAAGGCGCCGGAGCCGGCCGCGATCGCCTCCACGATGCGGCGATGCACGAGCATCGCGCCCACCGGCTGCACCCCTGCCCCAAGCCCCTTGCCCACCACCAGGATGTCGGGTGCGACCCCCTCGTCGAGACAGGCGTGCAAGGCGCCGCAGCGGCCGAGCCCGCACATCACCTCATCGAGGATGAGCAGAATCCCGTGCCGGTCGCAGATCTCGCGGATGCGCCGAAAGTAGCCCGGCACAGGCGGCACCGACCCCGCCGTCGCACCGACCACCGTCTCGGCGAGGAACGCTGCCACCGTGCCGGGCGGGTGACGCAGGATCTCCGCCTCCAGGCTCGCCGCCGCCCGCGCGCCGTATGCGTCCTCCGTCTCGTCGTCGCGGCGGAAACGGTAGGCGAAACACGGTTCAACGAGGCTCGCGGGGATCAGAATCGGGTCGTAGAGGGCGCGGCGGGGGAGGTTTCCGCCGACGGCAAGGGCGCCCAGGGTCGCACCATGGTAGCTCTGCCGTCGCGCGATGAAGCGCGAGCGGGCAGGCGCACCGATCTCGACAAAGTACTGGCGGGCAATCTTCAGCGCCGCCTCGATCGCCTCTGACCCGCTCGAGACGATGAAGGCGCGCGACAGACCCTCGGGCGCACCGTCCAGCAGCACCTCGGCCAGTTCCTCGGCCGCCGGGCACGAGAAGAAGGAGGTGTGCACGTAATCGAGACGAGCGAGCTGGTCGCGCACTGCGGCGATCACCGCCGGGTGCCCATGGCCGAGGCAGGAGACGGCCGCGCCGCCGCACGCATCGGCGTAGCGCCGGCCGTCACGATCGATCAGCCACACCCCCTTTCCAGCCACCGCGATCGGCGGGTCGGCGCGAAGGGACCGGTGCAGCAGGCGCGACGGACGCTGCGCTGTCATCGCCCTTTCATTTACGCCGCTCGCTGAGTGAGGCATCTTTTCGCGTGTTCCGTCTCGCATTGTTGGAAACTGGTTGCGGTTGGGGGGCGGGGCGGACGCTAACAGAGCGGAGAGGCTGGTGAACATGGGGGGCGGAGAGCAGGCGGCCGGCCCGGCAAGCGGGCAGAGCGCGGCCGCGATCCCGTGGCCAGGGGTCGCGAGACTGCCGCCCCTGGTGGTGGCGCGCGGCGAACTAGCCGGGCATCTCGCCGGGCTGGCGGCGGAGAGCGGCAGCAGCGGCGAGGTGCTGCTGGTGCCGAACGCCGACCTCGCCGTCACCCGCCTTGCCCGCGCCGCTGGCGCTCCGCCCTTCGTGCTCGCGCAGCCCGGTGCCTTTCGGGCCGGCCTCGGCCGCTTGCTCCGCCTGCTTGCCGAGCCGGATCTCGCTGCCCCGATCCTGTTCGTCGGGTCCCCGCATCGCGCGCCGCGCCTCGCTGCCGCCGCGCGCGGACTCGGCCTCGCCTCCCTCGCCGTACAGGAGATTGCGGATTCGCGCGCCCTCGCCGCGCTGGTCGCCGGGCTGCGCGAGAGGCCGCGCGGAAACGCCCCACCCCTGGGGGCGGAGGATCTCGCGCGAGCCATCGCCGGCGGGGCGATCGTCAACCGCTATCAGCCCCAGGTGCGTCTGGACGACGGCGTGCCGGTCGCGCTGGAGGCGCTTGCACGATGGGAACACCCGCTGCACGGGCTGATCGGGGCTACCGAGTTCGTGCCCCTGGCAGAACGGGCAGGACTTGCCGCCGCACTCGGCCACCGAGTCGTGCAGCAGGCGGTGGCCGACCTCGCCGCCTTGCACGCGGCGCGGCTGCGCTACACGGTCGCCCTCAACCTTCCGCTCGATGTCCTGCTCGACGCGCACCTCCCCGAACGGCTCTCAGCGGCGTGCGCGGCGGGCGGGCTGCCGGTAGAAGCGCTGACCATCGAGCTCACGGAGAGCCAGATCGCGCGCGACCTCGAGGCGGTGCGCGAGGCGGCGCTCAGGCTGCGCGCCTTGCGCTTCGGCGTCTCCATCGACGATTTCACCCCCTCCGAGGCGCAGGCCGGGCTGGTCGCACTGCCCTTCACCGAAATGAAGCTCGACCGCTCGCTCGTCCTCGACGCTCTGCGAGACCGCCGCCAGCGCGCCGCGCTCGCAGATCTCGTGCGCCGCGCGCACGACCGCGGGCTCGCCGTGGTGGCGGAAGGGGTGGAGACGCCGCAGGCCTGGGCCGTGGCGCAGGAGATCGGCGCTGATCTCGCTCAGGGCTGGATGGTGGGCAGGCCCCTGCCGGCAGGCGCCATCGCTGCCTGGACGGCGGCCTGGGGTGCAAGCGGGCCGGTGTGACGAAGAGTTGGCGAGTCGTTGGCGAGCACCGTCGCGGCGCCGCCTTCGCCCTTGCCTTCCGCCCGCCGACCACGCGGAGTTTCGCGGTGAAGTGCGCCCCTCCTTCGGCACAGCGTGGCTGCGCCAGAGATCAATCCGCTTCACGCCACTCGGGCGACCCGGGAGGAAGGAATGGGCTTCACATCACCCCTTGCGCGCCGCTTTGCAGCGACCGCCACTGCGGCCGTTCTCGTCGCGACATTCTCCGTCACCTCCGCCACCGCGCAGGAGCGGCTTCGTCGCGGCGTGCCGATCGCCTTCGGCTCCAACCTCACCGCGCTCGGCGACACCCTGCCCTGGGTGGCTGAGCGGCTGCGCGCGATGTCCAGCGGGCGGATCGATCTTAGGGTGCAGGAACCGGGCACCGTCATTCCCGCCCTTGGCGTGTTCGACGCGGTGAGCGAAGGCAAGGTCGAGGCGGGCTACAGCCTGCGTGGGCTACGAGATCGGCAAGGTCCCGGCCTCCGCCCTGTACGGGGCCACCCACTTCGGCATGGAAGTGCGCGAATTCTCCGCCTCATACCGGTTCCACGGTGGCAAGGACCTGCGCGAGCGGATCGATGCGCGGCACAACGGGGTGCCGATCTTCTGCGGCGCGATCAGCCCCGAAGGAGCTGGCTGGTTGCGCCAGGAGATCCCCTCGCTCGACCAGGTGCGCGGCCTGCGCTTCCGCGCTGCTGGCCTGGGCGGGCGGATCTGCGAGCGGGTGAGGGCCTCCGTGCAGCTGATCCGCGGGCCTGAGCTCTCCCAGGCGCTCGAGTGCGGCGTGCTGGACGGCACCGAGTTCTCCCTGCCCAGAATTGACGAACAGCTCGGCTTCCATCGGGTCGGGCGCTTCCTGCACCTGCCCGGCTTCCACCAGCCGACGGGTTTGGGACGGGCTGCAGCCGGCGACGCGCGCGATGATCGAAACCGCTTGCCAGGCGGGAGTGGCCTACGCCATGGCGCGCGCCGAGGCGCTGCAAGGGGCTGCGCTGAACCGCCTCCGCGACCAGGGAATCACGGTGTCGCAGCTGCCGCGCGAGGTGCTCGAGCGTCTGCAGGCAGCGACCAATGCCGATTTCCGCGAGGTGCTGGAGAGCATGCGCCGCTTCCAGGCTGAGCGCGCGCCCTGGAAGCAGCTCGGCGACCTGCAGCGCGACTGGCCGCTGACGCGCTGGGCCGCTGCCGGCTGAGCGGCACCGGCGGCCGACGCCGTGACCAATCTTGTCGGTGGCTCTGCCGGCGGGGCGGCGAAGGGCCACCTCGCGGGCCTGCCGCCCTGTCCGCCCGCCGATGCGATCGAGCGGGTGGTGCACCGGGTTGGGCTCGTCTTCGCCTTCGTCTGGCTGCTGCTCGTCCTCGTCACCGTCAGCGCCGTGCTCGAGCGCTACGCCCCGCCGGCAGGGCTGATCCTCGCCGTGCTTGGTTCGATCTTCTTCGGCATCGCCACCGCGACCGAGGCCTCAGGCGTGGGTGCGATGGGCACGATGCTGCTTGCCGCCGCCAACCGCCGCCTGCGGCCCGCGGTGGAGAAGGACGTGTGCGTGAAGACGGCCGAGACGACCGCCTTCATCATGGCGATCTTCATCGGCGCCTCCGCCTTCGCCCTGGTCATGCGCCCACTCGGTGGGGACGAGTTCATCGCGCACGTGCTGAACAGCCTGCCCTTCGGCCCCGAGGGCATCGTGCGTTTCGTGCTCGGGGATCTACCTGCCTCTGGTCGCGCCGCTGCTGCGCGGCTTGGGCTTCGACCCGGTGTGGTTCGTCGTCGTCTTCGCGGTGATGCTGCAAACGTCCTTCCTCACCCCTCCCGTCGGCTTCTCGCTCTTCTGCCTCAAGGGCGTGGCACCACCGCAGGTGTCGACGAAGGACATCTACCTCGGCGTCATTCCCTTCGTCGCCATCCAGCTCTTCGTCGTCCTCCTCGCCTTCGCGTTTCCCGATCTCGTGCTCTGGCTGCCGCGCGAGGTGTAGGGACGCTGAGGCAGCGGAGGATGGATCGTCAGCCCGCCCAAACCTCCTCGTAGAGGGCGATGATCTCCTCCTTCGTCGGCACGCGCGGGTTGTTGCCGGGGCTGCCCGAGGCGAGGGCCTGGTCGGCCATCGTTGGCAGCAGGGCCCGCCAGGCCGCCTCGTCGAGCCCGTAGCTCTGTGGCGTGGGCACGGCGAGGTCGCGATTGAGCGCCTCGAGTTCGGCGACCAGCTTGCGTGAGGCCACCTCGTCGGTGTCGTCCTCGTGCGCGACCCCCATGGCGCGCGCAGCCTCGGCGTAGCGGGGCAGGGCGGCGGGCAGGGAGAAGCGCGTCACCGCCGGCAGCAGCATAGCGTTGGAAAGCCCGTGCGCGACGTGGAAATGGGCGCCGATGGGGCGGCTCATGCCGTGCACCAGCGCGACCGAGGCGTTGGAGAAGGCGAGGCCGGCGAGGGTGGCGCCGAGCATCATCGCCTCGCGAGCGAGCGCATTGCTGGGTTCAGCATAGGCGGTGCGCAGGTTGCGCGCGATCAGCGCCATCGCGCGCAGGGCATAGGTGTCTGAGACTGGGTTGGCGCGGCGTGACACGTAGGCTTCAAGAGCATGGGTGAGGCTGTCGATGCCGGTGTCGGCCGTGGTGCGCGGGGGAACGGTGAAGGTCAGTTCATAGTCGACGATGGCGGCGGCGGGCAGGGCGGCAAGCCCCGCGATCAGCATCTTCTCGTTCCGTTCCGTGTCCGTGATGACGGTGAAGCGCGTCACTTCGCTGCCCGTCCCCGCTGTGGTGGGGATGGCGATGATCGGCAGCGCGGCGAGGTCGACAGAGCGGGGAACCTTCCAATCCCGCATCCTGCCTCCGCCAGCGGCGAGGATGGCGATCGCCTTCGCCGTATCCAGCGAGGAGCCGCCGCCGAACCCGATCAGGCAGTCGATGTCGCCTGCAGCGCGCAGCGCTGACACCCCGGCCTGCACCACCGTGTCGGTCGGGTCGGACACGGTGTCGCTGAACAAAGGCGGGTTGATCCCGGCCTCGGCGAGCGGGTCGAGCACACGCCGCACCAGGCCCGAGGAGACCATGAACGGGTCGGTTACCACCATGGGCCGGGCGAGATGGAGCGTGTTCAGGAGAGCAGCGACGCGCGACACCGCGCCGCCGCCCACCAGCATCACTCTCGGCGAAACAATCGTCGCCACCATGGCGTTTCCTCCGCAGGCGCCGATGTTGCAGCGGTGTGAGGCTAGCGCGCGCTTCACCCGGCGTTAACCAGCGTCTGCCCACCCTTTTCTCGAGAGGTGGATGGAGGGGCCAATGTCCGCTTGGTTGGTCATCCTGTTGGTGCCTGTGGTGGCGTCCGCATTCGTGCTGGTCGCCGCCTCGCGCGGCGTGCCGGCTCCGGCTGCCGTGGTTGCCTTGTTGCCGCTGGTCGCCGTGGGTCTTGTGGGCTGGCTTGCGGTGGCAGCAGGGGGGGAGGTGGCGCTGCTGGCTGGGCTGCTGACGGGTACCGTGCTGGTGGCGGGGCTTTTGAAACGGGCCGCTGCGCGGGCCCGCTGACCCCTGCCGCAGCCCATTCGCCGACCCGCGCCGGGCGCAGCGCAGGGCGGGGGCGCGCCAAACCAGTCTCTCGCCGGCCCATGCGCAGGGCGAGAGGCGGCTTTCGCTTGACGACCCGTTGCGACCGTGCTGCATGGCCGCTGCCGCTGCCGCGCAGACATAGCCCGGGCACGCGGCATCGGACGATCCGTGACAGAGACCGATCACACGCACCCCGGCGGCACACCGGCGAACAGCCCGGGCGAGAGCCTCCGGAGCACGCCTGTCGAGCCTGCGACCCCTCTCCAGGTCGGCGCGGAGGCGGCAGCGACCCGGGCCACGTCCGGGTCAAGCCCCACCCCTCCCGTCGTGACCGAGGAGCCCCCCGCGCCGGCGACGGACGCCGCCGACACGTCCGCCCAACCCTCGGGCGAGCCGATGGCACCCCGGCCACCTGCGGGCGGCATGGGCTCCGCGCTCCCCGCCGGTGGGGACAGCAGGGCCGTGCGGCCGACCGCGGACCAGGCCCTCGCGCCGCCTCGCCCCACCTTCGCCGACCTCGGCCTCTCCGAACCCGTGCTGCGCGCTGTGGCGGATGCCGGCTACCTGCATCCGACCCCGATCCAGGAGCAGGCGATCCCCGTCGTGCTGATGGGGCGGGATGTGCTCGGTTGCGCCCAGACCGGCACCGGCAAGACGGCCTCCTTCACCCTGCCG
The DNA here is from genome assembly GCA_937928775.1 of uncultured Elioraea sp. Classification (GTDB taxonomy): domain Bacteria; phylum Pseudomonadota; class Alphaproteobacteria; order Acetobacterales; family Acetobacteraceae; genus Elioraea. Next base: position 20,349 of record CALFVI010000044.1, on the reverse strand, counting down.
ATGCTGGACATCCTGTCCTCGGGGCGGTCGCGCGCGCGCATGCCGCGCTCTCTCATCCTCGAGCCCACGCGCGAACTCGCGGCCCAGGTCGCCGAGAACTTCGTCAAGTATGCGAAATATCTCCGCTTCGACTACGCGCTGATTATCGGCGGCGAAAGCATGGGCGAGCAGACGGCACGGCTCGCCCGCGGCGTTGATGTGCTGATCGCCACGCCAGGCCGCCTCATCGACCTCTTTGAGCGCGGCGGTCTCCTGCTGACCGACGTGCGCATCCTCGTCATCGACGAGGCCGACCGCATGCTCGACATGGGTTTCATGCCGGATGTGGAGCGCATCGTCTCGCTTCTGCCCCGCATGCGGCAGACGCTGTTCTTCAGCGCCACCATGCCGCCTGAGATCAAGCGCCTGGCGGATGCGTTCCTGCACAACCCAAAAATCATCACCGTGGCACCCCCCGCCACCGTGGCCGCCACCGTCGAACAGCACCTCGCGCTCGTGCGCGAACACGACAAGCGCGAAGCGCTGCGCCGCCTTCTTCGTTCCGAGGACGTGAAAAACGCGCTGATCTTCTGCAACCGCAAGCGCGACGTCGAGATCCTTTGCCGCTCGCTGCTCCGCCACGGGTTCGATGCCGCCATGCTGCACGGCGACATGACGCAGACGAAACGGACGGAGACGCTCGAGCGGTTCAAGGCCGGGCAGGTTCGCCTGCTCGTCTGCTCCGACGTCGCCGCGCGGGGCATCGACATCGGCGGCCTCAGTCACGTCTTCAACTTCGACGTGCCGATCCACCCCGAGGATTACGTGCACCGAATCGGCCGCACCGGCCGGGCGGGCCAGTCGGGCCGCGCCTTCACCCTCGCCACCGTCGAGGAGGACGACCGGCTCGCCGCGATCGAGACACTGATCGGCAAGCCGATTCCCCGGATCCAGATCGACGGGCTCGATCCGGTCAGTCTCGACCTCGAACGCCCGCGCGACGCGACGCGCGGTCGTGGCCGCAGACGCGGCAAGGCCTCGGCCGAAGCCCAGCCGCCGTCGCGCGGCCAAGGCGCGCATGCGCAGCGGCAGGCGAGGCCGGAGACCGAACCGAAGAGACGCGACCGCCGGCAGGCGGAACGCGCCTCGCCGCGACAGGCGGAGCCGCAGGAGGAGGATCGTGTGGTCGGCTTCGGCAGCTTCGTGCCAGACTTCATCCTTCGCCCTGCCCGCCGCCTGCCCGCCCCGCAGCGCGTGGCGGACGAGGCCGAGGATCAGGCCGCCTGACACCCGCCGGCAGATCGGCCGTGCGGTGAGTCGACCCCTCACCATCCCCCGCCTCCGCGACACCTCGCGCCTTCGCCCCGGTCAGGCGGGTCTGCCGCCGCCGCAGCGAATCCGTCTCGGGTGCGGGGCGTGAGCCCCGGAACGGCCGTCCGAGCCCCCTCCCCACCGCGCGAGGCCGTCGGCGCGCGTCCGGGTCGCGGAGGATCCCGCCATGCGCGAGTGGCCCATCCATGCCCGCTTCGCCGGCCCGATCGTGATCATCGGCTTCGGTTCGATCGGCAACGCACCCTGCCGCTCATCCTCCGCCACATCGACGCTCCCCGCGAGTCGATGGTCGTGATCGACCCGGACGATTCGGCGCCTGACCTCGCCGAACGCGAGGGCGTGCGCTTTCGCCGCCTCGCCATGACCCGCGACAATCTTCGCCGCGAGCGTTCGCCGCTGCTTGCGGGAAGCGGGTTCTGCGTCAACCTCTCGGTCGAAGTCTCCTCGGTCGAGCTGATCGCGCTCTGCAGCGAGGTGGGCGCGCTCTCCATCGACACCTCATCGAGCCCTGGCCGGGCGGCTACACCGACCCCTCCCTGTCGCCAACCGAGCGCTCGAACTGAGGGCTGCGCGAAGCCGCGCGCGCCCTGCGCCGGCCGGGAATCGCGGATCCGACCGCGCTGATCGCGCACGGCACCAACCCCGGGGGCCGAGCTCGCCTGGCTGATCACCCACAACGAGGCGATCTCGATCGCCGACTACCCGACCCTTCGCAACGAGGCGGGCGAGGTGGTCTGCCGCCCGACCTGCCATTACGCCGACCGGCCTGCGGACGACACCGTGCTCTCGCTCGAGGAGTTCGTGGGCAACGCCTTCCGCTGCCAGCCCACGCTTCGGCTAATGAACGACGAGATCATCGAGGGCCACGATCAGCTCGGCGTTCTGCTCTACGGGCACGCGCGCAACGCCTACTGGTACGGCAGCCAGCTCTCGATCACGGAAGCCCGCCGGCTCGCGCCGTATCAGAACGCGACCACCCTGCAGGTCACCTCGGCCGTGTTGGGGGGCATGGTGCGGGCGATCGAGAACCCCCGCGTCGGCATGGTCGATGCCGACGAGCTCGGCTGGCGGCGCGTGCTCGAGATCCCGCGCCCCTATTTCGGCCCGATTATCGGCACCTACACCGGCTGGACGCCGCTCTCGGGCCGCCCGGGCCTGTTCCCGCAGGGCATCGACGCCGACGACCCCTGGAAGTTCCGCAACGTGCTCGTACGCTAAGGGTGCTGGGCAGGGGCGAGAGCGCGTTTGCCTCTGCTGCGCACCACCGCCCCGGCGGAGCCGAGAACAGGAGGAACGAGACGCATGTCCGGTCTGCTCGCCGATCTCTACCTCTGGACCAAGGCGTTGCACGTCATCGCAGCGATCGCCTGGATGGCGGCCCTGTTCTACCTGCCGCGGCTCTACGTCTATCACTGCGAAACCGCGCCCGGATCGGCGGAGAGCGAGCGCTTCAAGGTGATGGAGCGCAAGCTGCACACCATCATCATGAATCCAGCGGCGATCGCGACCTGGCTGTTCGGCGTCCTGCTCGTGCTGACACCCGGCATCGTCGATTGGTCGTCGGGCTGGTGGCACCTCAAGATGCTCGGCATCATCGCGCTCACCGGCGTGCACCACGTGCTCGCTGTGCATCGCCGGGCCTTCCTGCACGATCGCAACCGCAGGTCGCACGTCTACTTCCGCTGGCTGAACGAGGTGCCGACGGTGGCGATGATCGTCATCGTGATCATGGTGATCGTGAAGCCGTTCTGACCGCGGCGGGCCGGCGATCGCGCTTGACACGAGGCTGCCGCCGCCCAACCTCTAGATTGACCGGGCGCGGGGAGCCGTTTAGCGTTCTTACGCCCTCGGGCGCACATCCTTGCGCTGACATGGACCGCAGTCGGGGTAGCGACGGCCCCCGGGCCAAAGGCCGGGGCCGCGGGCCCGGTGAGCGGTGGTGCGTGCGGTTGTGGCGCCGCGGCGGCTGAACCCCTGACCGGTTTTGCGGGCCATACCCCGCAAGTGACGTGTCGCGGCGCGTTCCTCTCCGCGCCGGCATGAAACACCGAAGGCCTCCCATGCATCTCGCCGAACTGAAGGCCAAGTCTCCCGCAGACCTCCTCGCCTTCGCCGAGTCCCTCAACATCGAAAACGCCTCCACCCTGCGCAAGCAGGACATGATGTTCGCCATCCTCAAGACGCTCGCCGACAACGACCAGGCGATCTACGGCGACGGCGTACTCGAAATCCTGCCCGACGGGTTCGGCTTCCTCCGCTCGCCGCAGGCGAACTATTTGCCGGGCCCGGACGACATCTACGTCTCACCGGCCCAGGTGCGTCGCTTCGGCCTGCGCACCGGCGATACAGTGGAGGGGCAGATCCGCGCGCCCAAGGACGGCGAGCGCTACTTCGCGCTGACCAAGGTCAATGCGATCAACTTCGAACCGCCCGAAGCGGTTCGCCACCGCATCAACTTCGACAACCTCACCCCGCTCTATCCCGACAAGCGGCTGAAGATGGAGATCGAAGACCGGGGTGGGGCGAGGGAGGGCGTGCAGAAAGGCGTGCAGAAGGATTACACGCCGCGCGTGCTCGACCTGATCTGCCCAATCGGCAAAGGCCAGCGTGGCCTCATCGTCGCCCCGCCGCGCACGGGCAAGACGGTGATGCTGCAGAACATCGCCAACTCGATCGCGCACAATCATCCCGAGGTTTACCTGATCGTGCTGCTGATCGACGAACGACCCGAGGAGGTGACCGACATGGCGCGCACCGTGCGCGGCGAGGTCATCTCCTCCACCTTCGACGAGCCCGCCACGCGCCACGTGCAGGTGGCGGAGATGGTGATCGAGAAAGCCAAGCGCCTCGTCGAGCACAAGAAGGACGTCGTCATCCTGCTCGACTCCATCACCCGGCTCGCGCGCGCCTACAATACGGTCGTGCCCTCGTCGGGCAAGGTGCTGACGGGCGGCGTAGACGCGAACGCTCTGCAGCGGCCGAAGCGTTTCTTCGGCGCCGCGCGCAACATCGAGGAGGGGGGGTCGCTGACGATTATCGCGACCGCGCTGATCGACACCGGCTCGCGGATGGACGAGGTGATCTTCGAGGAGTTCAAGGGCACCGGCAACTCGGAGATCGTTCTCGATCGGAAACTCTCCGACAAGCGCACCTTCCCCGCGATCGACATCACGAAATCGGGCACGCGCAAGGAGGAGCTTCTGGTCGATCGCGGCACGCTGGCCAAGATGTGGGTGCTGCGCCGGATCCTGATGCCGATGGGCCCGCAGGATGCCATGGATTTCCTGCTCGACAAGCTGAAGTATTCCAAGACCAACCAGGAGTTCTTCGACGCGATGAACACCTAAGCCACCGCCGCAGCCGTCCGCCGCTATGGCTGACGAGGGGGTCGAGGGCACGGGACGAGGGCCCTCGCACAGCGCGCCCGGATCCGCACCAGCAGACGACCTCGTCGTTCGCGCCGAGGCTTTTGCCCGCGACCTGCATGCGGGGTTTGCCCGCGAGGGGCAGAAAGGGCGCGCTTTCGTCACCCACCTCGAGGAGGTGGTCGAGCTATTGCTCGAGGCGAGGGCGGACGATGAGGTGCTTGCCGCCGGCTGGCTGCACGAGGCGGTCGAGAACAGGCTCACCGCCCGCCGCCGCGTTACGGCGCGCGAACTCGCCGACCGGTTCGGCTGGCAGGTCGCAGCCATGGTGGCGGAGCTGACGCCAAACGCCCGTATTCCCGAGCCGCTGCGGAGGGACATCCGCATCCGTTCGGTGCGCTTCGCCACCCGGGGCGCCGCCATGATCACGCTGGCCGACCTCACCTCGCAGCTGCGCGGGCTGATTGCGGATGCGCCGGAGCGCTGGACGCACGGGCAGAAGGTGGAACATTTCGGCTGGGCAGGGCGCGTCGCCGCCAATTGCTGCGGCGTGTCGGCCACGCTGGAGACCGGATTCCAGGCGGCCTACCGCGAGGGGCTGGCGCGGCTCGCGGCGGAGGCCTGACGCCCCGCCGGCGCGGCCGTGCGACCTCCGCCGCGACGCCGGCCGTAGCGGCCCTATCACGACGTGCAGGAGGGCGAATGCGGCCATCCGAGCCACGGCATCGCGCCCGACGTCAGTCCCGTCCCCGGCCCCGCAACGGCCGGAGGCGCCGGTGTCAGCGTTCCCGCTTGCTCGCTTCACTGTCACCGTGCTGTAACGCCGACACCTCAGGCGCACATGGCTTCGAACCCTCGCATGCCTCGCGACGGCATCGAACGCGAATTCAAGTTCCTGCTTGCTTCCGAAGCTGAACGCTCCGCCCTCGAGGCGCTGTTGCCGCCGCCGAAACGCCATCTCGCGCAGCGCAACCTGTTCTTCGACACCGCCGACGGCGCCGTGGCGCGCGCTGGCTACTCGCTTCGCCTGCGCGAGGAAGCGGGCCTCTGGACCCTGACCGCCAAGGGTTCCCCCCTGGACGCCGCGCCGGCTCCGACGCGGCGGTACGAAGCGGAACGGGTGTTGCCGCCATATCTCGCCCGCCACCTCCAATCCGGCAACGCCGACCCCCTTCCTTTGCTTGCGCGGGCGCGCCCGCCCGCAGTCGCGCTCGCGCTTGCCCGCGCGATCGAGAAGGCCGCCGCTGGCGCGCCCCTTCTGCCGCGTGGCGCGTTCCGCAACGAGAGGGCGGAGATCCCCCTCGTCCTGCCGCCGGGGGTGTCTGCCGTGATCGCTCTTCACCGCACGGCCTTCGACGACGAGACGACTGACCTCGAGATCGAGCTCGAACTTGCGAGCGATGGCCAGGCCGAGCGGGCACAGGCCTGGCTTGCCGATCTGTTCTGGCGGGCCGGCATCCCACCCCGCCCCGCCCCTTCCAAGCGCGCCCGCTTCGAGGCGCGTCGCGCCGCCAACGGGCTCTGACCGATCGGTGCGACTCCTCCTCGTCAATGCCAACACCACGGGCGCGATCACCGAGGCCTGCGCCGCCGCGGCGCGGCGTGTGGCTGCGCCCGGCACGGAAATCCTTCCCGCCACCGCCCGTTTCGGCCCAGCCGTGATTGCGAACCGGGCAGAGAACGCGATCGCCGCCCATGCGGTGCTCGATCTTCTCGCCGAGCACGCCGAGGGCTGCGACGCTGCCCTGCTCGCCGTCTCCTTCGACACCGGGCTTGCGGCTGCCCGTGACCTCCTTCGCGTGCCCGTGGTCGGCATGACCGAGGCGGCCTGCCTGGTCGCCTGCGCGCTCGGCAGCCGCTTCGGCCTCGTCTCCTTCTCCTCGGCCGCGATGTATCGGGAGCTGGTCGAGGGCCATGGCCTCGGCGCGAGGCTCGCGGGGATCGCCCTGATCGATGCCACGCCGGCGGAGGTCTCCACCGACCCGGACGGGGTTTGCGCCAAGGTGGTGCAGGCGGCGCGCCGTCTCGCCGGCGGTGGGGCGGAGAGCGTGGTCCTCGCCGGGGCTGCCTTCTCTGGCCTTGGGCCTCGCTTTACGGGCGGCACGCCCGTTCCGCTGATCGACGGCATTGCGGCAGGGGTGAAGGTGGCTGAGGCGCTGGTCGCGCTCGGTCTCTCCCGCCCGCCTTCCGCACCAGCCGCCGCGCCGAGGGCGAGCCTTGGCCTCTCCCCCGCCCTCGCTGCGCTTCTGGCCAGAACTCCCGCCGGCCGGTAAGGTCCGGGGGTGAATGTGGGAGCAGGACATGGCCAACGACCAGACGGTCGCTGAGGTTGCGAGCCTGAGTTTCGAGGCGGCGCTTGAGGAGCTGGAGCGGATCGTACGCCAGCTGGAGGAGGGGCGCGGCACGCTGGAAGCGGCCATCGCCGCCTATGAGAGGGGTGATGCTCTGCGTCGCCACTGCGCGGCGAAACTGGCCGAAGCCGAGGCGAAGGTGAGCCGGATCGTCGAGCGCGCTGGGGAGGCGTTGGCAGTCGAACCCTTCGCGCCGCGATGAGCGCGCTTGCCGTCATTCATGGCAGGCTGGGGGCGGCCCTCGCCGATGCCGCCGCCCAGGTTGAGGCGACCTTGGAGCGGCTGTTGCCGAAGGGCGAGGACGCTCAGGCGCGGCTGTACGAGGCGATGCGCTACGCCACCCTTGGCGGCGGCAAGCGGATCCGTGCCTTCCTCGTCCTCGAAACCTCGCGCCTGTTCAACGTCGCCCGCCGGGCGGCCCTGCGCGCCGCCGCGGCGGTCGAAATGCTGCACGCCTATTCGCTGGTGCACGACGACCTGCCGGCGATGGACGACGACGATGTCCGGCGCGGCAAACCCTCGACGCACCGCGCTTTCGACGAGGCAACGGCGATCCTGGCCGGCGACGCGCTGCAGGCTCTTGCCTTCGAGGTTCTGGCCGACGATGACACGCACTCCGACCCCGCGGTGCGTGCCCTCCTCGTGCATTCCCTGGCCCAGGCCGCCGGAGCGCGCGGCATGGCGGGCGGGCAAATGATCGACCTCATGGCGCAGGAGGCGAGGCTGAACGAACATGAGGTCACCAGGCTGCAGCTTCTCAAAACGGGGCGGCTGATTACCTGGTGCTGCGAAGCAGGTGCGATGCTCGCCAAGGCGCCCAGGCCGCAGTTCCTCGCTCTCTCGCACTACGGGCGCGACCTGGGTCTCGCCTTCCAGATCGCCGACGACATCCTCGACGCGACCGGGACGCGGGAGGAGATCGGCAAAACACCCGGCAAGGACGAGGCCGCCGGCAAGGCGACTTTGGTGTCGCTGATGGGGCTCGACCGCGCGCGCGCCCACATGCGCTTCCTCGCCGACCAGGCGATCGGCCATCTCGACACCTTCGATGAGCGCGCAGACCTGCTGCGCGAACTCGTCGAGTTTGTGATCTCGCGCAAGGCATGACGACGATGACCCCTGGCTCCCCGAAGCCGCTGCTGGACCGGGTGCGCTACCCGGCCGACCTGCGCAACTTCTCGACTGAGCAGCTGAAACAGCTGGCCGATGAGCTGCGCCGCGAGACCATCGAGGCGGTCTCCATCACCGGCGGGCATCTCGGCGCCTCGCTTGGGGTGGTCGAACTCACCGTCGCCCTGCACCACGTCTTCGACACGCCGCACGACCGACTGATTTGGGACGTTGGGCATCAGACTTATCCGCATAAGATCCTCACCGGACGGCGCGACCGGATCCGCACCCTGCGCCAGGGCGGCGGCCTGTCGGGCTTCGTGCGCCGATCTGAAAGCGAATACGACGCTTTCGGCACCGCGCATTCCTCCACCTCGATCTCGGCCGGGCTCGGCATGGCGGTGGCCCGCGACCTTAAGGGCGAGACGCGCCACGTGGTCTGCGTCATCGGCGACGGCGCGATGAGCGCCGGCATGGCCTACGAGGCGATGAATAACGCGGGCGCAATGAAGTCGCGCCTGATCGTCATCCTCAACGACAACGACATGTCGATCGCGCCCCCAGTCGGGGCGATGAGCGCCTATCTCTCGCGCATCCTCTCGGGCCGCTCGTATACGGGGCTGCGCGAGGTCGCCGCACGCTTGGCGAAGCGCTTCCCCCGCTCCTTCGAACGCACTGCTAAGCGCGCTGAGGAGATTGCGAAGTCGATTCTGACTGGCGGCACGCTGTTCGAACTGATGGGCTTCTATTACGTGGGCCCGATCGATGGGCACAATCTCGACCACCTGCTGCCCGTGCTGCGCAACGTGCGCGAGGCGGAGGATGCTGTCGGGCCCATCCTCGTCCATGTCGTCACCCAGAAGGGCAAGGGCTACCCGCCGGCGGAGAAGGCGGCGGACAAGTATCACGGTGTGTCCACCTTCAACGTCATCACCGGCGAACAGGCGAAGCCGGCTGCCGGCCCCCCCTCCTACACCAAAGTATTCGCCAACGCGCTGATCGCGGAAGCGGAGGCCGACCCCGCGATTGTCGCCATCACGGCGGCGATGCCCTCCGGCACCGGGCTTGATCTGTTCCAGAAACGTTTTCCGCACCGCACCTTCGACGTCGGCATCGCGGAACAGCACGCCGTCACTTTCGCCGCAGGCATGGCCTGCGAGGGGCTGAAGCCTTTCGCCGCCATCTACTCCACCTTTTTGCAGCGAGCCTACGACCAGGTGGTGCACGATGTCGCGCTGCAGAACCTGCCCGTGCGCTTCGCTATCGACCGCGCCGGCCTGGTGGGCGCGGATGGCGCGACCCATGCCGGTTCGTTCGACATCGCCTATTTGGGCTGCGTGCCGAACATGGTTTTGATGGCGGCGGCGGATGAGGCAGAGCTCATGCACATGGTGGCGACCGCTGCGGCGCATGATGCGGGCCCGATCGCGTTCCGCTATCCGCGCGGGGAGGGGGTTGGCGTGCCGCTGCCCGAACGCGGCCAGGTCCTGCCCATCGGCAAGGGGCGGATCATCCGCGAGGGCACTACGGTCGCGATCCTCTCCTATGGTGCGCGCCTGCAGGAGTGTCTAAAGGCGGCGGACGAGCTCGCCGCGCGGGGGCTTTCCACCACGGTGGCGGACGCGCGCTTTGCCAAGCCGCTCGATCGCGCGCTGATCCATCGCCTTGCCCGCGAACATGAGGTGCTGATCACGATCGAGGAGGGCGCAATCGGTGGCTTCGGCTCCTTCGTCCTGCACGAACTCGCGCACGCTGGGCTGCTCGAGACCGGGCTGCGGGTTCGGCCGATGGTGCTGCCGGATCTCTTCATCGACCACGACAAGCCCCAAGCGCAGTACGAGAAGGCCGGGCTGAACGCTCGGCACATCGTCGCCACTGCCCTTGCCGCGCTTGGGCGCGAAGTGGCCGCCCAGCCCGCCCGCGCGTGAGCCGGGGCGAGCGCGCGGCAAGCGAGGCGCGAGCAGGGACCGCCGCACGCGGCTCGGGCCGCGGGCGGCTCAGGCTCGACCAGGCCATGGTCGAACGGGGGCTTGCGGAGAGCCGCGCCCGCGCCCAGGCGCTGATCTTGGCGGGCCAGGTCTTTTCCGGCGAAAGGCGGCTTGACAAGCCGGGCATGCCCATCCCCGCCGACCTGCCGCTCGAGCTGCGCGGGCAGGACCACCCTTGGGTCAGCCGCGGCGGGGTCAAGCTCGCCGCCGCCCTCGACGCCTTCGGCCTGTCCCCCAAGGCCAGGGTTTGTCTCGACATCGGCGCCTCCACGGGTGGCTTCACCGACGTGCTCCTCTCGCGCGGGGCAGCCCGCGTGCACGCGGTCGATGTCGGCCACGGCCAGCTCGCCTGGAAACTGCGTCAGGACCCGCGCGTCGTCGTGCACGATCGCACCAACGCCCGCTTTCTCACGGCCGAACAGATCGGCGAGGCGATCGATGCCTTGGTCTGCGACGTCTCCTTCATCGGGCTGGCGACCGTGCTGCCCGCGCCGCTGGCCCTCTGTGCGCCCTCGGCCTGGGCGGTGGCGCTGATCAAGCCCCAGTTCGAAGTGGGGCCCGAAGCGGTGGGCAAGGGTGGGGTGGTGCGCAGCGAGGCAGCGCGGCGGCAGGTGTGCGAGCGCATCGCCTGCTGGTGGGCAGGGCTTCCTGGATGGCGCGTGCTCGGCGTGATCCCATCGCCGATCCCTGGCCGGGAGGGCAACGTGGAATTCCTGATCGCAGCGCAGCGCGACTGAGCCCTACCGCCCGACCGTCGTCAGCACCCCGTCATCGCGACTCTGATCTGTCACGCGATCGAAGGAAACGATTTGACCGTCGTCCCAATTCTGCGATCATGCGCGCGCGTTGATGCGGGGCAAGGTTCGAGGAAAGGGTGCGCTGGGGGGTGCTGGCGGTCGCTGCGACGACCGCCATGGCAATCGATGGGGGCCTGTTGGGACCCGTGTCGTGGCCTGCGGCAGAGGGCTCGATGCCGCAGAACCGTTCGGCTTTCACCTTCGAGGCCCGAGGTCATCGCCACAGTTCGGACGGTGTTCCGGCCGGAGCGGCCCCGTTCTCCCTGTTCGAAGATTTCCCATTCAGCGCCATCGTGGGAGAAGCGGAGGGAGCGTCCCAACAGGCCTTCGATCCGCCGCCGATCGCGCTCGATCAGGACCCTCAGCGCTTCGGTTCGGGTCGGCCCACCGCCTTGTGGCCCGAGGATTCGCCATTCGTCCGCGACCTCGCCCTCCCCCCTGAAGGCATCGGCGAAGCGGTGCTGGAGACCGTGCTGTCCGATCCCCTGCTGCGCGATCTGTTCGGACCCGGCCCACTGGCCCAGTTTCTCGAGCATATGCTGAGCGCGCTCAGGGGCGAGGGGGAGATCGCGCATCCATCCGGCGAGGCGCAAGCCGCGTCTTCCGCACCGCCGCCACGCAGGAATCTCACGCCGTCCGGCGGCGGTCTCGCCGGCGGAGCCTTCCTCGGAGGAGGTGCGCAACCAGGCGCCCTGTCCGGTCCCGCGGCGCGTCCCTTCGTCGCCTTGCCGACGGACCAGTCTCCGGACGACCGTTCGGCCAGGGAAGGTCCGGCCGCGGTGGTCAGCCCACCGGCAAACGCCGAAGCCCGGCCCATGCCGCAGCCCCAGCTTCCACCGGGATCAGACCCGGCAAGCGGGGGAACAGGGTCCGCTCCCGCCGGCAGCACGCCTCCCGATGCTCTGGACTCGACCCAAAGGCCGCCAGCGCCCCCACTGCCCATGCTCCCGCCGGAACCCGGAACGGGAACGGTCCCCATCAGTGGCCCGGTGGTGATCACCGATCCTTCCTCGCCGGCTCGGCCCAACCTCTCTCCCGACCTTCCTGTGGCCACCGTGCCGGAACCGGCAGCCGTCGCAAGCTTCGCGGTGGGCCTGCTCGGCCTCATCGGCCTGCTCGTCGCCCGCCCAAGTCGACCCCCCCGCGCCCGCGCTTAGACCGCCTCCTCGGCCCGGCGTTCGGCCCTCTTCCGTTCGTGCGGGTCAAGCACGCGCTTGCGCAGCCTAATGGCGGAGGGCGTCACCTCGACGAGTTCGTCGTCGTCGATCCAAGCGATCGCCTGCTCCAGGCTCAGCTTGCGGGGCGGGGTGAGCAGCATCGCATCGTCCTTGCCGGCGGCGCGGATGTTGGTGAGCTTCTTCTCCTTGGTCGGGTTGACCTCGAGGTCCTCGGGGCGGCTGTTCTCGCCGATGATCATGCCGGCATACACCTTCTCGCCCGGCGAGACGAACAACGTGCCGCGCTCCTGCAGGTAGAAGAGCGCGTAGTGCACCGCCTCGCCATCGGCGTTGCTGATCAGCGCGCCGTTGCGCCTGCCCTCGATCTGCCCCTTCCATGGCCCGTAGCCGATGAAGGAGCGGTTCATGATCCCTGACCCGCGCGTGTCGGTGAGGAACTCGCCGTGATATCCGATCAGGCCGCGCGAAGGGATGCGGAAGACGAGCCGCGTTTTGCCCGCCCCTGAGGGCCGCATGTCGATCATCTCGCCCTTGCGTGCGGAGAGCTTCTCCACCACCACGCCGACATGGGCCTCGTCGAGGTCGATCAGCACCTCCTCCATCGGCTCGAGCCGTTCCCCCGTTGTTTCGTCGCGGCGGAGGAGGACACGCGGACGGCCGATGGTGAGCTCATAGCCCTCCCGCCGCATCGTTTCAATCAGCACGCCAAGCTGCAGTTCGCCGCGGCCCGCCACCTCGAAAGCGTCCGTCTCCTCCGCCTCGCGCACGCGAATCGCGATGTTGCCTTCGGCTTCACGGAACAGACGCTCGCGGATCTGCCGGCTAGTCACCTTCCTGCCCTCGCGTCCGCCGAGCGGCCCGTCGTTGATGCGGAAGGTCATCGCCAGGGTGGGCGGATCTACCGGGATCGCAGGCAGGGGAATGGCGATTTCGGGGGCGCAGATTGTATCCGGCACGGTCGCGGTCCCGAGCCCGGCGATGGCGATGATGTCGCCCGCTTCCGCCTCCTCCACGGGCACGCGCTCGAGACCGCGGAAGGCGAGAAGCCTGGTCAGCCGCCCGCTCTCCGCCACCGATCCGTCTGCGCGCAACACCTTCACCGCCATGTTGGTGCGCGCGCGCCCCTGCTCGATCCGCCCCGTCAGCACCCGCCCGAGGAACTGGTCGTACTCGAGGATGGTGGCGACCATGGCGAAGGGCGCCTCGGCATCCAGCGCTGGCGATGGTACATGCGAAACGATCAGGTCGAACAGAGGGGAGAGGTCTGCCCTCGGGCCGTCGAGAGTCGTATCCGCCCAGCCTTGGCGGCCCGAGGCGTAGAGCAGGGGGAAGTCGAGCTGGACGTCGGACGCGCCGAGCGCAGCAAACAGGTCGAAGACCTCGGCATAAACTTCGTCCGGCCTCGCGTCGGAACGATCCACCTTGTTGACGACCACGATCGGGCGAAGCCCGCGTGCGAGCGCCTTGCCCAGCACGAACTTGGTCTGCGGCAGCGGGCCCTCGGCGGCATCAACAAGCAGGATCGCGCCATCCACCATGTTCAAAATACGCTCGACCTCGCCGCCGAAATCCGCATGCCCCGGCGTGTCGACGATGTTGATCCTTACCCCCTTCCATGTGACCGAGGTGCACTTGGCGAGGATGGTGATGCCGCGTTCGCGTTCGAGATCGTTGCGATCGAGCGCGCGTTCCGCCAGCTGCTGGTTCTCGCGCACCGCACCCGACTGGCGCAGGAGCTGATCGACAAGCGTGGTCTTGCCGTGGTCGACATGGGCGATGATGGCGATGTTGCGCAAGTCTCGGGCGGGCATGGGAAACACCGAAGGTTCAGGACCGTCAGCCCGTCAGATAGGCGTTCTCGCGCCACGCGGCGAATGACGATCGCGCGTCAGGCGGCGAGCCGTTCGGCGACCAGGTCAGCAAGTCGCACCATCGGCCGCGCTCCGACATGGCTGATTGCCTCAGCGGCGGCGATTGCACCGATGCGCCCGCACTCTGCAAGCGGCCTGCCGCGCACAAGGCCCCAGAGGAACCCGGCGGCATAGGCGTCGCCAGCCCCGGTGGTGTCCACCACCTCGGTCGGTTCCGCCCCAACCTCGATCACCCCTCCTGCGGTAACGATCACACTTCCCTTCTCGCTCCGCGTCAGGCAGGCGATGGTCGTCTCCTCGCGCACCGCCGCCACGGCCTCGTCGAAGCGCTCCACCTCATAGAGGGCGAGGATCTCACGCTCGTTGGCGAACAGGATGTCCACCCCATCCTGCACCAGGGCGCGGAACGCCTCGCGGTGGCGATCGACGCAGAACGGGTCGGAGAGGGTAAGCGCCACCTGCCGCCCAGACTCGTGCGCGACTCGCGCCGCCTTGCGGAACGCGGCCTGCGCGGCGGGCGGGTCGAACAGATAGCCTTCGAGGTACGTGACGGCCGAGGCAGCGACCCGCGCCTCGTCCACATCCTCCTCGGTCAGCGTCACGCAGGCGCCCAGATAGGTGTTCATCGTGCGCTGCGCATCCGGGGTGACCAGGATCAAGCAGCGCGCGGTCGGTGCCCCGCCGCGGGCCGGAGGAGTGTCGAAGGCAACCCCGGCGGCACGGATGTCGTGGCGGAACACCTCGCCCAGCTGGTCGTCCGCCACCTTGCCGATGAACGCGCCGCGGCCGCCAAGCGAGGCGAAGGCAGCGAGCGTGTTGGCCGCAGACCCACCCGACATCTCCACCCCCGGCCCCATGGCGGCGTAAAGACGTTCGGCGGCCGCGGCGTCGATCAAAGTCATCGCCCCCTTAGCGAGGCGGAATTCAGCGAGAAACGTCTCCTCGCAGCGGGAGATCACGTCGACGATGGCATTGCCGATGCCGAGCAGTTCGAAGGTCGCGGTCATGCGGATCCGGCGAGGCGGGGAAGGAAACGAGACGCGTTTAGCGTGAAGCCCGGGCACGCGCCATGCTCGGCCGCGGCCGCCTTCCCGGTTGGCCAGGCTTTTGACACTGCCCCCGTGTTAGAATGCGATCGCCATGGACGAGGCGCGGTTCGCCGAACTCATCCGACGCCATCTCGCTTTCTACCGGGCGCTGGCGGAAGGCAGGCGCGCGCCGACCACGCCGGCACAGCAGCGCTTCGTTCGCGTCGCCCGCGGCGAAGCCCCGCCGACGAGCGAACACGAACGCGCCTTCCTGCTGTGGCGGGCGCGCGCCGAACGCGCAGCGCGGGCGCTGGATGCCGAGGCGCTGCGCGAAGCCCGGCTCAGGCTGAAGCGCGCCCCCGCGCCTCCTCCGCCACGGCGGCGGAGCTGAGCGCCGCCCCCGCCGCCTTCACCATCACCCCGGGCAAGCCTGCCCCCAACACCTCATCGCGCGGCAGAGCGAGGCCTTCGCCGATTTGCGCGACCCTCCCCACCCGCACCGCAAGGTCAAGCGCGAAATGGGTGAATACGTGACGCACCGTACCGGCCCCCGACCATCGCGTTCGCGCCGGCGCATGCGCCAACGCTTCCTCCTCTTGCCACGGCGCTTCACGCCAGGGTGTGCCGGGAAGCTCGAGCATTCCGCCCAGAAGCCCCGCGGGCGGGCGTCGGCGCAGAAGCACGCGCCCCGCCGCGTCCTCCAGCCAGAACACCACCCCGAAGCGCTGCGGCCTTGCTTTCCTCTCCGCCTTGCGCGGCAGCTGCTCCGCCAACCCGGCGCGATGCGCCGCGCATGCCCCGCGCCAAGGGCAGAGGGCGCAGCCGGGTCGGCGCGGCGTGCACACCATCGCTCCAAGGTCGAACAATCCTTGGGCGAAATCTCCGGGCCGCGCCTTGGCCGCCTCCTGCTCGCCGACCCGCCGCGCCAAAGCCCGAAGCCTCGGCTTCGCCCCGGGCAAAGGCTCCTCCACCGCGAACAGGCGGGCGAGGATGCGCTCGACATTGCCATCCAGTGGCACCTCTGGCCGGCCGAAAGCGATGGCGGCGATTGCTGCCGCCGTGTATTCGCCCACCCCTGGCAGGGCACGCAGCCCGGCGGCGTCTTCGGGAAAACGCCCCTGTGCGGCCACCACTTTGGCCGCTGCATGCAGGTGGCGCGCCCGCGCGTAGTAGCCCAAGCCCGCCCAGGCCCGCGCCACCTCCTCCCAAGGGGCGGCGGCGAGCGAGGCCACGGTCGGGAAGCGGCAGAGAAAGGCCTCAAAGCGTGGGCCCACCGCAGCCACAGTGGTCTGCTGCAGCATGATTTCCGAAAGCCAGACGCGGTACGGGTCTGGCTGCACCCCAGGCGGGGCACGCCAGGGTAGGTCGCGACGGTACCGGTCGTACCAGGAGAGGAGGTCCTCGGCCCTAGGTGTGCTACGCTGGTCCACACGGTGAGGGTGGCGATGGCGACGACAGGCGACAAGGCGGGAGGAGAGGGGGGTCGGCTCGCCGTCGGCCCCGTTCCAATCGCCCGCCTCGTCGCCGCAGCCGCCACACCCCTCATGCGGCGGGCCGAGGGCGCGCTCTCTCGCCTCGCTCTCGATTGGGCCGAGGTGGTCGGCCCCGCTCTGGCCCTCGTCACCGCGCCAGAGCGCATCACCGCCCAGGGCAGACAGGGCGGGGTGCTGACCATCCGCGCCTCGGGCCCCGTCGCGCTCGAGCTCCAGCATCTTGCGCCGCAGATCCTCGAACGAATCGCCCGTCATCTCGGCCCCGGCCGGGTCACGCGGCTGAAACTCGTGCAGGGTCCGGGCAAGGGTCTGGCCGAGGAGCAGGCCCCTCCACCGCTGCCTCCGCCTCGTCCGGTCGACCCTCAGCGCGTGCGGGACGCGCTCCGCGCCCTCTCCGAGCTGCCCGAGGGTCCCCTCCGCGACTCCCTCGCTCGGCTCGGGCGAACTCTTTTTGGGGTGTGAGAGGCGCCGCCCTCAAGCTTTCCCTAGACTGAGGCCTCGACCGGCTGGCTTTGCCAGCGTTATAACCACAACATCTCGTGGAGAGAGGCGTGATCGACCGTCGTAACTTACTAGGATTTGTGGCCTCCGGCACCGTCGCCGCAGCCGCGCCCAGGGCCTTGGCGCAAGCCCCGGCGCTTCCTCCGCTCGATGAGATGTTGGCCGAGCGGGCTGCAGGCTCCGCCGACGCCCCGGTGACGGTGATCGAGTATTACTCGCTCACCTGTCCGGCCTGCGCGACGTTCCACAAGGATACGTGGCCGAGGGTGCGTTCGGAACTGGTGGAGAAGGGGCTGGTGCGGCACGTCTTCGCCGATTTCCCGCTCGATCAGGCGGCACTCGCCGCCGCGATGCTGGCCCGCGCGCTGCCCGCTGACCGGCACGAGCCTTTCGTCTCCATGCTCCTGTCCTCCCAGTCGCGCTGGGCAACGCGCAACTTCTTGAACGAGCTCGCGATTCTCGCCTCGCTTGCCGGCATGAGCCGAGAGACGTTCCAGGCCGCCCTGCGCAACCCCGATTTGCAGAGGGGCGTGCTCGAGATTCGCCTGCGCGGGGAGCAGGAACACAAGGTGAGCTCCACCCCCACCTTCATCTTCGCGGGGCAGGTGCCGGGCGTCTCAGGCGCGATCAGTTTCGACCGCTACCTCCGTGGCACGGGCCTCTCCGGCTGAGAGACCAGGAACCTTGGGACTTCGTTTCCTCCGCCTTCGCCTGCACGGGTTCAAGAGCTTCGTCGAGCCGACCGTGCTCGACATCCTGCCGGGGCTTACGGGCATCGTCGGGCCCAATGGCTGCGGCAAGTCGAACATCGTCGAGGCACTGCGCTGGGTGATGGGCGAAACCTCCGCGAAATCGTTGCGCGGCGGCGAAATGGAGGACGTGATCTTCGCTGGAACCTCCGTCCGCCCCGCCCGCCAGTGGGCGGAGGTCGCTCTCACCCTCGAGGCGCCGCCCGGTGAGGCGCCGCACGCTCTCGCCGCCGAGGCGAAGGCAGGAGAGGCGTTCGAGTTCGACGTGCTGCGGCGGATCGAACGCGGTGGCGGTTCGACCTACCGCGTCAACGGCAGGGAGTGGCGGGCGCGCGACGTGCAGCTCCTGTTCGCCGATGCAGCGACCGGGGCGCGGTCGGTGGCGATGGTAAGCCAGGGCAAGGTCGGCGCGCTGGTCAATGCCCGTCCCGAGGACCGGCGCACCCTGCTCGAGGAGGCGGCCGGAATCACGGGTTTGCACGCCCGCCGCCACGAGGCGGAATTGAAGCTGCGGGCAGCGGAAGCGAACCTTGCTAGGGCCGATGACGTGCTCGGCACGCTGGAGGCGCAGCTGGCGCTGCTAAAGAAGCAGGCCCGCCAGGCGACGCGCTACCGCACCCTCGTCTCCCAAATTCGCGAGGCCGAGGAGGCAATGCACGCCGCCCGCCTCGCCCGCGCTGCCGCCGATGTCGCATCAGCCGAGTCCGCCTTGTGCCAGGCGGAACGGAGGCTGGCGGAGAGAGCGGAAGCCGCTGCAGCCGCCGCCACGCGCGCCGCCGAGACGGAGGCCGCCCTCCCCCCCCTGCGCGAGGCGGATGCCGAGGCCCGCAGCGCGGTGGAGCGAGCGCGGGCCGAGGCCGCCCGGGCGGAGGCCGAGGCGAAAGGCGCCGCTGAGGCGCTCGCCTCTGCCGAGGCCGCCGTCCAGCGGCTTGCCCGCGACCTTGCGCACGCCGAGCGTCTGCGGGCGGATGCCGCCGCGGCGCTTGCTCGTCTCGCCGCTGAAGAACGCCAGCTGACCCCGCTGCACGAAGGGGCGCCAGGCAGGATCGCCGAGGCCCTCTCCGCCCTCACCCTCGCGCAGGAGGCCGTGCACGCCCGCGAGGTGGAGGCCCAGGCGGCCACCGAGCACGCCGCGGCCATCGCCGCTCAGGCCCAGGCGCTTGCCGGTCGAATCCGCGATGCGGAACGCGCCCTCAGCAATTACGCCGAGGAGGCGCGGCGGCTGGCGGCGGAACGCGCCGCGCTTGAGGCGCAGATGATCGCTGCCGCCGCACTCGACGGGGCCGAGGCGTTGGTGCGCGAGGCAGAGGCTGCGCTCTCTGCCGCCCGCGCCGACCTCGAGACCTCAGAAGCCGCCCGTGCTGCCGCCCATGCCGCAGCTGTCGAAGCCCTCAAGCGAGCGCAGGCTGCGGAGGCCGAGCGCACCCGGTTTGCGGCGGAAGCGCGCGGGCTGCGCGACGCCCTCGCCGTGCGCGAGGACGAGCTTTGGCCGCCGCTCGTCGATGCGATCTCCGTCCCCGAGGGCTTGGAGACCGCGCTCGGCTCGGCACTCGGCGAGGCGCTGGAGGCGACGGCGGACGAGGCGGCACCGCGGCATTGGCGTGCCCTGCCGCCGCTTCTTCCCGCGCAAGCGCTGCCGGCGGGAGCCACCCCCCTCTCCGCCCTGGTCGAGGCGCCGGCCGCGCTTTCCCGTGCGCTGTCGCAGATCGGCCTCGTCGCCGACACCGACACGGGCGAGCGTCTCTCCGCCTTTCTTCGGCCCGGCCAGACCCTCGTCTGCCGAGAGGGCTCGGTCTGGCGCTGGGACGGCCTGGTGGTGCGTGCCGGCGCGCCGACCGCGGCCGCGACCAGGCTTGCGCAGCGAAACCGGCTTGCCGCCCTGCGCGCCCGGCTGGCGGAGGCCGAGGCCGAGGCCGCCCGGGCGAAGGCCGACCATGAGCGCGCCGCCGCCACGGAAGCCAGCGCCATCGCGCGCGAACAATCCGCCCGCGAGGCGCGCTCTGCGGCCGAACGTAGGCTTGATGCCGCACGGCGCGAGCTCGCCTCGCTGACCGCCCGTGCCACCGCCGCCTCGAGCCGGCTTGCCGCCTTGACCCCCCAAGAGGAACGCCTCGCCCAGGCGCGGGCCGAGGCGGAGGAGACGCTGCGCGCCCTGCGCGCCGAGGCGGCGGATCTCCCTCCGCTCGCCGAAGCCGACGCCCGGCGGGCCGAGGCCCGGGCCGCGCTTGCCGAGGCGCGGCGGGCGGAGTCGGATGCGCGTGCCGCGCTCGAGGTGGCGCGCCGGGAAGCCGCCTCGCTTGCCGCCCGGCTTGCCGCCATCGCCGAGGAGAAGCAGGCGTGGCAGGCACGAGCGGAGGAGGCCGAAGCGCGCGCCATCGCCCGCGAACAGTCCGCCCGCGCGGCGCGCGCGAACGCCGAACGCCGCCTCGAGGCCGCACGGCGCGAGCTCGCCTCGCTGGCCGCCCGAGCCGCCGCCGCCTCGAGCCGGCTAACCGCCCTTAGCCCCCAGGAGGAACGCCTCGCCCAGGCACGGGCAGAGGCAGAGGAGACTCTGCGCGCCCTGCGCGCCGAGGCGGCGGATCTGCCTTCGCTGGCCGAAGCCGACGC
>CALFVI010000043.1 GCA_937928775.1 uncultured Elioraea sp. | reverse complement strand
AGACATCGACCACACGGCGCGCGGGCCTGTAGGGGCAGCGTTCCAGAAGTGCGAGGGAAGCGGCGAGCCCTTCGCCGAGCGCGGTTGCGCCGGCAGGGATGATGCGCGGCGTGGCGTCGATGGCATCGGCGAGGGCAGCCGCGTCCGCGACTGCAGAAAGCCTCCGCCAGGGTACGGCAAGCTCCTGCACACCCGGTCCTGACCAGAACAGCATCGCGACCGCCGTCGCCCCAACCGGGCCGGAGGCGAGACGTTCGGCAAGCGCCTGGTCGCGGAATGCCGCAGCGTAGCCTCCCATCATCAGACCGAATTCGCCAAAATCGACCGAGGCCGAGACGTCGACGGCAAGCACGAGGGCGAGATCGACGGCGTCCGTTGCGTACCGAACAGATGAAGGCATGCTCGGAATCTAGACCGTTGCGCGGCGGAGGGGGATGTCATTTCCCATCGCGCCTCCTCCGGCTAAGCTGCTGAGAGGGAGCGTCATTGGTCGTCGGGAGCCTTTCGGACGGTTCGGGTCGAGCATTGTGCGTTGCGGAGGGGGGAGACGATCGTGGAGATGTCCGAGCTGAAACCGCTCCCGGTTGCGGACGTGCGGGCAAGCGTCCTTGGCACGCTCTCGTCGCAGCCGCCCGGTGAACCGCCTGTCGGCGGCAACGGGCGCCACGTTCCCGTCTCTGTGCTGATGGCGGAGCTGGCCGCCGCATGGCCGAAGCCGCGCATTTCTTTGGGCGAAATGATCCACGCCTTCGGGTCGCGTGGCTACGGCATCCTGATGATCCTGTTCGCGCTGCCGAATCTCCTGCCGATCTACATTCCTGGATGGTCGCCCATCTTCGGCATTCCCCTCGGCATTGTCTGCCTTCAGCTCGCACTTGGGCTGCGCGAGCCGAAGCTGCCGCGGTTCCTCACCGAGCGCTCGATGCGACGGGAAGACCTCGCGATGATCGTCGAGAAGTCCTCGCCTTGGATCCGGCGCATCGAACGCTTCATTCGCCCCCGTCCCTCGGTGCTGACGGGATGGAAGGCGGATCGCATAGTCGGCGCCTACGGGGTTTTCCTCGCATGCCTGGTGATCGTTCCGCTGCCCTTCACCAACGGCCCGCCGAGCCTCGCCTTGGCCATCATGGCGATGGGGCTTCTCGAGGAAGACAGCCGAGCCATCGTCGTCGGTGCCCTGGTCGGGCTGTTCGCCACGGCGCTCAGCTTCGCGATCATCGGTGGCTTGTTCTGGGTTGTGGTTCGGGCGATTGGCTTCGTCGTGTAACGCTGTCGAGACTGCCCTCTTCCGAATCCGTCAGGGACGATTTACGGTCGTCCTCGGTGCCGGTGGCCCGCAAGGGCTGAAACGGGAACGCGGTGGGGTGCGCATGGCGAGGGTCAGGGGCCATGCCGCATCGAAGCCGCGGCTGCCCCCGCAACCGTGAGCGGAGAGGCCGCGCGCCAACAAGCCACTGGGCGGAAAGCCTGGGAAGGCGGGGCGCGGCAGCGGAGACGTCCTTCTCCGTGCTCCGCGAGCCGGGAGACCGGCCGGCACCGGCCGCTTCGCTGCCGGGCGGGGTGAACCGGGGCGACGGTCGGGCAGTCGCCCTCCGCACGCGGCGTGTTGGTCGTGGCCGTTCGCTGAGGGGGGCGAGCGTGAGTAGGTTTTGCGTGCGCCAAGCCTTCGGTCTGGCGGCCTCGGCCGTCCCATCAAGACCGAGGACAACACCGTGCGCACAGCTTTGCTTGCCTCTGCGGCCTTCGCCGCAATCGCCTTTCCCGCTTTCGCCCAGACGGAAGCCCCCGGCCTGAGGCTACTGCCGGAAACGGTGGTGACGGCGACCCGCATTCCGACGCCGATCGAGCGCCTGCCCGCGGGCGTGACGGTGATCACACGCCGAACAATCGAGGAACGCGGCTATCGCAGTCTTGTCGACGCGCTCTCCGCCGTTCCAGGGCTGCATCCGGTTCAGAGCGGCCCTCTCGGCCAGCAGACGAGCGTCTTCATGCGGGGAACGAACTCCAGCCATGTCCTCGTGCTGCGTGACGGCATGCCGATCAACGACCCCTCCAGCCCAGGCGGCCTGTTCGACTTTGGCAACGACCTGCTCGACGACGTCGAGCGCATCGAGGTGGTGCGCGGCCCGATGTCCGGCCTCTACGGCTCGGGCGCGATCGGCGGTGTGGTGAACATCATCACCCGCTCCGGCCGTGGGACGGGTCGGCCCCTCACCGCGCTGGGCGAGGTCGCGGGCGGAACGCAGTCGACCGCATCCGGCGCGGGCGTCCTCGCCGGCGAAAGGCGCGGGCTCGACTACGCCCTGGTGGCGAGCGGGCTCACGACTCAGGGCTTCAACATCCAACCTCCTCGCCTCGCCACCAACATCGGCGAACGCGACGGGGCGAGGATCGGCACGCTGACTGCCAATCTCGGCGCTTCGCTCGGCGACCGGTTTCGCGTTTTTGGCTTCGGCCGGCTGCGCGAGCACAAGGCCGATATCGACCAGGCGGGCCAGGACGACCCCAACTACACTGTACGCAACCGCAGCGGCATGTGGCGCGCGGGCATTGCCGGTGCCGTGATCCCGGGCCGGCTCGACACCACCCTTGCCGTCGGTCAGTCGCGTGACAACCGTCAGTTTCGTGACCGTCCCGACCTCTTCCCCTTCTCCGGCAGCGACGACTCGCGCTACGTCGGTACGCGGACCGTCTACCAGTGGGACAACACGCTGCGCCTGCCGAACGGCAGCACGGTGGACGACGCCGCCATCACCTTCGGCCTGCAAAGGATCGAGGACCATGCCGACGTTAAGGTGCGGTTCGCCGGTCCCTTCGCGCGGGACGTCGATCGCGGGACGCGCAACGACGCGGGCTACCTCGGCATGCAGTTTCGCCTGGTCCGACGGCTCGACCTCACCGGCAACATCCGCCACGAGATGCCGCGCGATTTCGCGGACACCACGACCTGGCGCGTCGGCGGCGTTCTCTCCGTTCCCGAGGCGGCCCTGTCGCTTCATGCCGCGTACGGTACGTCGTTCCGCGCGCCCACGCTTTTCGACCTCTTCGGCGTTGGCAGCTCCGGCTTCCGCGGCAACCCGAACCTGAGGCCTGAGAAGGGACGCGGCGGCGAGGTGGGTGCGACGTTCGATCTCTCCGCCTTTATGCCGCATCCGGGGCGGCTCTCCGTCACCTATTTCCAATACCGAATTCGAGACCTGATCGCCAACGATGCCTCCTTCCCGACGCGGATCAACATCGGGCGCGCTACGATTGATGGCGTGGAAACCGCCTTCGACCTCTCTCCAGCCGACTGGCTCGATGTGCGCGCTACCTACACGTGGACAGTGGCACAGGACCAGGATAACGGGCAGCAACTGGAGAGGCGTCCCCGGCATCAGGGCAGCCTGGGCGCAACCCTGCGCGCCAATCCGCGCTTCAGCCTTGCCGCCGATGTGCTGCTATTCGGCCCGGCGGCAGACGTCCTCTATCGCGACAGCGGCGCCTACGCTGGACGCGGCGTCAATCAAGGCGGCACGGTGGTGAACGTCTCCGCCCGCTGGCAGGTGACGGACGGGCTCGAGTGGTTTGCGCTCGGCCGCAACATGACAGGCAGCCGTTATGAACCGGCCAACGCGTATGTTGTGCCGGGCGCCTGGGCTCTGACCGGGCTTCGCGCCCGATGGTGACGCCTCAGCGCGAAAGGTCGCACCATACGGGCGTATGATCGGAGGGGCTGTCCTTGCCGCGGAGGGAACGATCCACTCCTGAAGCGACCAGCCCCTCCGCAGCACGCGGTGAAAGAAGCAGGTGATCGATGCGCAAGCCCCGATCCTGCGCCCATGCCGCGCCTTGATAGTCCCAGTAGGTGTAGCCGTGCTCCTCGGGGTGCAGCGCGCGGAAAGCGTCCGTCCAGCCCTGCCACAGTACAGCATGCCAGGCGGCTCGGCTTTCCGGCCGGCAGAGTGCATCGTCCGCCATTGCTTCCGCATCCGCCACGTCGCGCGCTGTTGGACAGACGTTCCAATCTCCCCCCAGCACGACGGGACGCTCGGTGTCGAACAGCGTTTGGGCGTGGCCGGCGAAGCGGCGCAGCCAGGCGAGCTTGTACGCGAACTTTTCCGTCCCCACCGGGTTGCCGTTCGGCGCGTAGAGCGAGACGACGATGAGGTCGCCGATTTCGGCTTCGAGGTAACGCGCCTGATCGTCAGCGGCATCACCCGGCAGAGCGCGCACCCGCTCCACCGCCTGCTCGCGCGAGACGATCGCCACGCCGTTGAACCCCTTCTGCCCGACGATGAGAGCATGGTAGCCCGCCTCGCGCACCTCGAGGGCGGGGAACGCCTCTTCAGGCGCCTTCAACTCCTGCAGGAGCAGCACGTCGGGCGCGTTCTCGTCCCGCAACAGATCGATGAGGTGCCTCGACCGCGCGCGCACGCCGTTGAGATTCCAGCTCGCGATGCGCATCCGGTCCGCCATGGTTGTGCT
This sequence comes from uncultured Elioraea sp., assembly GCA_937928775.1. Lineage (GTDB taxonomy): Bacteria > Pseudomonadota > Alphaproteobacteria > Acetobacterales > Acetobacteraceae > Elioraea. Next base: position 6,981 of record CALFVI010000043.1, on the reverse strand, counting down.
CCCCTCGTCGCCCTCTCCGATCAGTCGCGCAGCCGGAACGTGATCGGCACGGCGACGCGATCCTCCACCGCAACCCCATTCCTGCGGGCGGAGACGAAGCGCCACTGGCGCACCGCGTCGGCCGCCGCCTCGTCGAGCACGAGGTGACCGGAGGATCGTGCGACGTCGACCGCGATCGGGTGGCCCTCGGGCGAGACCCTGACCGCAAGCAGAACCGTGCCCTGCCAGCGGTTGCGCCGGGCTTCCAACGGATAGACGGGATCGTGCTTGGTGTGGATTCGAGCCGGCAGGAGAATTCCGCCTTCGCCGATCGCCGCGCCAGGAGCGTCCTGACCCTCGCTTCGACCGCCACCCTCTCCCTCGCCGGCGGCGCCGGCGGCAGGTGTTGGGCCGGGTGTCGGGCGCATGCTCGCTTGCCGAAAGCTGCGCGGCGACGGCGGCAGCGGTGGCGGCAGCGGCAGCGAGGCCAGAGCAGGCGAGGGCGGGATCGCTGCCTCATCGAACGACGGCCTCCCCTCCATCATGCCAGGGATGTTCTCTTCGCTTTGGGTCGGAACGGGCTCATCGCGCGCGGCGTCTGGCGACGGTGTCCCTCCGATCGTGCCAAACGGGTCGGTCCAGACGAGTGCGACGCCGGGTGCGGTGTCGTGCTCCATCAGCCCTCCGCTGGAAGGGCCATGCCACAACGCCGCCAGCACCGCGGCGTGCAGGGCGGCGGAAGCGGCGAAGCCGATGGCGAGAGCACGGCTCATGCCGGCAGCACCACGTCGTCGGCGCCGAAGCCAATGCCGAACACACGACCCGCCGTCGCATCGTTCAGTATTCGGGCCGCGTCACCCTCAGCGACGAGCTGTCCCTTCGCGAGAAGAACGAATCTGTCCGCGAAGCGGCCCGCAAGCGGGAGATCGTGCAACACGACGACGACGGCGCGCTTCTCCTCTGTCGCCACAGCGCGCAACAGCTGCATCACCGCGAAGCCCACCGCTGGGTCAAGATCGGCGGTGGGTTCATCGAGCAAAAGGACGCGTGGCTCGCCGGCAAGTACGCGTGCGATCATCGCCCGCTTCACCTCTCCGCCCGAGAGCTGATCGATCCGCGCCCCCGCCAGAGAGGCGAGCCCGAGGCGGGCGATCGCACGGTCGACCGGGGCCTGCGCCCGATCGCCGTGCGGCATGCGGCCAAGGGCGACGAGCTCACGCACGGTTATACCCCAGGCAGCGCGTGCCCCTTGCGGCAGCCAGCCGATCCTTCTCGCCCGTACGTTGGGCGGCAGCCGGTCCAGTGCTTCGCCCTCGACCAGCACGCGGCCGCGCGTGGGGCGAGCAAGCCCAGCCAGCAGGCGGAGAAGCGTCGACTTGCCCGCCCCGTTTGGCCCGATGAGGGCGACCAGCTCGCCGAGTCTGACACAGAACGAAATTTCCCCGAGCACCCGCCGGCCGGAGCGGACGAGGGCGACGTCTTCGGCAGTGATCATCCCGCGCGCGCCTCGCGCATCGCGACTGCAAGCAGAACCGGGGCGCCGAGCAGCGCCGTCAACACACCGAGGCGAAGCTCCTGCTGCAGCGGAATGAGACGCACCACGAGGTCAGCCGCGAGTACGAGTGCGGCTCCGGCAAGCGCAGAAGGAACAAGGAGAGCGCCCGGCCTTTCACCGACCAGGCCGCGCAGGAGGTTCGGCACGATCAAGCCAACGAAACCGACACTGCCTGCCACCGACGCTGCACCACCGACGGCCAGCGCCGAGCCGAGGGCCGCCCGCGCCATGGTGGGAGCAAGTTCGACACCGAGCGAGCCCGCGATTTCCTCGCCGAGCGCTAGCGCATCGAGCCGCTCGCCGAGTGGCAGAAGCAAAGCTAGGCCCGCGGCGACGGCTGGTAGGACGAGCCAAACCTCACGCCAGGAACGATCCTCGAGCGAACCGAGAAGCCAGATCGTGATCTCGGCCAGGGCGAAAGGGTTGGGGGCGAAGGAGAGCGCCATTGTGACCAGAGCGGAGCTGATCGCTGCCGTGGCGATGCCGGCGAGGATCAGCGCCGCACCGTTGCTGGCACGGGCCGCGAAGGCAAGCACAGCGCCAGCGGCACCGAGCGCGCCGGCAAGCCCGCCAAGCGGCAGCGCCAATGGAAAGGCGGTCGCGAGACCCCAGTAGTAGGCAAGAACTGCGCCGAGCGAAGCCCCCCCGCTGACACCCAGGAGGCCCGGATCCGCCAGCCGATTGCGCAACATCCCCTGCAGCACCGCGCCCGACAGTCCGAGGGCGGCGCCCACCAGCACGGCGAGAAAGGTGCGCGGAGCACGCACCTGCCAGAGGATCCAGGGGTCGACGTTGAGTCCGAACCCCGCCGCCCCGACTGCAAGCGAGAGACCCGCAAGCACCAGTGCGCCGGCGGAGAGGATGAGGATCATTGCGTGGCCAGAACCTCGACGGCGCGCAGCGTCTCGGGCCCACCACAGGCGAGCCAGGAGGCAGGAATGGCAAGCCGCGGCAAACGTTGCAGAGCCGGATGATCGAACAAGGCCTCGGAGAGCGAGGGAGAAGTGGCGGTGGCGAGTACGACCAGGAGATCGGGCGGAGCGGCAAGCAGCCGCTCAAGCGGCACCATGCCGTAGCCGGCGAACGGAGCGGCGTTCCGCCAGCCGGCTTCGCGCAGCACGGCATCAGCGAGCGTGCCTTGGCCGGCGGTGAAGCCCCGCGCCTCCCAAACCAACGCCCGCGCGTTGCGTTCGGCGCGCGGTAATGCGGCAAGGCGGGCCGTCATCGCAGCAACCATGGCCTCGCCGCGTGCGACCTCGCCGAGTGCGGCCGCCACCGCCCGCGCCTGGGCGACGATGTCTGCAAACTCGGCGGCGAGGCCGAGGCGCACGACGCGCACCCCGCGCGCCTCCAGCGCCACGACGACCCGTGCTCCTCCCCAGGCGCCTGCAATCGCCAAATCGGGACGAAGCGGCAGCACTTCCTCGAGCACGGGCCGGGCCGTCGGCAAGCCGCGTGCCCTCTCCGCCGCGGCGGAGAACGAGGGATCGGCAGCGAGCGGAGAGAGGGCTGCGATCTGCGCGCGGTCGGCCAGCGCCAGCACGAATTGATCGGCGCAGAGATTGAGGGAAACGACACGCAACGGTTTCGCCTCTGCTCCAGCCGAGCCGATCAGGAGGGCAAGCAAAATCCTACAGAACGACCACACCGCGATGCTTTGCCTTGTGCGGCGGTTCGACATGGATGGTGATCACCGCGGGGTCGAGTTCCGCCTTCAAGGCGTCCTCGATCCGGTCACAGATGTCGTGCGCTTCGCCAACGGCCATGGTCTCCGGCACAACCAGGTGGAACTCGATGAACGTGAAGCGCCCCGCGCGCCTCGTGCGCAAATCGTGCGCCTCGATGGCGCCCTCGGCATGGTTCGAAATCAAGGTCTTGATGCGATCGAGCGACTCCGCAGCCACCGCTTCATCCATAAGCCCGCCGACGCTTTCGCGCATCAAGCGCCAGCCCGACCAGAGCACGTTTGCCGCCGTGGCTGCCGCGAGGGCTGGGTCGAGCCAAAGGACGCCGGTCAGCACAACCAGGGCGACGCCAACGATCACGCCGACCGAGGTGACGACGTCGGCGACCAGGTGCCAGCCGTCGGCCACGAGCGCCGGCGAACCCAGCCGCCGCCCGCGCCGGATTAGGTACCACGCCCAGGCGCCGTTGATCACGGTTGCGGCGAAGGTCACCGCAAGCCCGACCGGAGCCTGCTCGATGGCGCGTGGCGCCTGCAGCGCATCCCACGCCTCTTTCAGGATGGAGAAGGCGGCGATGACGATCAGCACGCCGGTGAACACGGCCGAGAAATACTCTGCCTTGGCATGGCCATAGGGATGGTTCTGGTCGGCCGGACGGTAGGCATAGAAGACAGCGCCAAGCGCCACCGCTGAGGCGGCGACGTTGACCACGCTCTCAAGCGCATCGGCGTAGAGCGCGACCGAGCCCGTGATCCACCACGCTGCGGCCTTGAGGCCGAGCACTACGACAGCAACGGCGAGCGAGGCCGCGGCGAGGGTTTGGGCGCGCTTCATCGCGCGGCCTTATAGCAGCGGCTGGAAGCAAATGCAGCCGCGCCCGGTAAGTGGCGGAACGATGCCGCCGCCGAGGGTTACCGCTGGTCTCGGCCGTGCGCTTCCCGTCAGACTGAGAAGTATTTCGCCCGCGGGTGCAGGATGACGACGGCGCTTAGGGTGAAGTGTCACTCCTCAGACAGGCTGAACCCAATCTGCTCAGCCCGGAAGAGGCGTACCAACGGCTCTTGGTCCTAAAAACGCTGTTGGTCCAGATAGTCGAAAGAGTAGCGACTGCCGCGATATCCCCGCTGGAGCATCCTATTGATGTTGCGATCGTCCTGGGCAGCCTAGTCGCACTCGGCTCGGATCCGCTTGTGCACGTACTCGGCCATGGCTTCGATGAGCTGGACCGAAAGCCCATGCAGATAGAGTTAGTCCTGATAGCGGTTGGCCTCGAACCGGGCGTGCGCGACGTCGGAGGCCTTCTGGCCGACGGTGACGACCTGCAGCCTGATCACGTCAGGTGGGTCTGAACCATTGCTGATATCGCGGACGAAGTCGGCGGTTGCGCTTTCCGTTCTCCTTCGCCTAGCGCGGCAGGATAAAGCAGACAAGTTCGGTCGTGCCGTCTTCGACGAACAACACGAGTCGTTCCCCTCACCAGCTGCCTTCCCTGAGCAATAGATCGCCTGCGCTTAAAGATATTCTCATCGTCACAAAGGTTTAGCATCCGCTTCAAGAATGGGCGCAGCTCCTGATTCGCATAGCTGAGGAATTCCTCGAGCCTGTTCCCCTACGTCCGAAACTCACATGGAAAGTGGTAGAGCGACCGTTCGTTCAGGAACGGAATGGTCGCCTTGGTGGGTGCCGCGATCAAGCGAGACGCCCAGAAAAGCCCGCTCACGCCAAGCGCGTCGGCGTTGTTCTCATTCGCTGCCTTCAGCATGTCGAAGAGCAGCACCTTGATGTCGAGATTGATCACGCGGTAGCCGTTGTTGGTGAGAATGATGTGGATTAGGTCGTTGCCGATGTGGTACACGTCGCCCTTGACGGTGGCAAGCACGACGGTGCCTCTCACCTGTCCTTTGACGCATTCCATGAACGGTTCGAGGTAGGGGACGGCGGCCGTCATCGTTTCGGCTGATCGCAGCACGAAGGGGAGCTGCATCTTCCCAGCGCCGAACATCTCGCCGACGATCTTCATCCCCTCGAGCAGGATGTCGTTGATGATTGCGAGCCGGGCTTGGCCTTTCGCTATGGCTTCCGCCAAATCAGCCTCCAGCCCCTTTCGATTGCCATCAACGTTGCGCTCCTTCACCGTTTCAGCGCGCTTGCGCCTGCCACCGTCAGCAACCGTGTGGTCGGACAACAGTTCGAGCATGCGCGCAAAAGGGTCGCAGGCCTGGTGGCAACGGTCGAAGATCAAGTCCTCGGCCACTCGCATCCCCTCCTCTGCGATCTGGCGCAGGGGCGTGATTTTGGACAAGTGCACGATTGCCCCCGTCATCCGAGCCCACACAGCGTGATCGAGGAACGCGGAATTCAGCACATAGCGCGCGACCGGATTGAGATCGAAGGAGAGGTTGGAGAGGTCGAGGATGATCTGGATTTCCGGGAAACGCCTTGCGGATAAGCCGTACCCCCTCCAGGGTCTGCAAACCCAAGTTACGATCGTCCTCATTGCCGGTGGTGATAGTGACGGTGAGCGGATCGATCATGAGGTCCGAAAGCGGGAGGCCATGGCGGCTGTAGGCGAAGTTGACCAGGCGGCTCGCGGTGCGCAACTTGTCGGCCGCTGTCTTTGCGATCCCGCCTTCGTCAATGGTTGGCGCGATCACGGCTGCGCCGAAGCGTTGGGGCGAGAATCATGCAGTCGCTTGCGGCGCGCGCACCTTCGTTGCAGTTCATCGGGTTGATCATGGGCTTGCCCCCGTGCAGTTTGAGCGTGCCCTCGGTCACGTTCGTCTCGGTTGAGTCGTTGAAAAGCGCTGCGTTTGCCGAGCAGGTGAAGCGGGGGATCACCTCCCACATTGCGGGCAGTTCGTCGCGGCCGACGAAGGCGGTGCACGCACCGAACGCATGCGCCCCCTCTGCCACCTGCGCGCGCACCATGGCGACGCAGCTGTCCCAGTCGTTCGCCGCCTGAAGCTCGTCCCACTTCTTCGACCCGTTTGCGTTGCACTGTAACCCGATGGCGAAGATGGAGGTCTCCTGTCGCAAGTGAGCCGCCGAATAGAGCGAGGCCACGGAGGGGATCCGCACGGCCTGGCGGGCATGGGGGCACAGGCGTCGCGCTGGACCCGACAGCGTCGGAGCAAGGTATCGAGAGCGGTGATGAGGCGGTCGTTCATACCGCAGCAGCCGCTGATCAAGTTCACGCTGTCCTCCTCGAGGAAACGTTCTAGGCATACGACGAGCGCCTCCGGGGTGAGCGGATGTTGCGTCTTGCCTTCCACGTGTCTGGGCAGGCCGGCGTTCGGCTGCACCGAGAGAAACTTTCACCAGTGTGGCGAGAGCCAGTGGATGTGTTCGGCCATCTCCCGCGGCCCAGCGAAGCAGTTGAGCCCGACAGCGGCTCATTGAGCGCGTAGACCAATGTGGCGGCCGCGGCGATCTCGAGGCCGACGAGCAGAGTTCCGGTCGTTTCGGCCGTGACTTGTACGAGGATCGGCAGATCGGGCCTATCCGCGAGGCTGCGCGCAATCTTCGCTCCATTCACTGCGGCCTTGATCTGCAGGGTGTCCTGTTAGGTCTCGATCAGGATACTTCCAACGCCGCCCGCGATCAGTCCGTCCGCCTGTACGGTAAGCGCGGCCTCGAGAGTGTCGTAGTCGACGCTGCCCAGCGTTCGTAATTGCGGTCCCGGGCCGATCGAGCCGAGCACCCAGCGGTCGCGCCCATCCGCGAACTCTTCTGCTGCCTCACGCGCGAATCCGCTCGCCGACT
>CALFVI010000042.1 GCA_937928775.1 uncultured Elioraea sp. | reverse complement strand
ATAGCTTGGCGCGTGAAAAGGTGGCGGACCTGGGTCTTCGTGACCTCCCACGGGCACAAGGCATTGCAAATATCCGTCAGGCGGCTCAACGCAATGCTCAAATACACCCCCACCGCCTCGGCGTAGGCGGTTGCGCCAGTGCCGCCTTCGCGCAGAGGGGTGGAGTCATCCGCAAGGCCGGCGGCAAGGGCATCGGTGCGCACGCGCGCCATCGCCTCCGCCACCAAATCGGAGAAGGTGGCCAACGCCACCAATTGCCGATCCGTGAACAGATCGCCAAAAGTCGTTAGGCCATATGGGACAGTCCAGAAAGCGCGCAGATCTTTGGGCAGGGGAGTGTCCGGCCTCCACGTCGGCTTCGCTTGCCGCGCCGCCGCCTCGTGCTCCGGCGTGGGAGACACATACACCCGCCCGCGCTCGCCTTCGGCAACGATGGCCATCAGCCGCGCGCCCATCCGCCCAGCCCTCCCCTCCGCCTTGATGTAGTCGCCGCTGATCGGCACCCCCGACATCAAGCAGCGAAAATTCGCCCCACGCGCCAGCTTCGTGCCTGCCTTTACCGCCTTGGCATCCGGTGGCTTGCCCACCCGCACCACGAAACGATAGCCGCCATTCTCTACCACCGGCTCCACCCAGGCCTCGTTCCCAGGCTTGGAAGAGAGCAAAAACTTAGAGGCAAGCGGCACCTCTACCCCCGCAAACGCCGGGTTCGGGCTGCGCACCGTGCGCGCCCAGAGCCAGGCGATCACGGTGAGCGTCTGGCCGACATAGGGCTTCAGGTCAGGCCGCTCCCGCGCCATCGCTTGCGTCACCGCCACCTTCGGGTAGAGGTGGCCGATGCGCCTCTCCGCCTCGTCGCGCATCCACGCGCCGTAGTGGCGCACGTCCTCGGCAAGGCCCTGCGCGCCCTTCCAGCGCCGCAGCTGGTCCGCACCGGGATGCACAGGCGGGCGGTTGGCGAAGCGCGGCGGGATTTCGATCATCGCCTTGTTGATCAGCACCGCCACGGGGTTGAGGTCGCTCGCATGCGCCTCGAGCCCCAGGCGCTGCGCCTCCAGGGGCAGGGTGCCGCCGCCGGCGAAGGGGTCGTGGAAGGCGGGCAGCCGGGTGGGATCGAACAGCTCCGCAGCGCGCGGATGGCCTGCATTGTCGGCGCAGGCGCGGCGCCAGGAGGCCCAAATCTCCTCCCGTGCCTTCCGCAGCACCTCCTCGTTGGTGGTGTTCTCCCACTGCACCAGTTGCTCAATCAGGCGGAACAGCCGCTCGCGCTCTTTCTGTTGCGCCGCTTCGGTGGGGAAGAGGTCAGGATGGGCAGAAGGATCGTCCACCATCTGGGCGAAGATCACCGCGCGGGCGGTGGCAAGCGGCTTGCGCGACCACCACAGATGCAGGGTGGAGGGGTGGCCGTGGCGGATGGATTTCTCGCGCGCAGAGGCAGCGTTGATCGCCTCCAGGGGCAGCGCGACTTCGATCAGTTTCTTCCGGGTCTGCACAGCCATCACGCTCATTCCTCCCGTCGGGTGCGTAGAACCTAATCGCAAAACTGTCTGAGAGAGAGCTGGCGGGACGCGATCACGGCGTCGGGCACGACCAAATCTGGCGTATCATCGCGGCGGCTCGGCCATGGCAAGGAGCTTCGACACCTCGTAGTTCACGCTGGAGGCACCAAAATCCGGCTCGGCCCGGAAGGGGCGGCGGATGTAGTGCACGCGGTGCGTCTCCCCCTCGAACTCGACAATCGCCAAAATGTAGTCGTCAGGCTTGTTGAGGGAGGTAAGGATCTCGTTTTTGGTGACGGTGATGATGTCTGCACCCGCGACCCGGCCCTTCACCTCGATAAAGCGCAAGCGACCAGTGCCCGGAATGGCGCTTTCGATGTCGTAGCCGAGCTTGTCGCGCTCGCGGTCCACCGGGACGAAACCGAGGGACCGCTCAACCTCCATGACGATCGCCCGTGCACGTGCTGCCACGGCCTGGGTGTCGATCGCAACGGGCGGAGCGGGCTGGCCCTCGATTGCATGCAGTAACCCGATTGGCGCCACCAAAAGCCCGCCCAGCAGCACGGGAGGCAAGGGCGAGAGTTGGCGTTCGCGCTGGATCTCCTCAAGCCGCTTCGTCAGGCGTGCCTGCAGTTCGTCCGCGCGCTTGCGTGCCTCTCCTGAGTTCAGCCGGGCATTCAGCTTGCCAGCGCGTTCCTGCTCCGCAAGCTCTGCAGCGCGACGGTCCCAGTAGCTGATCTCTTTGGTCAGCCGGTCTTTCACCGCCGCTTCGGTCTTGTCGAGAAGCTCGTGCTTGCGCGCGCGCACCTCTTCCACGTGAGCGGGCACCACCTCCTTGATGGCATGCTCGAGAACAGTGGCTTCAAGGTCGCTGCTGATCCAAGAGCATTCGGGCCGGGCAAGAATGGACTCAGGGCTTGGCTCAGCCTGACGCAGCGGGCGATAGTCGAGGTACGGCGCGTAATTTAAGTGCTTAGCCATCCCATCAGCGCCGATTTCGACAAACAAGAGGCGTTTGGAGATGACGCGCCGGTCGCCGGTTCGTGTCTGGCTCGCGTCCTGGATCGCATGTTCCAGGAAGAACAGCACGCGCGGGCTCAAGCCCATATCGCGCTCGTCCACCAGGACGGTGCCGCGGCGCAAGAGGTCGCGGTGGCGTTCGAGGGTGATGTCCGTCACCGCGTTGAGCAGCGGATGGCCCGGGCAGACGAAGGCGGCGGGCGGCTGCCCAGGTGGGGCGATCAGCTCCTTCTCGAAGGCGATGCGCTCGTAGCGCGGCAGGACGGGCTCGCCGAGGCCGATCAGCCGGTTGCGGTCGCGCACCACTTGGGGGACATGCGTGATCTCGTAGCGCCGCGGCTCCCGCTGCCTGACGCTGCCGCCGAGGCGGCGGAAGGCTTCCAGAAAGAAGGACTCGACGTAGTGCGGCTGCAGCCGCCGCGCCTCGGCCCGCTCCATCTCCTCGCGGATGCGATGGACGCGCGTGGCGTCCATGACGTCATGCGCCAGGGCGCGCTCTTCCAGCAGATCCTGCAATGCCTTCCTGTCGAAGGCCTGCTCCACCACCCTGGTCAAGCGGGCGCGCACCTCCGGCTGCTCGCCGTATCGGATGGCCTCGATCAGCAGATCGCGTAGCGGTCGCCCGTCGAACTGCACCTTGCCGAGAACGTCGAAGACCTGGCCGCCCAGCGCGCTGCGCGCCTGCTCCAGCTTCTCGAGGAGCCGGCGGTAGACATCGCCCTCGCGGGTCCCCTCGGCGACGAGATTCCAGAGATGGCAGACCTCGGTCTGGCCGATGCGGTGGATGCGCCCGAAGCGCTGCTCCAGCCGGTTGGGATTCCAGGGCAAGTCGTAGTTCACCATCAGGTGCGCGCGCTGGAGGTTGATGCCCTCCCCGGCGGCGTCGGTGGCGATCAGGACCTGCACCTCGGGATCGTGCTGGAAGGCCTCTTGCGCTTTCAGGCGCTCCTCCCGGCCCATGCCGCCGTGGATGACGACCACGGCACTCGGGCGGCCGAGGAGCGTGCCGATCCTGGCCGCGAGGTAGTTCAGCGTGTCACGGTGTTCGGTGAAGATGACGAGCTTCTGGCGCGGCGAAGGCGCGGGCTTGGGAGGGACGGGCGCGCCGGCTTCGAAGGGCTCCGCGTCTTCCGCGAACCGGTTGGCGATGGCGGCGGGCGTCAGTATCTCGCTGAGCAAGTTGGCGAGTTCGCACCACTTCTTATCCTCACCGCTGCGGCGGATGGAGAGGGCGAGCCCTTCGAGGCGCTTCAGCGTTTCGATCTCGATCCGAAGCTCGCCGATGGAGCGGGCCGCGGTCGCCCCGTCGAGGACCTGTTCCTCGATCGCTTCCGATTCCGCGTCGGGCGCGTCCTCCAGATCCTCGACGTCCTCACTGTCGAGCACGGGAATGTGCGCCGCGATGGCGCTTGCCGCCTGGCCGCCGCGCTGCAGGATCTCCAGCTCGCGCAGCCGGCTTTCCAGCCGCTCGCGGCGGCGGCGGAGCGATTGGTAGATGGCTTCCGGCGAGGAGGCGAGGCGCCGCTGCAGGATGGTCAGCGCGAAGCCCACCGTCCCGGCGCGCCTGTCGTTCTGCAGCGCCTCCGCCCGGTTGAATTCCTCGCGCACGTACTCGGTGACGGCCTTGTAGAGGGCGGCCTCGGCGTCCGAAAGCCTGTAGGGGACGGTGTAGGCGACGCGCTCCGGGAACAGCGGCGTCCCGTCAAACTTCAGCAGGTTCTCCTTCACCATGCGGCGCATGAGGTCGGAGACGTCGGCCGTGTGCACCCCGTCGCGGAACCGGCCCTCGAAACGGTCGCTGTCGAGGAGGGCCATGAAGAGCTGGAAGTCCTCCTCTTTGCCGTTGTGCGGCGTGGCGGTCATCAGCAGGAAATGGCGGGTCAGCGACGAAAGGAGCTGCGCCAGGCGGTAGCGCTTGGTGTACTTGATCTCGCCGCCGAAGAAGGTCGCGGATAGCTTGTGAGCCTCGTCGCAGACGACGAGATCCCAGCGGCAGTCGGGCGCCTGGAGCTTCTGTTGCACGTCCTCGTCGCGCGCGAGCTTGTCGAGCCGAGCGATGACGAGGTTGGTTTCGAGGAACCAGTTGCCCGTCCGTGCCGCTTCGAGCTTGTCGTTGGTTAGGATCTCGAAGGGCAGATGGAACCGACGGTACAGCTCGTCCTGCCACTGCTCGGCGAGGCTGCCGGGGCAGACGACGAGGCAACGCTGCAGGTCGCCGCGGGCGATCAGCTCCTTAATCAGGAGCCCAGCCATGATGGTCTTGCCCGCACCGGGGTCGTCGGCGAGGAGGAAGCGGAGCGGCTGCCGCGGCAGCATGCACTCGTAGACGGCCGTGATCTGATGGGGCAGCGGCTCGACGACAGAGGTGTGAACGGCGAGAACAGGGTCGAACAGGTGGGCCAGGTGGATGCGCAGCGCCTCGGCGACCAGACGGAACAGGGCGCCGTCGCCGTCGAAGCTCCAGGGCCGGCCCTCCTCGACGATCTCCAGATCGGGCTCGCGATCGCGGTAGATCAACTCATTGCCGACCTTGCCGGTGGCGTCCTTGTAGGTGAGTTCGAGAGCGCTGGAGCCGAACCAGCGCACGCTGATGACGGTGACGGCTCCGGTCGGTAGCACGCCCCGAATCATACAGTTCGGCTTGATGTCTTCCAAAGAGGCCATCGTCCGAGTTTCCGCGATGTGGGGGCAGACTCAGCAATCGTAGCATGTTTTGGCTGCGCTCATGCTTAAGAGTGATAGCTCGGGGTGAGCGATTCACTGCTCAGGAGGTGCTGTGCTGCAGCGACATGACGCCGGCGTAAGCGGTTAGTTCATGTCGGGAGGGACGATGCAGCGAACATTCTAGACCGTCGTTGGTAGTTCGAGAGCTTGAAGGTCTCGACCCGGGTTGGGGCGTCAGACTGTGCTGGCGACAGAATTAGCCCGGATATCTCACCGGTTTTAGGTGCATCGGGGTTGTGGATCGGCGAACGGTCTTGTGGGACAAGGACGGATCGCGATGCAGAAAAGATCCCCGATGCTGGCGGAGGGTAGCCCAGCGCGGTTCGATGGTGCACCCGTTGAGGGCCGCCGCGTGTTCGCTGCCTTTGACGCCAGGGCGATCACCTCGAACGCTCGCGCGCTGCTGCTCGGCGCGACGGACCGCGCCATCACCCTGATCGGCCGCTTTGCCGCGTGCTGTCGCGACGCGGGCATGCCGCAGCGGGTTGCGCACGAGATTGCCACCCTGGTCGGCCAGCGTGTCTTCGGCATCGCGCTTAGGCACGAGGACGTTGTCGACCAACGACCTAATGCGACACGCCCCGGTGCTAGCCATCTTTGCCGCATCTTGTCCCGGGCTTCGCTAGCGTGCTGACGCCCGAGCCGGTTCTCCTCGCCCTCGCCCATGCGCGATTGGCCGCCGCTTCGGCACACTGACGACCCAGACAGCGCAAACAGCGCAAGCAACCGTCGCCCCCAAACACCGCTGCCTGGCAGGCAGCGATCGGCCCGCTCAGCCAACCGCAGGCAGCAGCCGCCGATCAGACGACCTCAACACGCCATAGCACACCCAGCACCGCCTCATCCCCACCACAGCCATGCCGTGGTGAGATGTCCGGGCTAGGGACCAGCGTTCAAGGCCATCTCTCCGCCGTCGGGGGCCGCGACCACGCAGTGCCTGCCCAGAGGTTGCATATGGGACAGCACCGCATCCAAAACTTTGGAGGTATGGGGTGTCTACTCGGCCGGCGATCTCCCCCTCAGCCTCGTGAGATATTCGGGCTAACGCGAGTAGAACTCGATGACCTGGGCGGGTTCCATCTGCACCGGGTAGGGCACGTCCGTGAGTTTTGGGGAGCGCAGGAAGCGCCCACGCATTGCGCGGTGATCAACCTCTATATACTCGGGCACGTCGCGTTCGGCGGACTGTGCAGCATCCAAAACGGAGGCGAACTGCTTGGCCTTCTCCTTCAGTTCAATCTGGTCGCCGTCGCGCACGAGGTAGGACGGAATGGTGACCCGCTTGCCGTTGACCAGCACGTGCCCGTGATTGACGAGCTGGCGCGCGGCGAAAGGGGTGATGGCGAATTTCATCCGATACACCACCGTGTCGAGCCGGCGCTCGAGCAGGTCGATCAGATTCTCCGAGGTGTCACCTCTCCGCCGTACCGCCTCTTCATAATAGCGCCGGAACTGACGCTCTCCGATGTTGCCGTAGTACATTTTTAGCCTCTGCTTGGCCATCAGCTGCATGCCGTAGTCGGTCGGCTTCTTTCGACGCTGCCCGTGCTGGCCGGGCCCGTAGTCACGCTTGTTAACAGGGCTCTTTGGCCGGCCCCAGAGGTTGACGCCGAGGCGTCGATTGACCTTGTACTTGCTGGCGAGGCGCTTCGTCATTCGCTTGGTCCTTCGTTGTCGGGCCGCCCTAGAGGTCGGCCGCTTGATGTCCCGGTAGGCAACCGCGCGAGGGCAAGGCGGAACTTTCGTTCGCGTTCCCGGGAAGGCTTGCGCGGATACGCGGTCGGGCAGCGCTTGTCAAATCCTGCTCCGGCCCCCTATGCCGTACGTGATGATCACGCGCAGCGACGTGCTGATTCTGGGGCTGTCCGCCGGCGTTGTGGGCAGCCTGATCGGCGGCTTCACTTTGGGCATCGGCATGGGGCTGATCGCGCAGGGGGCGCATATCGGCTGGTTGCTCGCCCTGCCCGGCGCTCCCTTGGGTGGCGCTCTGGGGCTCCTGCTCGCACGGCGACTTGCGCGCCAGCTGCCGCGCGAGCCGAGCTAACTGCGCCGCCCGCTCCCGCCCGCCCACACAGCCTGATCTGGCTCCACCTCCATACCAGGCTCGATGCGCCCGCGCACGCGCCGCCCACGCGCCAGTTCTGTCACCACGCCGTGCAGGGTGCGCAATTCCTGCTCCGTCACCTCGGCACGCTGGAAGAAGTGCCGGATGTTGCGCACCATCGTCGGACGCTTCTCGCGATTGCGCAGGAATCCGCACGCGTCGAGCTCAATCACCAGGTGGCGGAGGAAGTTCTCCAATTCCCCCTTTGTGGCGACGCGCGTTTCATGGGTGACGAACCGCCTAGGCGGCGTAGTGTCCGCAGCCATCCACCACTCGTAGGCGAGCACCATCACCGCCTGGGCAAGGTTCATCGAGTTGAAGGCCGGATTGAGCGGGACCTGCACGAGCGTGTCGGCGTGAGCGAGGTCCTCTGCCGTGAGGCCGTTCCGCTCCGGGCCGAACAGGATGCCGACCCGCAGCCCCCGCGCCGCGATGTCGCGCAGCATTGCAGCGGCGGCGCGAGCGGTGGCGGTGGTGATAATCACGTGGCGGGGGCGGGGACAGGTGGCGAACACCCGGTGCAGGTCGGCCACCGCCTCGGCGATCGTCGCGTGCGTGGTCGCCGCCTCGAGGATCGCATCCGCACCGCAGGCGGTGCGCAGGGCGCGCTCGGCGAGCGGACTCTCGCACGGGTTGACGAGGCGAAGGTGGAACAATCCGCCGTTCGCCATGGCCCGTGCCACGGCCCCGATGTTCTCCGCGAGCTGAGGGCGGACGAGGATGACGACCGGTGTATTCTCGCCGACGGGCCCGCCGACCTTGCTGCGTGCCTCCCCGTTCACGGGGTGGGTAGTAGGCCTGCAAAGGGCGTTCGGCAAGCCCCGGCCTGCGCTTTAGCCGCCCAAGCGCCGCAGCATGGCACGCATCTGCGCGATCTCCGCCTCTTGGGTGCGGATGATCTCTTCGGCGAGCTTGCGCACCTCCGCATCTTGGCCGTGGCGTAGCACGACTCGGGCCATCTCTACCGCTCCTTCATGATGTGGGATCATGCCGCGCAAGAAGTCGATGTCGGCGTTGCCGCTGAAGCGGATGTCCATCGCCTGGTGCATGCGCTCGTTTGCCGCGCGGAACGCCCGCGTACTTTCCGGCTCGGCGGCCGGAACGGACCCGTGGCCATGATGGGGCCCGTGCTGAGCGAGGGCGACGGTGCCACCGAGTACCGCGCCGAGGGCGAGCGTGAAGATCATTCTGCGCATGGACGTCTTCCTTTTCTTGGCCGGCAGGATGCGGCTCCTGCGCGCGGCAGCAAAGATCGAGTCCTTGAGCGACGGAAGGGGGGAGGATCCGCTGGCGCTCAGCCGCCACCGCTGAGCGCGGCCACCGCGTGGCCCAGAATATAGAGGCCCGCCGCCACCATCACCGCGACCGAGGCCCATGGGAGGGAGGCGGTGAGCTGGGTGAACCGGCATTCGCTTGAGGTGGTGGAGGCAAGGCGAAGCGAAAAGGCGGCGGCCAGCGCCACACTGCTCAGCACCACGCCGAGACCAAGCGAGAAAGCGGCGACCATGGCCGCGCCGAGAGCAGCCTCTCCGGCCTGCAGGGCGAGGGCGAGCACCGCCACGGCACCGGGGCACGGCGCGAGCCCGCCGCCGAAACCGGTGGCGATCACCATCCGCCACCCGACGCGGCAGCCCGTCGGCGGCGTGGCATGGCGATACGCATCGTCGTGCCCGTGGTGGTGACGGGTGTCGTGCCCTGCCTCGGCGTGATCACCATCGTAGTAGCCATGGGGCCGATGGCGCACGAGGCCCCGCACCAACCAGGCGGCGACCGCAAGGACCACCACGCCGCTAACCAGCGAGAGCCAGGGCAGCCAGGCCGAAGGAACGCGATCGAGCCCGACAGCGAAGGCCGCGAGCACAAGCCACCAGACGACCAGGGAATGCGCGACGGCGGCGGAGAGGCCAAGCACCACGCCTTGCATCGGCGTGCCGCGCGTTGCGATGACGAAGCCCGCCATCATCGACTTCGCATGCCCCGGTTCGAGGGCGTGCAGGGCGCCGAGGGCGAAGGCGGCCGGAAGCCACAGCCAGGGTGCCGCCCCGCCCGCCGCAAGTGCCGAAAGGATGCCGCCGTCCATCGTGCGCCCTCCTCTCGCTGCCTCATCAGAGGAACCTGGTCAGCGCGCGAAACTCGGCGAGTGCCGCTTCCGCCTTGCCCTCCTCGATCGCGCGGTCGAGGCAGTGGTCGATGTGGTCTTGGATGAGTTCGCGCTTGGCGTTGCCAATCGCGCGTTCGATCGCATGCAGCTGCTGGGCGAGCTCGAGACAGGGGCGGCCCGTTTCGATCATGCCGACCACGGCCCGCAGGTGGCCTTCGGCGCGACGAAGACGCTTGACGATTTCGGTGTGGCTGGCGTGGCGGATGCCGCCCGCCTGAGAGCCGTGTGACATCAGACGCATCCTATCCCAGAGGATGGGATCGTCAAGCGTAAGCAGAGAGGGGGGGTTGCCCCTCTGCTTAGGCGGCGACTCCCTCGCGCAGGAGGAGGTAGGTGATGGCGTCGGCAAGCGCCCCGAAGGAGGCTTCGATGACGTTGCCCGACACGCCGACCGTGCTCCAGCGCGCCTGATCGGGGCCTTCCGATTCGATCATCACCCGCGTGGTGGCAGCGGTTGCCTGGTCCGGGGTAAGGATGCGCACCTTGTAGTCGACGAGCCTGAGCGCCCTCACCTCCGGGTAGTGCGGTTCAAGTGCCTTGCGCAGCGCTGCATCAAGCGCGTTCACGGGCCCGTTCCCTTCCGCTACCGTAAGCACCCGCTCACCTTTGACAACAAGCTTGAGCGTCGCCTCGGAGAGGGGCTCCTCGTTTTCATGGCGACGTTCCACTAGCGTACGGAACGATTCGAGTCGGAAATACTCGGGCACGTTGCCAAGAAGGCGCCGAGCAAGGAGCTCGAACGAGGCCTCCGCCGCATCATACGCGTAACCAGCAAACTCGCGCGCTTTCACTTCATCGAGAATGCGCTTCACCCGCGCATCCTCAGGGTCGATTTCGATCCCGACTTCGCGGAGTCGGGCAAGAATGTTGGATCGGCCCGCCTGGTCTGAGACAACGATGACCCGGTGGTTGCCGACACGCTCGGGCGCGATGTGCTCGTAGGTGGCAGGATCGCGCGCCACCGCTGAGACATGAAGCCCGCCCTTGTGGGCGAAAGCGGATTCACCGACGTAAGGTGCGCCACGCGCCGGCGCGCGATTGAGCCGCTCATCGATCAAGCGGGACAGCTTGGTAAGGCCCCTCAGCTGCTCCTCACTCACCCCCGTCGCGTAGCCCATCTTCAGCATTAAGGTGGGGATGATCGAGATAAGATTGGCGTTGCCACAGCGTTCGCCGATGCCGTTGATCGTGCCCTGTACCATGCGGCAGCCGGCGCGCACGGCGGCGAGGCTGTTTGCCACCCCGTTGCCGGTGTCGTCGTGGCCGTGGAAGCCAAGACCCTCGCCGGGGACGAGCGGAGTCACCTCGCGCACGATCTCATCCACCTCATGCGGCAGCGTTCCGCCATTTGTATCGCAGAGCACGATCCAGTCCGCTCCGGCCTCGTGCGCGGCGCGGATGGCGGCGAGCGCGTAGCCGCGGTTTCGCTTGAAGCCATCGAAGAAGTGCTCGGCGTCGAATATCACCGTCTCGGCGTGGCGCTTCGCTTCCGCGACACTCTCGGCAATCATCGCGAGATTCTCCTCGAGCGTCGTGCCGAGTGCCACCTCGGCATGGTAGTCCCAAGTCTTGCCGACGAGGGTGACGACGGGGGTACGGGCCGAAAAGACAGCAGCTAGGCCGGGGTCGTTGGCAGCGGAACGCCCAGCCCGTCGTGTCATGCCAAAAGCGGCAAGGCGCGCGTCACGCAAGGGGGGAGGACAAGCAAAGAACGCATCGTCAATCGGATTGGCCCCAGGCCAGCCGCCCTCGATGGTGTCAATGCCGAACGCGTCGAGAGCGCGCGCGATCGCGATCTTATCCGCCACCCCCCAATCCACACCCTGCATTTGCTGCCCATCGCGCAACGTGCAGTCGTAGAGGTGGATTCTCGTTGTCATGACGCGCGTCTCCATGTTGTCCCCGCGGGCGTGTCCTCGAGCACGATGCCTTTTGCCGCGAGTTCGGAACGGATCGCGTCGGCCGTGGCGAAGTCGCGTGCGCGGCGGGCGGCGAGGCGGCGCGCGATCGCCGCCTCAATCTCGTTGCTGTCAATACCGCCGCGGAACCAGGCGGCTGCCGAGCGGGGGAGAAGGCCCATGAGGTCAGCGGCAGCGCGGAGCTCAGCGCCTGCGTCGCGTTCGCCGGCGAGGGCGCGGTCAGCGAGGACGTGCATGGCGGCGAGTGCTGCTGGCGTATTCAGATCGTCGAGCAGGCACGCAAGCACGGCCTGCGGGACTTCGCGCCCTGCCGCCGGGTCACCCGAGCGCTCGAGAGCACGGTAGAGCCGGTCGAGCTCTCGCCGCGCCTCTGCAAGACCCGCCTCAGTGTAGTCGAGCGGCATTCGGTAATGCGTCTTGAGCAGCAGAAGGCGGAAGGCCTCACCGGCCCAGTCGCCTTGCTTCAGGATCTCAGCTACCGTGACGAAGTTGCCGAGTGACTTCGACATTTTCTCGCCGTTGACGAGAAGCATGCCGTTGTGAACCCAAAACCTCGCAAAACCCGAGCCTGGAAAGGCACACAGCGACTGGGCTATCTCGTTCTCGTGGTGGGGGAAGATCAGGTCGATCCCGCCGCCATGTATGTCGAAGTCGGTCCCCAGATGACGCCAGGACATGGCGCTGCACTCGATGTGCCAGCCAGGGCGGCCGCGTCCCCACGGGCTCGCCCAGCCGGGCTGGTCGCCGGTGGAGGGTTTCCACAGCACGAAGTCGTAGGGTGACCGTTTATAGGGCGCGACCTCGACCCGCGCTCCAGCCTCCATTTCTTTAGGCGAACGATTTGATAGTGCGCCGTAGCGCGCAAACGATGGCACGTGAAACAGCACATGCCCCTCCGCCTCATAGGCATGGCCAGAGGCGATCAGGCGCTCGATCAGCGCGATTATCTCAGCGATCGTTTCTGTAGCGCGTGGTTCAATGTCGGGTGGCAAGGCGCTCAGGGCGGCCATGTCCTCATGAAACCAGCGCGTTGTTCGCTCGGTCACCTGCTCGATCGTTTCGCTGCGCGCCCGCGCAGCTGCCATGATCTTGTCGTCGATGTCCGTAATGTTGCGGACATAGGTGACGCGGGGAAACAGGCGGCGCAGAATTCGCACCAAAACATCGAACACAACGACTGGGCGGGCATTGCCAATATGAGCCCGGTCGTAGACGGTCGGGCCGCACACATACAGCCGAACATTCCCGGGATCGAGCGGGCGAAACCGCTCTTTCCTGCGAGTTGCAGAGTTGTACAGAACCAAGTCCGTCATCTGTGCATTCCTCGATCGCTGCGGTCGTGACCAGTCTGTAACGCTGGCCGTAGAACGGGAGGGATCAGATCGAGCGTCGACAGATCACGGTGTTTGGCCAAGAGCGCATTGCAGTCGGGATGTTACGCGATTACGGCCCATGAGGGGAAGCAAAGCTGCCATGTCGGGCCCGTGTTCCTCGCCGGTAAGGGCAAGGCGGAGGGGGCGCCAGAGCGCACGGCCTCTCCGGCCCGTCGCTGCACTCAGCCTTTGCGCCCAGGCCTTTGCTGTAGTCTCATCCCAAGGTTCTGGCGGCAGTGTGTCGAGTGCTGCGCGGAGAAACGCGGCCTCCTCGAGAAGCGGCGGCGGGACGATACGGCCGGTGACGACCTCCCACCAGGTGCGCGCCTCGGACAGCAGGTCGAGATTGCCACGCACGGCATGCCAAAACGCCTCCGTTGCGCCTTCGGGCAGGCGGTCTCGCAAGGATGCAAACGGCGTCGTCTGCAGCACTCGACGGTTGAGGGCAAGGAGCTGGCGGATGTCGAAGCGCGGCGGGCTGTGACCGAAGCGACCGAGGTCGAAACCGGCAACGAGTTCATGCGGCAGGCCAGGAACGGCCTCGTCTGGCGTGCCGAGGCGGGCGAGATAGCCTGCCAGCGCCTCTGGCATCACCCCATCGGCCCGCAGCGCGCGCAAGGACAGTGAGCCAAGGCGCTTGGAAAGCGGCTCGCCTGTCGCGTCGACCAGAAGGGGCAGGTGGGCGAAGCGGAAGGCAGAGATGTCAGCGCCGAGAGCGGCGAGGATGTCAAGCTGCACGCCCGTGTTGGTGACATGATCCTCCCCCCGGATGATGTGGCTGACGCCGAAATCGAGATCGTCGACCGCCGAGGCGAAGGTATAGAGGGGGGTGCCATCGGCGCGAATGAGAACCGGGTCGGAGATGGCTGTGAGCTTCACTATTCGCCGGCCGAGGACAAGGTCTTCCCACGCGATCTCGCCGTCGGAAAGGCGAAAGCGCCAGTACGGTGGCTTGCCAGAGGCGAAGGCGCGGCCGCGCTGCTCCTCAGTAAGGGCAAGCGCGGCGCGGTCATAAACGGGGGCGAGGCCGCGGGCCAGGCGCTGCTTACGCTTCGCCGCCAGTTCCTCCTCGCTTTCCCAGCAGGGATAGAGGCGCCCCGCGGTCTTCAGCGCCTCGGCCGCCTCAGCGTAGCGCGCGAGACGGTCGCTCTGACGGATTGGCCCCGCGTCCCAATCGAGACCGAGCCAGCGCAAATCCTTTTCGATGGCGTCGGCGTATTCGGCGCGCGACCGTGCGGCGTCGGTGTCGTCCAGCCGAAGCAGAAATAATCCGCCTGCTTGGCGCGCGAAAAGCCAGTTGATGAGCGCGATACGGGCATTGCCAATGTGCAGGTCGCCAGTTGGCGAGGGAGCGAAACGGACGCGCACGCCGATGGCGCGATCAGTCATCTGCGTCAGCGAAGCGGCGCGGGTCGAGGCTTCGCCAGTCCCGTTCTGCGCTCCCAGGCGGCACTGGATTGGCGGCGAACAAGGCAAGTTCCAAAGCAGAGAACCAGCCGAGGTCACCGGCACCGATCACCTCGGCGTCCTCACCAAAAGCGTGCCATGCGGCCGCGACATCGCGAGGACTCGCGCCCGGTAAACGACAGCGCTCCACGCTGTCCCGCACGTAAGCGCGCGCAAAAGCATTAGCGTGCATGAGGGTGGCGAAGCCATGAACCTCCTCACCCTCAATCTCGATTCCGCCTGAGAGGTCGACGATACGGACCACCCAACCGCCAGCTGGAGCGAAGAGCGAAACCATCATCGCACGAGTGCCGTGAAACCATTGGTGATGGGGTAGCGACGGTCGCGTCCGAAGGCGCGGGATGTGATCTTCACCCCGGGCGGCGCCTGGCGACGCTTGTATTCGGCGCGATCGAGCATGCGCCAGACGCGCAGCACCGTGTCGCGGTCGTGCCCCTGCGCCACCAGCGCATCAACGGACTGTTCGCCCTCGACTAGTCCTTGCAAGATCGAATCAAGCTGATCATAGGGTGGCAGCGTGTCCTGGTCAGTCTGATTTGGCCTCAGTTCGGCTGATGGTGGTTTGATGATCACTCGCTCTGGTATCACAGGGCCGACGGGGCCCTTCGCTCCACGCGGCAGGGCTTCGTTGCGAAAACGGGCGAGCGCGAAGACGGTGCTTTTGTAGACGTCCTTTAGCACCGAGAAGCCCCCGCACATGTCGCCGTAGAGGGTCGCGTAGCCGACCGACATCTCGCTCTTGTTCCCCGTGCTCAGCAGCATGTCGCCCAACTTGTTGGAGATCGCCATCAGGATCAGGCCGCGCGTTCGGGACTGTATGTTTTCCTCCGTGATGTCGGGGGGGCAGTTGCCGAACACCGGGGCGAGGATGCGATAGAAGGTGTCCACCGCCTCGGTGATGGGGATCTCGTGGTAGCGTACACCCAAGCTGCGCGCGCAAGCCCGGGCGTCCTCCAAGCTCTCACGCGAGGTGTAGGGCGAGGGAAGCATGACCGCCCGGACCCGATCTGCCCCCAGCGCATCGACCGCGACGGCAGCGGTGACCGCGCTGTCGATGCCACCCGAGAGGCCAAGGACGACGCCTGGAAAGCCGTTCTTGGCGACGTAGTCGGAAAGCCCCAGCATCATCGCGCGCCAGATGCTCTCCTCGCGTCCATCCTCGGGCGCGATGTGCGACGTCGCGCAGACAAGGCGATCTCCCTCCCGCCGCCATTCGGCGACCAGAAAATCCTCCTCTAGCGCGCGCAGCCGAACGCGCAGGCAACGGTCCGGATCCAAGACGAAGGATGCGCCGTCGAAGACGAGCTCGTCCTGTCCGCCGACCTGGTTGAGGAAGACGAAGCCGAGACCGTTCTCGACGACACGGCTGACCGCCAGCGAGAGGCGACGGTCCTGCTTGCCGGCCTCGTAAGGCGAGGCGTTGATGGAGACGAGAAGCTCCGCCCCGCTCTCACAGAGGGTCTCGCATACGTCGGGCAGCCACCAGTCCTCGCAGATCATCAGGCCGAGGCGGAAGCCGCGAAAGGAGACAGGCCCGGGGGCGGGACCGGGCACGAAGTGGCGCTTGTCATCGAACACGCCGTAGTTCGGCAGCTCGTGCTTGGCGCGCATAGCAAGAACTCGCCCAGCGTCGAGCACCAAAGCTGCATTGAAGAGCTTATCCCCCTCGCGCCAGGGGGCGCCAACGACGAGAGCAGGGCCACCATCTCCGGTCAGCACGGCGAGACGATCGACTGCGTCGCGACAGGCGTCGAGGAAAGCGGGCTTCAGCACGAGATCATCGGGCGGGTAGCCTGAAATAGAGAGTTCCGGCGTCACAACGAGATCGGCCCCCTCGGCGGCAGCGCGCATGCGCGCGGCGAGGATCTTTTCAGCGTTCGCCGTGATCGCGCCCAAGTGAGGATCGAGCTGAGCCAGCGCCAGCTTGAGCCGTTTCATCATAAGCCGCGACGCTAGGGGCGGGGCAGGGAAGCGTCAACGCTGCTGCCACGCACGCCGAGTATCATGCCCGCAGTAACGGCGAGTACACCGAGCACTCCACTCAATCCCAGCGGCTCCCCGAGCAATGGCCAGGCCGCCACGGCGGTAAGCGCCGGCACCACCGAGGTGAACAACGAGAGCCGCACTGGGCCGAGCGCGATCAAGGCGCGGTTATAGAGCAGCGATGCAAAGGCCATGGCCAACACGCCTTGATACGCTCCTTGGAACAGGATCTCGCCCCAGGACGCGAGGTGGATGGTGGAGGGGAGTGCGAACCACCACAGCGGAAGATAGAGCGGCGCGCAGCCGATGGCGATCGAGGTGGTGGCCTGCAGGGCGTTGATCCTCCAACACCGCACTAGGATGGTGAACCCAGCCCAGGAAGAGGTGGCGAGAAGGAACAGGAGGTCGCCGCGCCAGGCACCGGGCGTGTCGAAAAAGCCAACCCCTGCCAGCAGAACAATGCCGCTTGCAATCAGCGCAAGCGAGCGTCGCCGTTGGTACGAGATCGGCTCTCGCAGCCAAAGGAAGGCAAGAAGAGCGGTGATGAAGGGGAGTGCTCCAGGTAACAGAACCGCGCCGTGCGCGGCCGGTGCGAGCTCAAAGGCGGCGTAGGCAAGCAGTGCGAAGCCGTAGCCCGCGCTGGCGGTCAGGGCAGCGACGCGCAGCAACGGGACTCTGCGCAACGTCCCCAGCAGGGCGGCCGGTATTAGAGCAACGAAGGAGACGGCGAAGCGCAATGCAGCCAGGTCCCACGACGTGAGTACCCCCTTTGCACCGGCGCGGCTGGCTAAGATAAAGCCCGTCCAGATGACGACTACCCCGGTGGCGAGAATAAAGCCGAGGCGACGCTCCTGGGCCTCTTCAGCCGCCGGCGCGAATAGTGCTTGGATCACGGAGTGCGTGCGCCGTTCTTCCGGAACAGGAACTCTCGTCCGATCTTAACTCGGGGTACCCCATCATAGGCGATGATGTCAGCCGTTGCATAGGTCTCGCTCCAGATCTCGGGCAGGAAGGAGCCGGTACCGACGAGGTCGAGAGGGGCCTTGGCGTCAGCCATCACTCGGCACTTCTCGACCGAGAAGCCGGAGGACCCGACGATGCGCACGCGCGGAAACCCCGCCTCGTCGAGTGCTTCGCGCATGCGCCAGATCGCGGCTGCAGAAACTCCGGTGCCGACGAGCCATTTCAGTTCGGTCTCTGAGCGATAGCGGCGGATCGCGTGCGGCGCGTGGCGTTCGAGCACCGCGTAAGAGGAGGGCGGATCGAGCCCCTCCATGTAGCGCCCGCCGTGCGTATCGAGCCGTACGGCAAGGCGGCCCTCGACGGCAAGTTCGGGAAAGCGTCGGGCAACGGCGATCGCATCCGTCACCTCCATGCCGAAATAATCAACGAGCACCGTCAAATCATCCTCGGGAAAGGTCTCCCTGAACATTTCGGCTGCACGCACCGTGGAGCCAGCGTAGCCGATCAGCGCATGCGGCATGGTGCCAAAGCCGCGATTGTTACCAAACCAGTGCGCGGTCGCATCGTTCGTGTTGCCGATGAACCCCTTCGCTCCCTGCACTTGCGCCGCGCGGGACCCGACCGAGGCTGCATAGGCCATCATCTCCGCCATTTCGCTGCCGGCGCAGTGGCGCGCATCCATGGCCAGAAACGGAACGTGGGGAAGCTCAAGGCACATTGCCCAAGCGTTCCATGCTGCAACACAGGTCGGTCCAATCTTCTGCAGCAGCATGGTCTCGAGTTCAGCGAGTTCAGCGAACGAGCCGGTGATGTAGAGGAGGGGGTCGCCGGCGCCGACAACCATACCTTCCGGATGCATCACCTCGATGATCACCGAATCGCCGCGCATCGCGCGCAGCCATTCGATCGCGATGCGCAACGCCGAAATGACGGGGCGGCGCATGAACACCGCGTAAGTCACGGTGCAGTCGCCGAAGCGTTCAACGATCCGGCGCGTGCGCGTGAAGTATGAATCGGTGTGGCGAGAGATCTCCTCTGCCGGAGGGTGCGCGACGGCGTGCACGATCGCTGCGGACCTAATGCACAGCGACACGTCGACCAATCTCGGCGCTGCGCCGCCGGCGCAGTTCGTCGGCCACCAGGAAGGCGAGTTCAAGCGCCTGTTCTGCGTTCAGCCGCGGGTCGCAGAAGGTATGATAACGGGCGGCAAGCGACGCTTCGGTCACCGGGCGTGCGCCGCCAAGGCATTCCGTCACATCCTGTCCTGTCATCTCCACGTGTACGCCGCCAGGCCAGGTCCCTTCCGCCTGATGCACGTCGAAGAAGCTTCTGACCTCAGAGAGGATATCCTCGAAGCGGCGCGTCTTATACCCATTTGCCGCCTTCACGGTATTGCCATGCATCGGGTCGGTCAGCCACACAACCTTGCGCCCTTCGCGCGCAACTGCGCGCACGAGAGGAGGCAGGCGAGTCTTGATCGTCTCAGCTCCCATCCGTGAGATCAGCGCGATGCGCCCGGGCTCGTTTTGTGGGTTGAGGATGTCGAGCAGGCGAAGCACGTCATCGGGCTGCATGGAGGGCCCGCACTTGATACCGAGCGGGTTCCGTACACCACGCAAGAACTCGACGTGGGCATGATCGGGCTGCCGGGTGCGTTCGCCGATCCAGAGAAGGTGAGCGGAGGTGCAATACCAGTCGCCCGAGGTCGAATCGATGCGCGTCATAGCTTCCTCAAAAGGTAGCAACAGCGCTTCGTGCGAGACGTAAAAGTCGGTCTCGCGGATCTGCGGCGCAGTGTCGGAGGTGAGACCGCAGGCGGCCATAAAGGCGAGTGTCTGATCGAGACGATCGGCGAGGTCACGGTAGCGCTCGGCGGCCGGGCTCCGTTCGACAAAACCCAGGTTCCATCGATGCACCTCGTGCAGATCGGCGTAGCCGCCTTGGGCGAAAGCGCGCAACAGGTTGAGCGTGGCGGCGGCGTGGAAATAGCCGCGCTCCATGCGCGCAGGGTCAGGCCTTCGCGCCTCGGCGGTAAACTCGGCTCCATTGATGTTGTCGCCGCGATAGACCGGAAGCGACACGCCGCCGATCGTCTCGGTATCTGCACTGCGCGGCTTGGCGAACTGCCCCGCCATGCGGCCGATCTTCACCACCGGAACCTGGCCGCCAAAGGTCAGCACGACCGCCATCTGTAAGAGCACGCGGAAACTGTCGCGGATGACGTTGGCCGTAAGTTCAGAGAAGGCCTCGGCGCAGTCGCCGCCCTGCAGGACAAAGCCGCGGCCTTCCGCCACTGCAGCAAGCGCCGCCTTCAGTCGACGGGCTTCGCCGGCGAAGACCAGCGGGGGATAACGCTTGATCCGCTCCAGCACGGCGGCAAGCTCAGCCTGATCCGCGTACTCCGGTAACTGTGTCACCGGCTTTGTTCGCCAAGATTGCGGGCTCCATGGCGCCGACATGACGATGTCCTCAAAACAGTCACATGTTGCGGGTGAACATTAACCACAGCCTGCCGCAGAACGCTACCGCACACTGGAAATGGGCCTAATCCGCTGCGTCGGCCAGCGGTTCCGGTCTTAGGGTGCGCAGAGTGACGAACTCCTCCGCCGCAGTCGGATGCACGCCGATCGTGCGGTCAAAATCGGCCTTGGTCGCGCCCATGACGAGGGCGATGGCGATCCCTTGGATGATCTCAGGCGCGTCCTCGCCTAGCATGTGGGCTCCCAACACGCGCCCGCTTGCGCGTTCGACCACCAGTTTGATCAAGGTGCGCCGCTTTCGCCCCGTCATGGTGTGGCGGAGCGGGCGGAAGCGAGCGAGGTAGACGTCAACCGGCCCCCGGTTGCTCGCCTCCTCCTCAGTAAGCCCCACTGAGCCGATTGGGGGAGTGGTGAAGACCGCGGTCGGAACATTTTCCAGGCTCACGCGGCGCGGGCGGCCGCCGAACAGCGTGTCAGCGAGCGCGTGGCCCTGAGCGGTGGCGACGGGTGTGAGGTTGAGCCGATCTGTTACGTCGCCGAGCGCGTAGATGGAGGGGACGGACGTCTGCATCGCCTCGTTGACGAGGATCGCTCCTTTCGCGTCCGTGCTGACGCCGACGCGCTCGAGTCCGAGCGCGGCCACCTTGGGCCGGCGGCCGATCGCGGCAAACACGGCATCTGCCTCGATCGCGCGCCCATCGGAGGAAACCACAAGGAATCCCTCGCGCGTGCGCTCGATCCGCTCCGCGTCGGCATCGAAGCGGAGATCGATCCCGTCAGCTCGCAACTCTTCGGCGAGGGCCTCGCGAATGTCACGGTCAAAGCCCCGCAGAAACAGCGGTCCGCGGTAGAGTTGATGCACCTCCGTCCCTAGGCCATTCAGCAGGGAGGCGAATTCGCAGGCGATATAGCCACCGCCCAGCACGACGGCGCGGTTGGGCTTTGCGGACAGAAGAAACAGGTCGTCGGATAGCAGGCAGTGCTCTGCCCCTGGAATGGACGGACGGACAGACTCCGCGCCCGTGGCGATGACAATATACCGGGCCGTGGCTCGCCTCTCGCCGATCGCAACCGTGTGCGCGTCAATGAGTGTAGCGTGGCCCTCGAACAGAGTGACGCCGGCGCCCTCGAGCAGGTGGCGGTAGAGCCCGGATAGGCGAGACACCTCGGCGTCGCGACGCGCCTTCAGCACTGCCCAGTTGTGGCCGCGGACGTCGACGTCCCAGCCGAAGGCGCGCGCGTCCTCGAAAGCGCCGCAGTACTCAGCTGCCTGCACCATGATCTTCTTTGGCACGCAGCCGACATTGACGCAGGTACCGCCCCAGTGGCGGGCCTCAGCGATGGCGACGCGCGCGCCATAACCGGCACTCACGCGCGCACAGCGCACGCCAGCCGAGCCAGCGCCAATCACGAACAGATCGAAGTCCACGCTCCTCGCAGCTCCTTGCTGCGCTTCCGCCGCGTCCCTACCGCCTCAGGTGCCAAGGCCACCCAGAGCGACGTATTTCACCTCAAGATACTCCTCAAGGCCATGATGCGCACCCTCGCGGCCGAGCCCACTCTCCTTGTAGCCGCCAAAAGGGGCCACTTCGGTGGAGATGATGCCCTCGTTGACGCCGATAATGCCGTACTCGAGTGCCTCTGCCACGCGCATGATACGGCCGACATCGCGAGCGTAGAAATAGGCGGCGAGCCCGTAGGGCGTGTCGTTGGCGAGCCGAATCGCCTCCTCCTCAGTCGCGAATTTGAACAGAGGCGCGACAGGGCCGAAGGTCTCTTCGTGGAAAATGCGTGCCGAGGGCGGCACGTCAGCCAAGACTGTGGGTTCGAAGAACGTTCTGCCCAAGGCATGACGCTTGCCGCCTGTGAGCACGCGCGCACCTTGTGCGACCGCATCGGCAATGTGCTCCTCCACCTTGCGCACCGCCTCCTCATTGATGAGAGGCCCTTGCACGACGTCGGGCTCGGTGCCGGGACCCACTTTCATTGCCCGCACGGCTTCGACGAATTTCGAAGCGAAGGCCTCATACACCCCCTCCTGGACCAGGATGCGATTGGCGCAGACGCAGGTCTGGCCGGTGTTGCGGTATTTGGAGGCTAGGGCTCCGCTGACCGCGGCGTCCAAATTGGCATCGTCAAACACGATGAAGGGTGCGTTCCCGCCGAGCTCCATGCTGACACGCTTCACCGTGGAGGCGCACTGGGCGAGGATCACTTTGCCCACCTCCGTCGAGCCGGTGAAGGACACTTTGCGCACGAGAGGGTTGGCAGTTAGTTCGGCACCCACTTCGCCGGCAGGGCCAGTGACAATGTTGAGCACGCCGGGGGGGACGCCTGCGCGTTCAGCAAGCACGCCTATGGCGAGTGCTGTGAAGGGCGTCTGCGAGGCGGGGCGGACCACACCAGTGCAGCCGACGGCAAGCCCGGGCGCGCATTTGCGGGTGATCATCGCAGCGGGGAAGTTCCACGGCGTGATGGCCGCGAATACGCCAACCGGCTCTTTCATGACCAGAATGCGCCGCCCCTTGGAAGTGGTCGGGATCATCTCACCGTAGGCGCGCTTGCTTTCCTCGGCGAACCACTCGACGAAGGCAGCGGCATACAGCACCTCGCCCTTCGCCTCGGCAAGCGGCTTGCCCTGTTCGGAAGTCATGATCAGGGCGAGGTCGTCGGCGTTGGCGAGCATCAGCTCGTAAAGACGGCGGAGGATGCCGGCCCGCTCCTTCGCCGTCAGCGCTCGCCAGGCGGGGAACGCGCGATGCGCAGCCTCAATGGCGACACGCGTTTCGGTCGGGCCGAACGCCGGCACGCTGCCGAGCACCTCACCGGTTGCCGGGTTGTGCACGGGGAGGGTCCTGCCAAAGGTCGCCTCTACCCACTTGCCGTCGACGAGACAGGCCTGCCGGAACAGCGAGGGGTCCTTCAGCGGCAGAGGTGCGGTCGGGTTCAGCATTGGCGTCCTCCCGGAGTTGCAGCGGGCGCAGCCTAGATCCGGCTGGGCGCTGACGGAAAGGGGCCGCGCCGTCGCCGACGCGGCCCCTGCAGGCGGGAGAGGGGGAGGGCGCTTGCGCCCGGGCTTAGGCCACTTTCACCTCGGCGAGGAAGGCTTCGACCTGGCGTCGCAGCTCCTCGGCATTGCGGCTCAGTTCCTGCGCGGCCTTTTGCACTTGGGCGGCATCAGCTCCGGCGCTGTGCGCCACCTGCTGCACCGAGCCGATATTGGCCGACACCACCCCGGTGCCCTGCGCTGCCTGCTGCACGTTGCGCGCGATCTCGCTGGTTGCTGCCCCTTGTTCCTCTACCGCGGCGGCGATGGAAGCCGAGACCGTGCTGATTTTATCGATAGTGCCACTGATAGCCCGAATCGCCTCCACCACCTTGGCTACTTCGCTTTGCACGGAATCGATTTGGGCGGCGATTTCCTCGGTCGCCTTTGCAGTCTGGCTCGCGAGATTCTTCACCTCCGAAGCGACCACGGCGAACCCTTTGCCTGCTTCGCCCGCGCGCGCGGCTTCGATGGTGGCGTTGAGCGCCAAGAGGTTGGTTTGCCCGGCGATGTCGTTGATCAGTCGCACCACATCGCCAATCCTCTGCGCCGCAGCAGCGAGGCTTTCCACGGTGGCGTTCGTGCGCCCGGCCTCCGCCACCGCATCCTGCGCCATGCGCGTGCTCTCCGTCACTTGGCGGCTGATCTCGCGAATGGATGCCGCGAGTTCCTCCGCGGCAGCGGCGACCATCTGCACATTGGCCGAGGCCTGTTCGGCTGCGGCAGCGACGGCGGAAGCTTGACGCGACGTCTCCTGCGCTCCCGCAGCGAGACCTGAGGCGGTGGCTTCAAGTTCGGTCGAGGCAGAGGCGACGGCCTTCACCACGCTGCCAGCCTCGCGTTCGAAGCGGTCGGTGGCTTGGGCCATCTTCGCTGCGCGCGCAGCCTTGGCTTCCGCTTCGGCGCGGTCGCGTGCCTCACGTTCGCGCTCTGCGATCAGCTTATTGCGGAAGATTTCCATCGCTGAGGCTAGGTCGCCGACCTCGTCCTTCCGCCCAACCCCTGGGATGGGCGAAGACGTGTCGCCATCGGTGAGAGAGCGGAGGCGGGCAACGGACTCGGCGATGGGGCGGGCAATGCCGCGCGCGCCGATCAGCCACGCTAAGCCTGCCGACGCCAGCAGCGAGAGGGCGACGATCGCGATGACCTGCATCTCTTGCTGACCGTAAGCTGTCTCTGCCGTCGTTAAGGCCTCTTTTTTCTTTTCCTCAGCAAGGCGGGTCAGCTCCGCGATCAGGTCATCAATCTCCCGAATGGCCCGCCTATTGGCAGTAACGGCAGCAATGACCTCATTCGCCTCTCTTCGTCCAGCCACAGCGATGCTCTGCTTGACGCCAGCGAGATAGGTTTCGGCCGTTTTTTCGACGCGATTAACCAACGAGGCGAACTCTCCGCCAGAGACCTGGCTGCGGAGGGTGCCGATAAGCTGTCGATACCGCTCTACTCCCGCTTCGAGCCGGCGAAG
Organism: uncultured Elioraea sp.; assembly: GCA_937928775.1. Lineage (GTDB taxonomy): Bacteria > Pseudomonadota > Alphaproteobacteria > Acetobacterales > Acetobacteraceae > Elioraea. Next base: position 69 of record CALFVI010000042.1, on the reverse strand, counting down.
GTAGTCGGTAATGTCGGCGTTGCGGTTTTCGGCCAAGGAGTACGCCAGGGCCTGCTCCCGCCGCCTGAT
>CALFVI010000041.1 GCA_937928775.1 uncultured Elioraea sp. | reverse complement strand
AAGGCGGTGACGGGTGCGATCACCTCGATGCGCTTCACCCGCCAGGGGCAGAGCTGCACGGCAGCATCGCGCATTTACGTGCACGAACGGATTTTTGATGCCTTCGCGGAAGCCCTGGCGGCGAAGGTGGATGCGATGGTAATGGGCGACCCGCTAGATGAGCGGACCGATATCGGAACGATCATCAGCCCCGCGCAGTTCGACAAGGTGCGCGGCTACATCGAGGAAGGGAAGGCCACTCCGGGGGCTGTAGCGCGCGTGTGCTCGCGCCTGCCTGACGATCCGGCGTTGCAGAAGGGCCTCTTCATCCAGCCGCACATCTTCACGGGGCTGACGCGCGAGAGCCGCTTGGTGCGGGAGGAGATCTTCGGCCCCGTGACGTGCCTGTTCCCCTTCCGCGACTGGGAGGCGGTGCTCGCAGAGGCGAATGCCTCCGAGTACGGGCTGTCGGCGTCAGTGTGGACGAACGACTTGCGCGTCGGTCTGAGGATGGCGCACGCGCTTGAGGCCGGGATCGTGCAGATCAACCAGAACCTGGTGGTGCAGGCGAACATCTCGTATGGCGGGGTGAAGAGTTCGGGGCTTGGCAAGGAAGCCTCGCTCGAGGCGATGCTCGAGCACTTCATGCACAAGAAGACGATCATGGTGAACATGGCCTGACAGCGATGCCCCGCGGCCGCATGACTATGCATGACGACGCGGGCGGGAGTGGCCTGAACGGGGGCGATCAGGGGATGTGATTTCCGTCTCGGTGCGGCGCGCGCCGCGGCAGAGGCGGGAAGCTGGCCGTCCTTGCGGCTCTCGCGCGGCACCCAAGGGAGGAATGATCGCCGCCAACGAGCGGCGGGCGTCATCCGCGTGGTCGGGAGCGGCCCGAGCGGGCGGGATGCGCAGCAAGGCCACGCGCTGCACAAGACTCTTTCCAACCGCTTCGTCCGCTGGCGGCGGAGAGCTCAGCCACAGGGCTGCGAAGTCTCTCGGCCGCGGCGGGAGGGCCTGATCGCATCTTTGTCGGCCAGCGCGATCTTGCCGGCGCGGCTGGCCAATCGGTCAAGGCCGAGTTTGCGTTCTCTGACGCCAGGGTCGCGGACTGCGCCGCCTGCTGAACCGCGCACAAGCCCATCTCGGCAGCAATGCCTCAAGCTGTGCGGCAGCACAGACCGTCGGCCGCGCTGCGGCACTGGCGCTGCCGAAAGGCCATCACGCCAACCCAATCCCCCGAGCGCCATCACCGCGAACCCGGCAAAGACGTCGTGAGAGGCCGGGGTTGGGCGCGACTGGGCGATCAGCGCGCGACCAGCCCCGGCAGGTGGCCAGGGCGACCGAACAGGTTGCCCTGACCGTGCGTGGCGCCGAGGTCCTGCACGAGCTTCGCCTCCTCCTCGGTCTCGATGCGCTCGGCGATCACCGCCGCACCCGCCTCGCGGCACAGCTCGATCGTCTGGGCAAGCACGTCGCGTTCGCGCTCGGCGCTGACGGCGGAGCGGATCAGCGCGCCGTCGATCTTGACGAAATCGAAAGTGGCCGCGCTGAGGCAACGCAGACTGGCAGCTGCCGCCCCGACATCGTCGAGCACGATTTGGAACCCCCGCGCGCGCAGCGGCTGGACCGCGACGCGAAGCGTCTCGGCATCGGTGATCTCGACAGGTTCGGCGATTTCGAACATCAGCCGATGCTGAAGGTCCGGTACCGCATCGAGCGTCTCCTCAAGCGAGGAGCGGAAGGAGGCATCGTTGAGGGAGAGGGCGGAGAGATTCACCGCAACCAAGGAGGCGCGCGCGGCGGTGACACTGTCGCGCGCCACGGCTGCCACAGCGAGATCGAGCTCCGCCGACAGCCCCGCCGCTTCGACCAGCGTGACGAAGGTCTGCGCCCTCTCCGCTGGTGCGTCGCCTGTCGCCGCAGGGCGGATCAGCGCCTCGAAATGGTGGATGCGGCGCGTGGCCAAGTCGACAACGGGTTGGAACAGCAGGCGGAAACCGCGACGGCGGATGCGGGCGCGCAAGCCCTCGGCGCGGTCGGAGAGCGTGCGCAGAAAGCCCCCCAGGCCGGCGGCGAAGCCCGCAGAATCGAGGGCTTTTCTGCCCCCGGCGGCGAAGGCGTCGAGCGCAAGCCTGAGCGCCCGCACCTGCTGCGCCGTCGAGAAACCAGGTGCGGCCAGTACGAGATCGGAGCCACTCACCCGGGGTGCAGCGGCGACGGGCGCACGGTTGCGCACCGTATCTTCGACGGCACGGGCCACCGCAGCCGTATTCGCCTGGCCAGCATGCAGCAGGGCCCAACGGCCGGCACCGAACTCGGCCGCGGCCCCTCCCGGCACCTGTTCGCTGAGGGTGCGACTGATCGAATCGAGCAGCGCCTCGCGCGCCTCGCGGCCCAGCATGGCGGTGGCCTCGACCAGCCCCTCCACCTCGAACAGCGCAATCCGTGGCGCCTCTCGTCCATTGGCGCGAAGGCGGGCCTCGGCCATGCGCAGAAAACCGCCCTCTGCCTCGCTGCCGGCGGAGCGCGGGGGCGCCAGCGGGACCGCGCCGAGGACGAGACAGTAGCGCCCTGGACTGTCCTCGAGCGCGAGGCCGGCGCAACTGGCTGCCGACCGGGCAGGATCGGCGAGGTGGAGAACGATCGGCCGGAGCCGTCCGCGCATAGTGAGGGCGGAAAGCCCCGCCTCCAGAGCGAGATGGTCCTCGGCCGCGATGAACCGTGAGACCGGCCTTCCTACGGCCTCTTCCGGCCTGCAGCCAAAGCGGGAGGGGAAGGCCCCGGCAGCGAACGTAATCACGCCGGCTGCATCCACTTCGAGAAGCAGGTCGGCCGCGGCAAAGGCGAACGCCGCAAGACGCTCGCGCCCCGCCGTCCCGCTCCGGGCCTGGTCCCTTTGCTCGGCAACGTCGGCCATTCTGTGCCCGTGCGCGTTTCCCATCTCAAGCCTCCGGGGGATCCTGCCGGACCCCTCTGAAGGAAGCCTTAACCAGCCTGTGCCCGACCGGCAGCGGTTGCTTCCCCGCATATCGGGCGGCAACTCTCTGGGCACGAAGTCGCTCGAACGGAGGCAGGCCCATGGATGCCAACCGGTTGCTCGGCACCCTGCTCGGCGGCGCTCTCACCCCGCCGCGGCGGCGGACGGCGCGCCGTCGTAGCCCCGCCCCCCTGATCGACGTGCGCATCGGCGGCTCTCGTCGCGCGGCCTCGGCGCTGGCCGCGCTCGCTGGGCTCGCCGTAGAAGCGCTCGCGAAAGCGGGGCAGACCACCCCGACCGGACCGGGCCCCCTGCCTCGCCCATCCCCGCCGCCCCCCAGCCCCCCGCCTGCCACGAAGGTCCCCGATCCCGCGACGCGCACCAACCCATGGCTCTCCGGCGCGGCCGCTCCGCCTCCTCCGGCCGCCGATCCCGTCGGTGCCGAGGACCGCGAGGCCCTGCTCGTTATCCGCGCCATGATTTCGGCCGCGCGGGCGGATGGGTCCCTCGACCCGGCCGAGCGTTCCGCCATCGCTACCCAGCTTGACCAGTGCGACCTCGAGACGGAGGCGCGCGAGCTGGTGCTGCGTGAGTTCAACAGCCCCGCGTCCGTCGAGGCGATCGCCCGCGAGGTCACCGACCCTGTGCTCGCGGCCCAGATCTACGCCGCCTGCGTGCTTGCCGTCGGCGAGGTGTCGCCGGCGGAGCGCGCCTGGCTTGACCGGTTCGCGGCGCTGACCGGGCTTTCGGTTGAGACGCGACGCGCAATCGAGGAACGGCTCGCTCCCGGGTAAGCGGCGCGATAGAGGTCTTCGCATGCGAGAGCATGGGGAGAGGCGTAGATGCCGAACGACCTAACGCCGGCTGAGGCAGCCTTGCAGGCCCGGGCCCGCGCGCTTGCCGAAGGGAGCATCGCGCCGCGCGCCGCCCGGGTCGATGCGACGGAAGCCTACCCTTGGGACCATGTTGCGGACCTCAAGGCCGCAGGTTTCCTCGGCATGACCATTCCGGTCGCATGGGGCGGACAGGGGGCATCCTATTTCGACGCCGTGCTGGTGATCGAGGAGATGGCCGCGGCCTGCGCTGCCGCCGGCCGGATCACGGTCGAGGCCAACATGGGCGCGATCGGCGCGATCATGGCCTACGGCACGGAAGAGCAGAAGCGCCTCGCGGCGGAGCAAGTCCTGGCACACGGCGACAAACCGGCCATCTGCATCACCGAACCCGAGGCTGGCTCGGCCGCGACCGCGATGACAACGCGGGCGGAGAGGCGAGGGGACTGGTGGATCCTGAACGGTCGCAAGCACTGGATCACCGGTGGTGGCGTGTCTCGCCTGCATCTGATCTTCGCCCGCGCCATCGAGAACGGGGCTGATCAAGGCATCGGCGGCTTCATCGTCGTCCGCCGCGGCGAGGACGATCCACCCGGCCTCATCGTCGGCGAACGGCAATTCGCGATGGGCGTGCGTGGCATCCCGGAGACCGTGCTCGAGTTCCGCGACCTCGCGGTCCCCGACTCGATGGTGCTGCGCGCTCCGGGAGGCTTCGGCAGAGGATTCGCAGCCCTGATGGACGCCTATAATGCGCAGCGCGTCGGGGCGGCGACGGTGGCGGTCGGCATTGCTCGGGCCGCTTTCGACCGTGCCGTGGCCTACGCGAAGCGGCGCGAGCAGTTCGGTCGGCCGATCGCCGAGTTCCAGGGCCTGCAGTGGCTGCTGGCCGACATGGCGGTGGCGATCGAGGCGGCACGGCTAATGGTCTGGCGGGCCGCGCGCTCCGCTGGCCCCGCCGGCTTCCCGGATCCGGTGCTTGCCGCGCAGGCGAAGATCCTTGCCGCTGAGACGGCAGTGAAAGTGACCAACGACGCGCTGCAGATTTGGGGCGCCGCAGGCTACGCGCGCGCCAACCCGATGGAGAGGCATGTGCGCGATGCCCGCATGTTCACCATTGCCGGCGGCACGGCGCAAATTCTCCGCAATCTTGTCGCTGGGCACGTTTTGGGGATGCGTCTGCCGCAGACTCGCGACGGGTGGCTGAAGGCAGCCGAGCCTCGTCGAGCGGCGGAGTGACCTGCCGCACGCAGCGGGCTTTCAACCCATATTCATCCTTCCCGCGGTTACAAGCCATGCGCATGATCGTACGCAATCTGAGGCTGCTGTCTGCGGGGACGGCGCTCTTCCTGCTCGAGCTTGGCCTGCTCGCCCTTGCCTGGCCGCTGGTTGCCGATCTTGCGCTGAGCGCGTTGCCGCCGGCGCGGCGAGCTGGCTGGCTGCCGCTCGTGCTGTTCGTCGCCTCCTATTTCCTGTTCGCTTCCGCAAGCGGGCTCTATCGCCGCGAGGCACTGTTGGAAACACGGCGTTCGCTCGGCCGGGTGCCGATCGCCGCCGGGCTCGGTGCCTTGTTCGCCACCCCTCCGGCAGCGTTTCTTCCGCCCCCATTCGCGGCCGAAGGGTCGGCCACGCTGTTCGCCGCTGGCTTGATTCTCTTTACGCTGGTTGGGTGGGCGGCGCGGGTCTTGATGTTCGCGCTCATCGATCGCGGTGCCTTTCGTCGCCGGGTCCTCGTCATCGGTGCTGGTGAGCGGGCATGGGAACTCGCCTTCCTGCTCAGACGCGAGGGGAAGGCGGTCGGCATGGAACTCACCTTCGCCCACCATCCCGCTCTTGGTCAGGTCGACGCTCGACTGGAGAAGGACCCCGAGGCGCGGGTTGTGACCACCGACAATGGCTTCGTCGCCATCGCCCGCGAAATCGACGCCGACCAGGTGGTGGTTGCCCCGGATGAGCGTCGCGGGATGCCAATGGAGGCGTTGCTCGCCTGTCGCACCAGTGGATACCCGGTCTACGAGTTTCAGCGCTTCCTGGAGAAGGAGATTGGCCGGGTCGATTTGAAGCGGCTTGACTATTCCTGGCTTCTCTACGCCGATGGCTTCACGTTCACGGCCATCGACCTGTTTCTCAAGCGCACGCTCGACATTCTGGTCAGTACGATCCTTCTGTTCCTCACCCTGCCTTTGCTCGCCGGTGCTGCGATTGCGATCAAACTCGAGGATGGCGGCCCGATCCTCTACCGCCAGGCCCGGGTGACCAAAGGCGGGCGCGTGTTCAGCATCCTGAAGCTGCGCACGATGCGTCAAGATGCAGAGCGAACGGGGGCGGTCTGGGCGCAGAAGGGTGACCCGAGGGTGACTTCGATCGGCCGCTTTCTGCGTCGGGTACGCATCGACGAACTTCCGCAGCTGATCAACATCCTCAAGGGCGACATGTCGTTTGTGGGGCCCAGGCCAGAACGGCCTGAGTTCGTGAAGGAGCTGGCAGCACAGCTTCCACTCTACAACGAGCGGCACCTGGTGCGCGCCGGCCTCACCGGCTGGGCCCAGATCAACTACCCCTACGGCGCGTCGCTCGACGACGCGCGATCGAAACTGTCCTACGACCTGTTCTACGTGAAGAATTTCTCCGTGCTGTTCGACGTCCTGATCATCATTCAGACGCTGCGCGTGGTGCTCTGGCCCGGAGGCAGCGTGCGGTAACCGTGCTAGGCCCGCTGCTGGGTCGACCGTGGCCACGTTAACGGCTTGCCAATCTCCCTCTGCCATACGCAGCGCTAAGAAGGGTCGGGATGTTCAAGGCGATGGCGTCCGTCAGGACATGGTTCGGCCGCAGTGAGGCGCGGCAGCGTCAGAATGTCCCGTCTGCCCCCGCTCTCTTTGCCCCCCTGCCGGAGGCCGCATCGCTCGCGCGAAAAGCAGATCGGTCACCAGCCCCAGGCTATGCCGCCCCGGTTGCGGTGGAGGCGCCCCAGCCCCGCTGGCCGGAGACGAAGCTTCGTGTGCTCGCCGGGCTTTGGGGCGAGGGGTTCCTCGGCCCTGGCGGGCCGGCGGAAGTGCTCGCGCTTGCTAAGCCGCTCGGCCTCAATGGCAGCCATTCGGTGTTACAGCTCGGTGCGGGGCTCGGCGGGGCCGCTCGCGCGCTCGCCGCGGAATGGGGCTGCTACGTCACAGGTTACGAGTGCGATGGTGACCTCGCTGCCCTCGGCGCCGCCCTCTCCGCCAAACTGAAGATCGAACGCAAGGCCGAGATCCGCCCCCTCGATCCGACCGCGCCCGCCATCCGCCAGAATTACTTCCACCACGCCCTCGCCTTGGAGGCGCTGTGGCGGCATGCCGACAAGACAAGGCTGATCGCCGCGCTCGTGGACGGAGTGAGAGCGTCCGGCCAGCTCGTGCTGACCGATCTCGTGCTGGGCGACGTCACGCCGCATGCATCGGCGGCCTTTTCCGCCTGGGCTGTGTGTGAGGGCGCAGAACCACATCTCGCCGGGGAAAGGGCGCTGACCGCGCTCATGACTCGCCAGGGCCTCGATGTGCGCATCGTGGAAGACATCACCGGCCGCCACATGAGACAGACTCTCAGCGCATGGCAGTCGTTCGTGCAGGAGCTCGCGCGCGATCGCCCAGCGCCGGCCTATGCCGCCAGGATTGTCGAGGAGGCGGAGCGCTGTCTTCGCCGGCTCAATCTCATGCGCGCCGGGCACCTTCGTCTGGTGCGCTGGCACGCGATTCGGCGCTGAGGGGTGCCCTATCCGCCGCGCGCGGCGCCCCCACTCGGTTGACAGGCTGCCTTGGACACTCTATGCGCCGCAGCCAAATTGTAAGGACGCCGCAATGCGAATTCGCAACTCTCTAAAGTCGGCCAAAGCGCGCGACAAGAACAACCGGCTCGTGCGCCGCAAGGGCCGTGTCTACGTCATCAACAAGAAAAACCCTCGGATGAAGACCCGTCAGGGCTGAATGGTTTCGACCGGCGAGCCGGGCAAAGGGCAAGCGGAAGCGAGCCCTGAGGCCGCCGATTTGGTCGGTCCGCTCTGCGCTGGGCTCGCCATCCGCTCGGCCGACACGATCCTGTTCCTGCCGTTCTGCTTAGCGGCGTAGAGCGCATCGTCCGCGCGCTTGAGCAGTTCGGCGGCGGTTTCCCCTCGGCGCCAGCAAGCGACGCCACCGCTGATCGTCACCGCCCGTGTGCGCAGGGGGGCGAAGGCCGTCAGCACCACGTCCTGGCGCAAACGGTCGACAATGCGACATGCTTCCTCCTCAGACGTGCCAGGAAGCAGCAGGGCGAATTCCTCCCCGCCGGTCCGGCAAGGCCAGTCGCCGCGGCGAAGCCGTTTGCGCGCAACCGCCGCGAACTGGCGCAGCACCTCGTCTCCCGCGGCGTGGCCGAAACGGTCGTTGATCGCTTTGAAGTGATCGAGATCGACCAGGGCGATCGAGAGAGGAGCGCCCGTTCGCTCCGCCTTGGCTATTTCCTCGGCGAGGCGTTCGTCGAACCAGCGCCGATTGGCGAGCCCGGTGAGCGGGTCCCTCAGGGACTCGCTGCGGCTTTCCGCCGCGATTTCGGCCGCGATGACGGCGAAGGCCGCAACCACCAGCGTGATGGCCACGGGTACGAGGTGATGATTGAGCGGGTGGTAGGGTGTGACGTCGAACAGCCGAAGCGCCATGTGGAGTGTCGCGAGCTGACCGCTGCCCCAGCCGACCAGAGCGGCGCGGGCATAGGGCGTGCGCCTGACCGCGAGAGAGGCAAGCAGCCCGATCACCAGGACCGGGCCGATGACGGCCGAAAAGAGGGTGAAGACCAGGGCAATCCGACCGTCGAGCACGGCGCCGAGCGAGGAGGCGAGGGCGGCGGCAGAGACGGCGTCGAGCAGCCGCCCAACAAGCCCCCTCCCTCCCGGCCGCAGCAGAACGGCCTTGAGAAGGAAGCCCGCAGCCGCGAGGCCGAGGCCCTGCAGCACGGCGAACGCATCTGAGGCGCGGAAGGGAATGCTTGGCCAGAGCAGAGTCTTGCCGAGCCCCGTCGCGACCAGAACGGCGAGGCCCGAGACCAACGCGAACGCCAGGATGCGGGCGAACAGCCGACCACCAATCAGCACCCACGAGGCAAAGGCGTGCAGCACCGCCGCCAAGACGATGCCGAGGCAGAGCCCGGCCAGCACCAGGTCGCGGAGCACGCGGGTGGCGAACCGCTTTTCTGGCAAGACGACCACCGGAGCGATCAACACGCCCGAGTGTTCGAGGCACAAGGACAGAGGGCGGCTTTCCCCGCCGCCCAGCGTGACCAGGAAGGCCGGGACCGGGGACAGAACGCCTCCTGACCCTGCGGGGTGGAGGCTGCCGGCCCGCCTTGGCGCTCCATCGCCAGCGACCAGAGTGACCGAGGCGAGATACGGAAACCAGACCGCGACCACCACGCGCTGGCTCTCCGGGAAGGGGTTGGTGACGGTGGTGTCGATCAGAACCGGCCCTGAACGGGCGTGCAACACCGCGATCGGCGCACCATCCAGCGGCAGCACGACGTCACCCAGAACGTGCCGCCGGGCGACGGGGCCGTCGCATGCCCACTTTTCGCCAGCCGCCACGGTGGCCACGGCGCCTCCGGCCGGCGCGAGGAAAGTCGCCGCCACGATCGCGACGAACAGGACGGCACCCAGCACGGAGATTGTCCTGGGGTGACGCAACCGCGCCGGAGGCGTGCCGGCCCGGTCGAACCGCCTTCGCGACGCATCGAGACCCGAGACCGGGCTGATCGATCGCCTGCGAAGTGACGGCAAACGCCCACCACAGCTCATGAACCCGATCCTGGCGCATTGGGGTGAAGAAATCCTTCAGGCCGCCACCCTGGCCAAGCCGCACGTCTTGCCGCAGTACGTGGCTCATCCAATGTGTTACCCTGTTGTGGGAGGAGACGATGATCGCCCTGCCTTCGCCCGACCCGTCCGTGCTCGCGCGGCGCGACTCTGTCATCGCCGACCTCCAGCGCCTCATCGGTCGTGCTGCCGTCATCGCCGAACCTGTGCGTCTGAAGGCGTACGAGACGGATGGTTTCACCGCCTACAAGCGCCTGCCGCTTGCGGTCTGCCTGCCGGACTCGACGGATCAGGTGGCTGCCCTCCTCCGCTACTGCACGCGCCACGGCATCCGCGTGGTGCCCCGTGCCGCCGGCACCAGCCTCTCTGGTGGGGCACTGCCTCTGGAGGACGCGGTGGTGATCGGGGTCTCCCGCCTCAATCGAATCCTTGAGGTGAGCCTCGAAGACCGTCTGATCCGGGTCGAGGCAGGCGTCACCAACCTCGCTGTCACGCGCGCCGTGGAAGGCGAGGGGTTCTTTTACGCTCCTGATCCATCAAGCCAAATCGCGTGCATGATCGCCGGCAACATCGCGATGAATGCCGGCGGAGCGCATTGCCTGAAATACGGGGTGACGGCGAACAACCTGCTCGGCGTCACCCTCGTCACGCCGGACGGTGAGGTCGTCGCACTCGGCGGCGGCCATCTCGACACGCCGGGCTACGATTGGCTCGGGCTGGTCTGCGGCTCTGAGGGGCAGCTCGGCATCATCACCGAAGCGACGTTGCGCATTCTGCGTGCAAGCGAAGGCGCGCGCGCCATGCTGGTCGGCTTCCGCGCCACGGACGTCGCCGCCGCCGCAGTCGCCGACATTATCGGCTCCGGCATCATCCCCGTCGCCCTCGAGTTCATGGACAAGCCCTGCATCAGGGCGTGCGAAGACTTCGCGCACGCCGGCTATCCGCTGGACGCGGAAGCGCTGCTGATCATCGAGGTCGAAGGAGACACATCCGAGCAGGACGCGCTCCTCGCCCGGCTGGAGACGATCTGCCGGCGCCACGATCCGCTGACAGTCCGGATCGCGCGCACGGCCGAGGAGAGTGCCGCGATCTGGAAAGGACGCAAGGGCGCCTTCGGCGCGGTCGGACGCATCAGCCCGGACTATCTGTGCATGGACGGCACCATCCCTCCCGCCCAGCTGCCGGAGGCGATGCGTCGGATCGAGGCCTTGTCGCGCGAGTACGGCCTGATGGTGGCGAACGTCTTCCACGCCGGTGACGGCAACCTTCACCCGCTCATCCTG
>CALFVI010000040.1 GCA_937928775.1 uncultured Elioraea sp. | reverse complement strand
GATGCGGTCGGCCTCGCGCACGGTGGACAGACGGTGCGCCACGATCAGCGTGGTGCGACCGCGGCGGATGCGTTCCAGGGCCTGGCGGATCCGTGCCTCGGTTTCGGCGTCGAGCGCGCTCGTCGCCTCGTCAAGCAGGAGGATCCTGGGGTCGCGGAGAAGCGCGCGAGCGAGCGCGATCCTCTGCCTCTGCCCGCCTGAGAGCGCGAGACCGCGGTCGCCGACCCGTGTCGCATAGCCCTGCGGCAGGGCGGTGATGAAACCGTGCGCCTCGGCGAGCCGGGCGGCGCGCTCGACCTCCGCGTCGGTGGCATCCAGGCGGCCGAAACGGATGTTCGCCGCCACCGTGTCGTCGAACAGCACCACGTCCTGGCCGACGAAGCCGATGGCAGCGCGCAAGGAGGCGAGGGTGACGTCGCGCAGGTCCTGCCCGTCGATCAGCACAGCCCCCGCCGTGGGGTCGGCGAAGCGGGGCACGAGGTTGAGCAAGCTGGTCTTGCCGGCCCCTGAGGGCCCGACGAGCGCGACTGTGGTGCCGGGTTCGATGACGAGGTCGATACCCATGAGCGCGGGGCGGTCATCGCCGTAGGCGAAGGAAACGCCGCGGAACTCGATCCGGCCGGGGCCTGGGGCGAGCGCGCGGGCAGAAGGGCGATCGACCACGGCGGGGCGTTCGTCGATCAGGGCGAAGGCGCGCGCGAGCGCTGCTGCTCCCTCCTGCAGCGCGACCGCCAGAGTGCCGAGGGCGCGCAAGGGCCGGGCGGCGATCAACAGGGCAGCGACGAAGCCCGTGAACTGCCCGGCAGAGGCGGCCCCCGAGGCGATGCGCCAGCCGGCGAAGGCGATCACCGCCGCCACCGCCACCCCCCCCATCGCCTCGAGCAGCGGATCGACCCGGGCGCGGTTGCGCACCACCTTCATCAGGCGCGCATACCATGCGCGGAAGGCCTCTCCCGCGCGCCGGCGCTCCACGCCCTCGAGCCCATAGGCCTTCACCAGCCGGGCCCCGGCGAGGCTTTCCGTCAGCACCGCCGTCACCTCGCCAGCCTGCTCCTGCTGCGCCTTCGAGGCCTTGCGCATCCGCCGCCCGATGCGCTCGATCAGGATCACCGCAAGCGGGATGGCGAGAGCGGCGGTGAGAGTCATCACCCAATCGAGCCAGAGCATGGCGGCGACAAGGGCAATGACGGTCAGAGCGTCGACCACGCCAGAGACGGCGCGGCCCAGGGCCTCGCGCACCACCGCCATGTCGTTCGTGAAGCGCGAGGCAAGGCGGGCAGCCGGTTCCGCCTGCAGCCGCGCGAGGTCGGCCGCGAGCAGGCGGTCGAACATGGCACCCTGCAGGGAGAGGATCACGCGCAGCACCACCCCTTGCATGGCCAAAGTCTGCGCGTACTGGGCAGCGGCCTTGACCAGCACGACGGCGACCGCGACGGCCGGCACCAGCCAGACAACGTGCCCGTCGCGCGCCTCGAACAGCCGATAGGCCCAGTCGATGACAAGGGGATAGAGCCCGGTCGCCCCCGACACCACCGCCATTAGGGCGAGGACGAGAAGGAGGGCCCGCCACTCCCCGCGTGCGTGGTCGCGCCAAAGCCGGCCGGCAAGGGCAGCAAGGCGCGGTTCCGGTGCGGAGTGTCGGCCAGAGCGGAGTCTCATTCGCCTTGCTTCTAGCACCGAGGCGAAGCCGCGGCGCGAGGGGGGCTTAGGCGGTGCGGCCGACCGCGTGCCGGTTGCGCTGCCAGACCGCGAGGTTGAGCGCGGCGGCGAAGCTCACCCACACGAGATAGGGCGCCAGCAAGGCCGCGGCGGTGAGCGAGATCGGCGCGAACAGCACAATGCAGGCGGCAATCGAGAGCCAGAGGCCGACCACCTCGGCGAAGGCGAGGTCCATCCGCCTGAGGCCGAAGAAGATCCAGCTCCAAGCCGCATTCAGCGCCAGCTGCACGCCCCAGACGGCGAGCGGCACAGCAGCACCGGAAAGCCCCTCCGCCCGCCAGATGAGCCAGGCGGAGACCGCGATCATCACGTACAGCACCGACCAGGCGACTGGGAACAGCCAGTCTGGCGGGGTCCAGGATGGTTTCGACAGGGACTCGTACCACGCCCCCGGCTTGAACACCGCCCCCGTGGTGGCGGCGGCGAAGCAGAGGAACAGGAACACCGCGAGCGAAACGAGATCGCCGACCATGGCGGCGAGGTGGGAGGGGGGGTGGGGCGGTGCAAGGGCGGCCCCTTGGCTCCTCGCCGCCAAGCGCCATATCGTGACCGTGCGCAAGACCATGGAACGGCCGATCGCCTTCTACGACGGCGCCTGCCCGGTCTGCGCCCGCGAAGTCGCCTGGCTGCGCACGCGTCCCGAGGGCGAGCGGGTGGCCTGGGTGGATGTTGCCGCGTGCGATGAGGCGGCGCTTGGCGGACTCGATCGCGACCAAGCCCTCGCCCGCATGCATGTGCGCCTGCCCGACGGGAGGGTGGTGGCGGGGGCGGCCGCCTTCGCCGTGATCTGGGGATCGATGGGAGGCTGGCTCGGCCGGCTGGGACGCCTGGTCGGCCACCCCCTCGTCCGCCCCATCGCCGATGTCGCCTATGCGGGGTTCCTCGCACTCAGGCGGCTGTGGCGGCGGCCTCGGCAAGCCAACGCCTGAGCAAGGCGCCGTCGTCCGGGCACCCCGCCTCCTTCCAGCGCCGTTCCACCGCAGCCAGCACCACCCCCACCCGGGGTCCTGGCGGAATGCCCAAGGCGAGCACATCCGCCCCCCGCAGCGGAAACCTCGGTCGCGGAGTGGCGGCGGCGAACCTGCGCACTGTCGCCCAATCCCCCGCCAGCCCGGCGGCCTCGGCGAGCCAGGCCCGGCCAAGGAGCGTGTCCGCCCCCGCTTCGGCAAGCATAACGCGCAACGCAGGCGGGTCGGCAGGCGGGACGGGGCCAAGGAGGGCGGCAAGCCGCCGGGCTTCGGCGCCTGACAGCCGCAGCCGCTCGGCCAACCGGGCGACATCAGCGCCGGGGACGAGGGCGGCAAGGCGAAGCACCGGGTCGGCCGGGGCGCCGAGCGACGCGAGGCGCGCCAGGCGCTCGGGGTCGGAGGCCTCGGGCAGCACGGCGGCGAGCACGTCCGTCTCCCGCATCAGCCGAACCGCGGCTGAGGGGTCGGGAGCGGCGAGGATCCGTTTCAGCTCCGACCACACCCGCTCGGCCGAGAGGGTGGCGAGGTTCGGCACGTCGGCAGCGATCGCCGCCACCGCGGCGGGGTCTGGCGCGCCCATGCCGTAGCGGGCGTGGAAGCGGAAGAACCGCAGCGCCCTCAGGTGGTCCTCGGCCAGCCGGGTCGGCGGATCGCCGATGAAGCGCACCAGCCCGCGCGCGAGATCCTCCCGCCCGCCGAACCAGTCCCACACATTGCCGGCGCGATCGAGATAGAGCGCGTTGAATGTGAAGTCACGCCGGGCGGCATCCTCGCGCCAGTCCTCGGTGAAGGCGACCTTCGCGTGCCGCCCGTCGGTTGCGACGTCCCGCCGCAACGTGGTGATCTCGATGGGCCTCCCTTCGACCACCGCCGTCACCGTGCCGTGATCGCGCCCTGTCGGCACGGCCTTGATCCCCCGCTCAGCGAGCACACGCAGCACCGCTTCGGGCCGGCGCGGGGTGGCGAGGTCGATGTCAGCCACAGGCAGGCCGGCGATGGCGTCGCGCACGCAGCCCCCAACCGCGCGCGCTTCGGGCAGCGCCTCGAGCACGCGTGCCACCGCAGGGCCGGTGAGGAACTCAGGCGGGGCGATGCGGAAGGCAGGAGGGTCGGTCATCGGGCGCCGAGCAGGGTGTGTGACATGTCGAGCCTTCCCCGTTGCCAACGTGCCAGCCACGCCGACACCTTCCCATCGTCGAAGGAAGGAAGGCTGGCTCATCCCGGAGGCCATCGTCGCCGACGGCGTCGTGAAACGCTATCGCGCGGGGGAGTTGGAGGTGACGGCTCTGCGCGGCGTCACCTTTTCTCTTGCCAACCGGCGCTTCGCCCCCCTCGTTGGGCCTTCGGGGTCTGGCAAGACCTCGCGTCTCAACATGATCGGTGCCCTCGACCGCCCCTCGGAAGGGCGCTTGACCGTACTGGGCGAGGACATCGGCCGGCTTTCCCGCCCTGAGGCCGACCGCTTCCGCGCCGAGCGAATCGGCTTCGTGTGCCAGGACTTCAACCTGATCCCCGTGCTGACGGAGGCAGAGAACATCGCCTACCCGCTCGTCATGGTGCAGTCCTGGCCGGCGGAGAAGCGCCGGGCGCGGGTGGCGGAGCTTCTCGCCGCGGTGGACATGACGGACCAAGCGGACAAGCGGCCTGACCAACTCTCCGGCGGGCAGAAGCAGCGGGTGGCAATCGCCCGCGCCCTGGCCACAGGCGCGAAGCTCGTGCTCGCTGACGAACCGACCGCCAACCTCGATGGTGAGACGGCGCAGCGCGTGATCGCGTTGATGCGCCGAATCCGCGACGGGGAGGGGGTCACCTTCCTCTTCTCCACCCCACGACCCGCGCACCCTCGGCGCGGTGGATACGATCCTGCGCATCGAGGATGGCGCCGTGCGCGTCGAGGCCCCGCAGGAGGCGGCGCATGCTCAAGGCGATGGCGCTTGCCGCGCGCAACCTGACGCGGCTTTGGCGGCGCAGCCTGCTGACAGGGGGGCTGGTCGCGATCGGTTTGGTCGCGGTGCTGCTGTTCGTCGCCGCCACGGGCTCGTTCCGGGCGATGATGATCGGCCAGATCACCGATTCCTATCTCGGCCACCTGCAGGTGCATCGCCGCGGCTCCGTGGCAGCGGTCGAGACCTTGCCCCTGCACCTCAACATGTTCGCCCGCCAGGCGCGCACGGTGGAGGAGGTGGCAGGATCCATTCCCGAAATCGTCGCGGTCGCGCCGAGCGTGAAGTTCGGCGCCATGTTCTCCAATTTCAGCGAAACGACCAACATCCGGGTCAAGGGCATCGACCCCGCGCGCGAGGTGCGTGTCGCCCCGGCCTTGCCCGACCGCTTCCTGCGCGGCAACAGAGAGGGCCTGCTTGAGCGTGGCGAGATCCTGGTGCCCGAACTGCTCGCGCGCGGGCTGAACGTGCAGGTCGGCGACAGCGTGGTGCTGATCGCGACCAATCGCGACGGGTCGGTGAATGGGCGCACGCTGAAGGTGCGCGCCGTCATTGCCGGTGTCACCGGCCCGGGCGGGCGCGACGGCTATATCCACATCGACGATGCGCGCGCCATCCTGCGCAGCCCGGAAGCGGAGGTGAGCGAGTTTGTGTTGCGGGCTCGCGACCTCGACGCCATCCCGCGCGCCTCCGCCGCCCTCCTCGTCCTCGTCGCTACCCGGGCGGTGGCGTAGGAAAGCTTCTCCTTCTCAATCGAGGAGGTGGCGGAAAAGCCCTTCGAGTGGGGCGGCTACGCGGAACTGAGGTCGGACTGGACACGCTGGCGCACGGAAAGCCCTTCCGCCGCCTCGCCCGCCCCGGCGGGCAGCCTGCGACATCGCTGCGCCTCGAGCCGGGCCTGACCCTGAACGGCACGCTTCGCCACGGCCCGTTTCGCCTCGTCGCCTCCGGCACCGCGAGCGACCTCGCGAATTCGACCAACATCGGGCGCGGCAACGCGCTCCTCCACGAGGCGTACGGGCTTGCCGAATGGACGCCGGGCAATGCGGTCGCTTTCGGCAAGCGCGTGCTGCGCTGGTCGAAATCCTATGCCTTCCAGCCCGTCGGCTTCGTCGAACGCGCGCGCGACCCGACCGACCCGGACGCAGCGCGGGAAGGGTAGTGGATGGGCACGCTCGAGCTCACGCGCAGCCTCGCCGACGCGCGCCCACTGCGCACGTTCGGCGCGACCGCCGTCGTTCTGCCTGTCACCCCGGCCTTGAACCGGGAATTCGCCATCGATCGCGGGCTGAACGCCGCCCTTCGCCTGACCGCCCTGGTCGCGGATACCGATCTCGACCTCTACGCCTTCACCGGCGATTCGCGGTCCAACCGCCTCGGCATCGGAGCGGGGCGGAACCTGCTGCCCGAACTCGTGGTCTACAGAGAGCTGGCCTGGACCGATGAGGAACCGCGCCCGGTGGTCGATCCCACCACGGGCCGGGTTGGGCGGATCACCACCGGTGGCATCGCCGGGCTCATCGGCCTGCGCTGGCAGGCCCCCACCGACACCACGGTGATCCTCGAATACCTGCACAACGGCACGGGGCTGCGCCCCCAGGAGTTCGCCGATGCGCTGGCGCTGATCGACCGCGCGGCGGATCGTCTCGAGTCGGGGCTGCCGCCCGCCCCGGGCGACGAGGTGGCGCGGCGACTCGCCCGCGCCTCCCAGCGCCCGCAGCCCTTGCGCGACGACCTCTATCTCCGCCTCTCGCACAAGGAGCCTTGGGGCCTCCTCTACGTCACACCCGCCGTCACCACGATCATCGACGCGGCGAACGGTTCGGCCACCGTGCAGCCGGAGCTCTCCTCCAGCGGCTTCACCAACCTCGAGCTTCGCCTGCGCACGCAAGCGAACTTGGGCGAACGCGACAGCGACTTCGGCGCGCGTGCCTCGCGCGCCCGGCTCACGTTTCGTCTCCGCGCCTTCTTTTGAAGGCGGCTAGCGCGCAGGCCCACCCGGCACGATGCGTCCGCCCTCGATCCGCGCCGGGGCGTATGGCTCGCCCGGCTTCATCGCACGCAAATCGGCGAACAGCATCAGCCCGACGGCGACCAGCACGACGCCCACGAACGACAGCACCACCCACGGCACGTCGCGCCAAGCGATGGCGGGCTCAGCCTCGCTGTTCGCCGCCGCCGCGCGGCGCACCAGGAACAGCCAGCCGAAATAGACGACGAAGGGGATGAGGAACAGCAGCACCCCCTGGATGACACCGCGCATGGAACCGCTCAAACCTCCCTCAGAACACTGGCGAAGGAGGCGAGAATCGCCGCCGTCGCCCCCCAGATGACGTGGCGGTCGTGCGGCACCACCCACACGCGCGGACGCCGGCTGCCGTAGGCCGCGCCATTTTCGAGCCGAGGCCCACGCGCCGGGTCGGTGAGCTGAGCAAGCGGCAGTTCGAACACTTCCGCCACCTCGCGCGGGTTGGGCCGCGGCGCGATCGGCGGGACAAGCGCAACGATGGGAGTCACCTCAAACCCCGTCCCGGTAAAGACGCGCGGAAGTCGACCGATGAGTTCGACCCTCTCGCGCGGAAGCCCGACCTCCTCCTCGGCCTCACGCAGGGCAGCGTGTTCGGGCGAGGGGTCGTGTGCCTCAATACGCCCGCCGGGCAGGCTCACCTGCCCCGCGTGCGCGGAAAGGGTTGCCGTGCGCACGGTGAGCAGGATGGTGGGCTCAGGGTGCAACATGATAGGCAACAGCACCGCCGCCTCGCGCAGCGATCGCCCATCCGCCCCAAGATCCGCCCCTGGTGGAGGGCCGAGCATGGCCTGCGCGCGGCTCAAACGCTCGGGCTCCGCGCGCAGCCGTGTTGCGATCGGATGCAGGGTCACGGCTCCTCCGCCTGGCCGAGCGGGAAGAACCGGCCGCATGACCAGACGCCCAGCACGCGCTCGCCATGCACAACCTCCGGCACGGCGAGCGCGACGAGCTCGTAGTAGACAGCGCGTTCGATTCGCGCCTCGATCGGAAACCGCCCCCGTCCTTCGCGCACGCGCAGATACGGCGTGGGCAGACAGGTGACGAGGTCGTGCGCCACACGGACCGGGTGCGCGGGCCCCGCCTCGATCAGCTCGTCGACATTGGTGCGGAAGGACAGGACCTGGCGTTCGCCTTCGCCCGCGACGAACAGTTCGACCGCAACGAACGGCGCATCGTCGACATCGATCCGCCCGCGCTCGGCTGGCGTGACCAGCCAGTAGGAGCCGTCAGCCTCCCGCGTCAGGCACGAGGCGAACAGGCAGACGAGCGCCTTGCGTCGAATGGGGCTCCCTTCGTAGAGCCAGGTGCCGTCGCGGCGGATGCGGATCGGGATGTCGCCGTAGACGAGGGGCGCGCGTTCGCTGCGCGCAGCAGGCGGGGTGAGCCGCAGGCCGGGAATGGGCGAACGGTCGCCCCCGTCCGCCGATCTAATCGGCTCGATCCGGTCATGCGCCGGTCGCATCAGTGCAGACACCCCGGAAGCACTGCCCTTTTCCCGCTCGCCCTTCGCCATCGGCCGCGCGTCACGTCCGCGTGACCCTCAAAGCCGCGAGGTTTCGACACAACCCCATATAAGTAACATCACAGGCGCCCGTGTAGAGGCGAAGGGAGACACCGCGTGTCCGAAGCTGCCGCCATCGTCGACCGTCCTCAGGCGGAGGCGGGCGACCTCATCGTCGAGGTCGAGCGTCTGACGGAGCGCATGGCGCGCGTGCGCAGCGCGATCGGGCAGGTGATCTTCGGCCAGCAGGAGGTGATCGATCAGACCTTGATCACCCTGCTCTCAGGCGGGCACGTGCTGCTGGTCGGCGTGCCGGGCCTCGGCAAAACCAAGCTCGTCGAGACGCTTGGCACCGTGCTCGGGCTTGCCGCGAAGCGCGTGCAATTCACGCCCGACCTGATGCCGGCCGACATTCTCGGCTCCGAGGTGCTGGACGAAACACCCGAAGGCAAGCGTAGCTTCCGCTTCATCTCGGGGCCGATCTTCTGCCAGCTGCTGATGGCGGACGAGATCAACCGCGCCTCGCCGCGCACGCAATCGGCACTTCTGCAGGCGATGCAGGAGCTCAAAGTGGCGGTGGGCGGGGTCGAATATCCCCTGCCCCGGCCGTTTCACGTGCTTGCGACCCAAAACCCGATCGAGCAGGAGGGCACCTACCCTCTGCCCGAGGCCCAGCTTGACCGCTTCTTGCTCGAGATCGAGGTCTCCTACCCCGAACTCGAGGCGGAGAAGGCGATGCTGCTCGCCACCACGGGGGCGGCGTCGATCCGCCCGCAGCAGGCGATGAGCGCTGAGGAGCTGCTCGCTGCGCAGACCACCATCCGGCGCATGCCCGTGGGCGAGAGCGTGGTTGAGGCGATCCTCACCGTCGTCCGCTCCGGCCGGCCCGAGACCTCGCCGATCGAGGCGGTGAAGCGCCATCTCGCCTGGGGGCCGGGGCCGCGGGCGGCGCAGGCGCTGATGCTCGCCACCCGCGCCCGCGCCGTGCTCGATGGCCGCTTCGCGCCCTCCGTCGATGACGTAATCGCGCTTGCCCCTGCCGTGCTGCGCCATCGCATGGCGCTGAACTTCGCCGCCCGTGCCGATGGCGTGCGATTGGCCGACGTGATCGCGAAGCTGACGAGCCTGATCGAATGAGACACCGCGAGGCGCCGGCCGCCTCAGCGCGGCGCGCCGAACAGCTCGCCGCGCGTCTCCCTCCTCTTCTCGTCGCGGCGGAACGGGTCGCCGCCACCGTCGCGCAAGGCGTGCATGGGCGGCGCCGGGTCGGACAGGGCGACAGTTTCTGGCAGTTCCGACCCTTCCTCGCCGGCGATCCGGTCTCGCGTATCGACTGGCGGCAGTCGGCAAAGAGCGACCGCACCTTTGTGCGCGAGACGGAGTGGGAAGCGGCGCAGAGCGTGTGGCTCTGGCGCGACGCCTCGGCCGGGATGCGCTGGCGTTCGAGCCCGCGCCTGCCGGAGAAGGCGGAGCGGGCGGAACTCCTTCTCCTCGCGCTTGCCTCGCTCTTGCTACGCGGGGGCGAGAGGGTTGCCCTGCTTGGGCTCGGCATGCGGCCCGTGTCGGGGCGGGCCATGATCGAGCTTCTCGCCCAGGCGGTCGCGCGGCGCGGCGATGCCGGCTCGGTCTCCGCTCTGCCCCCGCTCGCGCCGCTGCCCGCCCATGCCCGGGTGGTGCTGATCGGCGACTTCCTCTCGCCGCTCGCCGACGTGCAGGCGGCGATCGGCCGTCTCGCCGCCATCCCAGTCCGTGGGCATCTCTTGCAGGTGCTTGACCCGGCGGAGGAGGCGCTGCCGTTCCGAGGCCGGGTCCGCTTCGAGGGGCTCGCGCGCGAGGGTGCAGCACTGATTGGCAAGGTCGAGGGCATCCGCTCCGACTACCAGGCGCGGCTTGCCGCCCATCAGGATGGGCTGAAGGCGATCGCCGCCGCAGCCGGCTGGTCCTTCGCCACGCACCGCACCGACCATACGCCTGAGGCGGCGCTGATGGGCCTCTACCTCGCCCTGGCGCCGGACCGGCTGCGCGGCAGGGCAGCATGAGAGTGAGGCGCGGATGATCGAGGTCCTCGCCGGCATCAGCTTCGCCTACCCGTGGCTGCTGGCGGCGCTTGCGCTGCTGCCGGTGCTGATCTGGCTGCTGCGCGTCACGCCGCCGGCGCCGAAGCAGCAGGCGTTTCCGGCGGTGCGGCTGCTTTTCGGGCTGGAGCAGCGCGAGGAGAGCTCGGCGCGCACGCCGTGGTGGCTCCTGCTGCTGCGCATGGTCGCCGCGGCGTGCGTTATCCTCGGTCTTGCCCGCCCGGTGCTCGATTCGGGGCGCTCGCTCGCCGGCTCCGGCCCCCTCCTCGTCGTGTTCGATGACGGCTGGGCCTCGGGCCCGGAGTGGGAGGCGCGCACGGGCGCGCTCGAGGCCGCGCTCGGCGAGGCGGAGCGGGCTGGGCGTGCCGTCGCGCTTCTCACCACCACGCCCTCGGCGCAGGCCGCCCCGCCAGCCGTCACCGCCGTCATGCCGGCGGCCGACCTGCGCGAGCGCGTTGCAGCACTTCGTCCCCTGCCATGGGCGCCCGATCGTGCCGCCGCGGCGCGCGCCCTCGCTCTGGCGGGGCTGTCCGAGGCCTCAGTGCTGTGGATCGCAGACGGTCTTGCCCACGGCGAGGCCGAGGGCGAGCGTGAATTCGCTGCCCGCCTCGCCACCCTCGGCCCCGTCACGGTCGTCGCGCCCTCCGCCCCCGCCCCGGCCCTGCTTGCGCCGCGCTCCGACCCCGGAGGGATAACCGCCCGGGTCGCCGCCGTCCCCGCGGCGACGGAGCGCCGCTTGGCCGTGCTCGCCCGCACCGCCGACCAGCGCAGCCTCGCGCGCGTGGAGATCGTGATCCCCGCCGGCGCGGGCGACGCCGAAGCTGAGATCATGCTGCCACCCGAACAGCGCAACGCCCTTGCCGCCCTTGTCCTTGAGGACGTCGCTTCGGCCGGCGCGGTTGTTCTGCTCGATGAGCGCTGGCGCCGACGCCCTGTCGGGCTGATCGCGGGCGCGCCGGAGGGAGCGGATCAGCCCCTGCTCGGCGAGCTTTACTACCTCGACCGCGCCCTCGCTCCGTTGGCGGAACTTCGGCGCGGCACGGTGCGCGATCTGTTGGCGCGCGAGATCGCGGCGATCGTGCTTGCCGATGTCGACACACTGACCCCGACCGACCTGGCAGCGCTCTCGCGCTGGGTTGAGCAAGGGGGCGTCCTGATCCGTTTCGCAGGCCCCCGCACTGCCGCTCGCCCAGATGAACTGCTCCCCGTGCGGCTGCGCGCCGGCGACCGCCAGCTCGGCGGGGCGCTGTCCTGGCAGCAGCCCGCCTCCCTCGCCCCCTTTCCCGAGGACAGCCCCTTCGCTGGCCTCGCCGTGCCGGACGATGTGCACATCACGCGCCAGGTGCTGGCGGAACCCGCCCTCGATCTCTCGCGCAAGACCTGGGCAAAGCTCGTCGATGGCACGCCTCTGGTCACCGGCGAACGGCGCGGGCGCGGCGCGATCGTTCTTTTTCATGTCACAGCCAACACCGACTGGTCGAACCTCCCGCTGTCGGGCCTGTTCGTCGCGATGCTGGAGCGGCTGATCCGGCTCGGGGTCGGGGTGGCCGCTGCGGGCGATGCCGTGTTGCCGCCGCTCGAGACCCTGGACGGTTTTGGCCGCCTCGGCCCGCCGCCCCCGCTCGCTTCCGGGCTCGCTGCCGCAGCGATCGCCACCACCGTCCCCTCACCGCGCCATCCGCCTGGCTTCTACGGCACGGAGGCGGGGCGGGCGGCGCTCAATCTAGGGGCGACGCTGGAACGGCTCGCGCCTCTTCCCCTTCCCGCTGGCGCTTCGGTGCGCCGGCTTGGCGACACCCCGCTCGCACGGGATCTTCGCCCGTGGCTGCTCAGCACCGCACTCGTCCTACTGAGCCTCGATCTGCTGCTTGCGCTCTGGCTGCGCGGCCTGTGGCGCGCCCCCGTCCCGGTTCGCACCGCCCCCCTGGCCGCCATCGCTCTGTTGCTGTTCGCTACCGGCGCGCCCGCTTCGGCCCAAGTCGACCCGATGCGCGCCGCCCTGGAACCACGCCTCGCCTACGTCGTCACCGGCTCGCCGGAGGTCGATCGCGTCTCGCGCGCGGGCCTGATCGGCCTGACCGACTTCGTCAATCGGCGTACCGCGACCAATCTCGCCGAGCCGATGGGGGTGCGGCCCGGGCTCGACGAGCTCTCTTTCTTTCCGCTCCTCTACTGGCCGATCACGTCCGACCAGCCCCCGCCTGACGAGCGCGCGATCGAGGCGCTAAACGGCTTCATGCGCGATGGCGGCATCATCGTCCTCGACACGCGTGACGCTGGCCTCGGGCGGGGGATGAACGCCGGCGCCTCGGCCGCCCTGCAGCGGCTGACGCGCGGGCTCGCCATCCCGGAACTCCACCCCGTGCCTGCCGACCATGTGCTGACCCGCGCCTTCTACCTGCTGTCCGATTTCCCCGGCCGCTATGTCGGCGGGCAGACCTGGGTGCAGAGGCACGAGGACAGGGCGAACGACAGCGTCAGCCCGGTGGTGATCGGTGCGAATGATTGGGCGGCGGCCTGGGCGGTGGATGAGGCCGGGCGCAACCCCTACGCCACCATGCCGGGCGGGGCGCGGCAGCGCCTGCTCGCCTACCGGTTTGGCGTGAACCTCGTGATGTACGCGCTCACCGGAAACTACAAAGGCGACCAGGTGCACGTGCCGATCATTCTCGAGCGTCTCGGGCAGTAGCGCGATGGACGGCACGCGCACCCTCGCCGCGATCGCCTTCGACCCGCTGCTGCCGACGCCGCTCTTTGTCGTCCTCGCGACGCTCGCCAGCCTCGCGGTGGGGCTCGCGCTGTGGCGTCGCGCGCGCGGCGCGTGGTTGCGCGCCTTCGCTGCCCTCGTGCTTCTGCTTGCCCTCGCCAACCCGCGGCTCGTGCAGGAGACGCGTCGTTCCCTGCCCGACGTTGCCGTGCTGCTGATCGATCAGACCGCCTCGCAGCGTGTGGGCGAGAGAATGGCACTGACGGATGCCGCCCGGCGCGCGATCGAGGAGAGGGCGCGCGCGCTCGATTCGCTCGAACTCCGCACCGTAGTGGTGCCGGAGGCAGGCGCCAACGGGACGCGACTGTTCGAGGCGCTTGCGCGCGCTCTGGCCGAAGTGCCGCGCGGGCGGCTTGCCGGCACCATCGCCATCACGGACGGGCAGATCCACGACGCGCCTGAGGGGGCGGAGGCGATCGCCCGCGCCACCGGTGGCGCCCCCTTCCACCTCCTGCTCACCGGACGGCGCGGCGAGACCGACCGCCGCGTGCGCATCCTCGAAGCGCCCCCGTTTGGCATCGTCGGACGCAGCGTCGAGATCCGACTCGTGGTCGAGGATCTTGGCACCACGGGCGGGGGAGAAACTGTGGCCATCACGCAACGCCGCGACGGCGAGCCCCCGCGCCAAACACGGATCCGCCTCGGCGAGCCGCACACGATCCGCCTGCCGATCGAACGCGCGGGCCAGACCGTGCTGGAGATCGAGGCCGAAGCCCTGCCAGGCGAGGTGTCGCTCTTGAACAACCGCGCCGTGGTGGCGGTGAACGGGGTGCGGGACCGGCTGAGGGTGCTGCTCGTTTCCGGCGAACCCCATGCCGGTCAGCGCACGTGGCGTCGCCTACTCAAGGCCGACCCCAATGTCGACCTCGTGCACTTCACCATCCTCCGCCCGCCGGAGAAGGACGATCTGACACCGCTTTCGGAACTCGCTCTGATCGCCTTCCCCGTGCGGGAGCTCTTTCAGGCGAAGCTGCGGGAGTTCGACCTGATCATCTTCGACCGCTTCGCCAATCGCGGCATCCTGCCGCCTTCCTACCTGCGCAACATTGCCGAGTATGTGCGCGGCGGTGGCGGGCTGTTGCTTTCGGTCGGGCCCGAGTATGTCGGCCCCATCTCCCTCTTCAACACGCCGCTCGGCCAGGTGCTGCCGGCAAGCCCGACGGGACGGATTATCGAGGCCCCGTTCCGGGCGCGTGTCAGCGAGGTCGGGGCCCGTCACCCGATCACCGCTGCCCTGCCGGGGGCCAACGCCGGCGATGCCGAGCCAGCCTGGGGGCGCTGGTACCGCCGCATCGACGTCGCCACCCCACGCGGGCAGGTGTTGATGACGGGGCCGGCGGGCGAGCCGCTCCTGATCGCCGACCGGATGGGCGAGGGCAGGGTGGCCCTTCTGCTCAGCGACCAGATCTGGCTGTGGAGCCGGAACCACGACGGTGGGGGGCCGCAAGCCGAGGTGCTTCGCCGTGCAGCGCATTGGCTGATGAAGGAGCCGGACCTAGAGGAGGAGGACCTGCGCGCCCGGGTCGAGGGCGAGCGGATCGTGATCGAGCGCCGGAGCCTCGGCGAGGGGCCGCCGCCCGCCGTCACTCTGACAGCGCCCTCAGGTGAGACACGCACCCTCGCCCTCGAGACCCTGGCGCCCGGCCGGGCCGCGGCTGAAGTGCTGGCCGACCAGCCGGGGGTGTGGCGGATCACCGACGGCACCCGGCTTGCCTTCGCCGCGGTGGGTGCCGGCAACCCGCGCGAGTTCCTGGACCTGCGGGCGGTCGCCGAACCGGCAGCCGCCGTGGTGCAGCGGTCGGGGGGGGCGGTCGCCTGGCTCGCCGACCAGGTTCCCGACCTGCGCCGCGTGGGGGCCGATCGCCCCGCCCGCGGCCCCGGCTGGATCGGGCTCAGGCGGAACCGCGACCACGTCGTCACTGGCGTGTCTGACCTGCCGCTGATGCCGCCTTGGGCTGCGCTGGTGCTGATCCTCGGTGCCGCCGTCGCTGCGTGGCGCCGCGAGGGGCAGTGACCGGCAGCGGCTTTGGCGCTAAGGCTATGGTGCGATGCGCGCCGTGCTGCGACTGACCGCAACCGTCCTCGTCTTCATAGCGGCCGTCGATTTCGCTTTCGCCCAGCCAAGGGCTGAGCCGCGCGGGGCACCCGCCAATCCGACCGACGCGCTGTTCGATGCGATCAATCTCGGTGACATCGACGGGGTGAGGGCCGCCGTCGGCGCCGGCGCCAACATCGAAGCGCGCAACGTGCTCGGGCTTACGCCGCTCGATCTCGCGCTCGATCTCGGTCAGACGGAAATCGCCTTCTTCCTGATGTCGCTCGGGCGCGCGCCAACCCGCGCTAAGCCGCCCGAGCCCAGCGCGCAGCGCCAGGCCGGCCCCACCCTTCCCACGGCGGAGCGTGGGCGGGCGCCGCCTGCGCCACCTCCGGTGCCGCTGGCGCCGGCCACCACTGCGCCGACCGCGCCGTTGTGGCGTGGCGATGGTGGCACGCCCGTGCCGGAGGCCGGGTTCCTCGGCTTTGATGCCGGACGGCCGGCGGGGGCAAGGCCTCCCGGGGCAGACCGGCCGCGCGGTTGATCGGCCGGCGATCCACCCCGAGGCGCATGGAGTCGGTCGGCACGCGCAGACCGGCGAGATGCAGACCAAGGCGGCCCTTTGGCGCGGGCACGGATCGGGCCGCATTCGCTGCAGTCTTGGGGGGCGAACGGGGCAGCAGACCCCAGCCGCAGGGACTTCCCTCTCAGCGACCGTCGCTCTCGTCTTCGGCGCGGCGGTGCCGGCCATAGCCGGCAAAAAGTCGGGCAACCCGGTCCATTTCCTCCGCATCGAGGAGCACCGGGGCGCCGATGCTGCGCACGATCGCGTATTGTTTGGCCAGGATCTCAACCTCGTAAGCCCGCGCCACCGCCTCGTCGAGATCGCCTCCCAGCACAACCACGCCGTGATTGGCCAGCAGGCAGGCCATGCGTCCCTCGAGCGCGCGCAAAGCCGCCTGCGACAGCGCTTCCGTCCCGAAAGTCGCATACTCGGCGCAGGGGATGTCGGACCCGCCGGCGACCGCGATCATGTAGTGGAACGGCGGGATCGGGGCGCGCAGACAGGAGAGCGCGGTGGCGTAGGTCGAATGCGTATGCACCACGGCGGCGATTTCCGGCCGCGCTGCAAGGAGGTCGCGATGCAACCGCCACTCCGTCGACGGCCGCGCCGCCCCGCGCCAAGAACCGTCCTGGCGCATTGCTACCACGTCGTCCTCGCCCAAGGTGGAGAGCGAGGCACCCGAGGCGGTGATGAACAGGCCACCGTCGCGCCGCACCGAGACGTTGCCCGAACTGCCATGGGTGAGGCCGAGCTCCGCCAGCCGATGGCAGGCGCGCACCAACGCCTGCCGCAGCGCCTTTTCAGCCTCCCGTCGTTCCCCCATCTGCGACACGCTCTGCCTTCTGCCGACGCCCCACCGTAGAGAGAGCGGCGACGCCATCAGCGAGCCTCCAACACGGCTGGCCGCGCCGGCTGCGATGTGACCCTCCCGTCGACAACGACTCGATTCCGCCCTCCCGCCTTGGCGGCGTAGGCGGCACGATCGGCAGCGGCCAGCAGGGCCTTTGCGTCACCAAGGGTCGTTGGCACTGCGGCCGCCGCCCCAACCGAGACGGTAACGATGCCGTGCGGAGACCGCTCGTGCAGGATCAACAGGTCGGCCACGGCGGCCCTCACCCGTTCACCGACCTTGCCAGCGCCTTCCGCATCAGCACCTGGCAGGAGAATGGCGAACTCCTCGCCGCCCAGCCGGGCAACGAGGTCGTTGGGCCGCAGCGACACGGACGCGAGGGCGGTGGCGACGCGGACCAGGCAACGATCCCCCTCCAGGTGGCCGTAGGTGTCATTGAACCATTTGAAGTGGTCGACATCGATGATCAGCACGCCAACCGGTT
Source organism: uncultured Elioraea sp. (assembly GCA_937928775.1). Taxonomy (GTDB): domain Bacteria; phylum Pseudomonadota; class Alphaproteobacteria; order Acetobacterales; family Acetobacteraceae; genus Elioraea. The sequence goes on along the minus strand of CALFVI010000040.1, from coordinate 8,256 downwards.
CCCCGGTTGCCCGTCCGCGCTCCCAGGCCTGAGCGAGCGCAGCGTCGAAGGCGCGGCGGTTGGCAATACCCGTCAATGGATCGCGCTCGGCGAGGTCGGCGAGCCGGCGGTTGACTTCGGAAAGAGACGCCTCGCGGCGGAGGATCTCCTCCACCATGCTGCTGAAGGCGCGGCGCAAAGTCTCGAGTTCGCCGAACAGAGGTCCGCGCGGCAGGGCGGTCGGCCGCCCTCCCTCCTCCACCTCCTCGGCCGCTCGCGCCAGGGCGAGCAGAGGCAGGACGACGATGCGGCGGGCGGCGAACACGGCCATTCCCGCGCCGAGCAGGACAACGCCCATCATCACTGCAAGAACGTCGCGGAAGCGGGCGTCTGCCGGCTTCGTCACCTCCGCCAAGCGTTCGGTGAGCACGAGGCGAATGCCACCCGTGAGCAGTTGGCTCAGGCCGACGATCAGCTCCGGGCCGCCATCGTCGTGAACGGCATAGATGGCGGCGCGACCGTCGCGTTCGGGCCGTAGGGCAATCGTCTGGCCCTTGCGCGCGTGATCAGGCCACGCCGCGACGATTCGATAGTCACGGTCGACGACCAGAACCCCAGTCGCGGGGTCCTCGAGCGATGAGGGGTCAGTGACGATTTCACCCAAACGTCGCGCGAGCCCGTCGAGGTCGAGGGCGCTTGCAACGATCGCTGGCTCATCCCCGGGGCCCGGAAGAGCCGCGGTCGGGCTGAGGCGCCGCGCCACAGGCAGGACGAGAATCGGGCTGGTGCGCGCCAGCACAGGCTCCCCGACCGAGAGCGAGTCCTGCTCGCGCGCCCTCTGGATATAGGGGCGATCCGACAGATCAACGCCGCGCCCGCGCCCCGAAGACGCGCAGATCACACGCCCGTCCCGTCCGACCAAGAGAGAACTCATGACGAAGGGGTGGGAGTCGACCTCGCGCTGGAGCAAGGCACTGCAGCTGTCGTGGTCGACCGAAGCAAGCGAAACCATCGCCGGCTCCAGCGCGAGGCTGCGTTCGACCGCGAGCAGCATCTGATGATAAAGTCCGGAGCCGAGCCGGGCCCCCTGCGCCAGCCTTTCAGCGGCGCGGGAGACGACCTCCTCGCGCGAGGCGCCGGCGTACCACCAGGCAAGCAGGACCGTCGGCAGCAGGGCAAGCAGGATAAAGCCCGCAACCGCCAACCCGACACCGCCCAACCGTCGTGAACCCTGCGCGCGCGTCACCCGACACTCCCCGCCTGCGACACTCCCTGCCCACCCTCGACGCCAGGAAACGACCGCTCCGGTTAAAGGATGACAAACGGAAGCGCAGGCTGCGCCGCCAGAGTAGCGGCAAAACCGCGTCAATTGCTGGTTGCCGCCGCTTCGCCCGTGAGCAGGCCCTGAGCGACCAGCGCCTCCGCGATCTGCACCGCGTTCAAAGCCGCGCCCTTGCGCAGATTGTCTGCCACACACCAGAAGGCGAGGCCGTTCGGCACGGTCGGATCCTTGCGCAGGCGAGAGACAAAGACGTCGTCCTCGCCAGCTGCCTCCACCGGCGTGACATAGCCGCCATCCTCGCGGCGATCGACCACCGTCACCCCGGGCGCGCGCTTCAGCGCCGCGCGCGCCTCCGCCACCGTGATTGGGCGCTCGAATTCAACGTGCACCGCCTCGGCATGGCCGACGAACACCGGAACGCGCACGCAGGTGGCGATCACCGCGATGTCGGGGTCGAGGATCTTCCTCGTCTCCACCGCCATCTTCCACTCCTCCTTGGTGGCGCCATCGTCGAGGAAGCGGTCGATGTGCGGAATCACGTTGAAGGCGATGGGCTTGGTAAACTGCTGCGGCGTGGCCGGGTCGTTGACGAACACGCCTTTCGTCTGGGCATAGAGCTCGTCCATCGCTTCCTTTCCCGCCCCAGAAACCGACTGATAGGTCGCGACCGAGACGCGCTTTACTCGCGCCAGATCGTGCAGCGGCTTCAGCGCGACCACCATTTGAATGGTGGAACAGTTCGGATTGGCGATGATGTTGCGCTTGCGGAAGCCAGCCAGCGCGTGCGGGTTCACCTCCGGCACCACCAGCGGCACATCAGGCTCCATGCGGAAATGGCTGGTGTTGTCGATCACCACGCAGCCGGCAGCGGCGGCGCGCGGCGCGTGCTCGGCGGACACGGCGGCACCGGGGCTGAACAGGCCGATGTCGAAGCCGCGGAAGTCGAAGGTCTCGAGGGGGCGCACCGTCAGCGTGCGGTGCTCGCCAAAGCTCACAAGCTGGCCGGCAGAGCGGGCTGAAGCCAGCGCCACAACCTCATCTGCCGGGAAGTTGCGCTCGGCAAGCGTCTTCAGCATTTCCCGCCCGACCGCACCCGTCGCGCCCACCACAGCGACCCGATAGCCCATCGCCCGCTCCTCCGTTCCACGCGGCCGAACCCGCGCGACTGTTAGGAGCGGAGCGAGGGGGGCGCAAGCGGCCGCACCGCCGCCGGCGGCAGGACGGAAGCGAGGACGACACCGAGGGTGAGAACAGCGATCCCGATCGCCTCGATCAGCGACGGAACCTCGCCCAGGGCGATGATGCCGAACAGCGCGGTGAGCGTTGGCGTCAACGCGCCCACCGCCGCCGCCCGGATCGCGCCGACCAGAACGAGGCCGCGGTTGAACAGGATCACCGAGACGGTCGCGCCGAGCACGCCGTGGAGGATCCCCTGCACCACCACCTCCCAGGCCGGCGCGGCGAGGAAACGGGGCCCGGCCAGAAGGAAATAGGGCAGGGTGAAGGCGACAGCCGAACCGACGACGGAAAGGGTTACCGCATCCAGCACGCCAAGGCGCGCCCCGCGCACGGCAACCGTGTAGACCGCCCAAAGAAACCCCGCCGCGGTGAACATCAGGTGGCCGATCCACGCCTTTGGCCCCCACAGCCCATCGAAGCTTGCCGCCACGATCGCCGCCGCGCCTGCCGCAATCAGCACGAGCCCGACCAGACGACGCCGTGGCAAAGGCTCGCCGATCAAGCTCCAGGCGAGGAAGCCCGTGAACACAGCGCCAAGGGGGCTCGTCATCGCCCCGCCGTGCGCGGCCGGGGCGAAAGCCAGCCCGCCGGTGTTGCAGAGCGAGAAGGCAAAGCCCGACCCGCACACCACCCCCGCCAGCGCCAGCGGCCCGACCCGCCACAGGGAGAGGCCGCGACGCACGGCATGGGGCGCCATCAGCGCGGCCGCGACCAGAAAGCGGAGCGCGACGATGTCGGCCGTGCCGAGGCTTGCTTCCAGGAAGAGAAATCGTGTGGCGACGGCCCAGCCGGCCCAAATCGCCACCGCCGCGACCAACGCCGCCCAGCCGACCAGGGCCTCTCGTTTCGAAGCCCTAGCCAAGCAGGACGCAACACCGGCCACGACGGGGCGACACGGGCAGGCCCCTTAGGGACCGGCCCTCACCGGATCAGTCAGCGACCAGGTTGTCCGGGATGTGGTGCCCATTCTCGCGGAACCAGCGTGCCGCCCCCGGGTGGAAGGGCAGGAAGCTGTTCTTGCCGACATTCTCCGGCAGCGTCTCGCGCGCCGCCGCCACCGCCTGCACCATCGCAGCGTTCTGCGTCATCACCGCCTTCACGATTTCGTAGACCAGATCCTCAGGCAAAGAGCGATGGCAGACCGCAAAGTTGAACATGCCGACGACGGTGAGCGGCCCGGGCACGGAACGGTACGTTCCGGCCGGGATCGTGCCCTTGGAGAGTTCCGGCAACGCCTTGGTGATCGCTTCGGCCTGAGCGTCGGTGAAGCCGAAAATGCGCACCTGCTGGCTGGTTTCGACCTCGCTGAAGGATGGGATGGGCGCGCCGGCGGCGAAGCAAAAGCAATCGAGCAGCCCATCCGCCAGCTGGCCAATCAGATCCGAGGCAGAGGCGTAGCGGATGGCCGACGGCGTGACGCCGAGCGCGCGCAGGATCAACGGATAGTAAGTGCCCGGCGTGCCCCCGCGCGGCCCAACCCCAACCGAGCGCCCAGTCAGCTGGCTGTGGTCGGAAATGCCCGAGCGCGCGAGGGCAACGGCGTGGAAAGGTGTGTCATACATGGGAAAGAGGGCGCGAATGTCGCGGAAGCGATTGCCCTGGGTCCACTCGCCGCTGCCCTCCCAAGCCTGCAGCGCCACGCCCATCGTCACCATGCCAAGCTCGATCTGGCGAGTGTGCAGGAGCACGATGTTTTGGTTCGGACCCTGGGTGGTGCGGTAGCTGATGTTCACCCCTGTTGCCGCCTGGGCGAGCTGGCCCCAGGCAGGGCCGTAGATGGCGTAAGTGCCGCCCGGTGAGGCCGTGCCCATGGTGAGTGCGCGCGGCCAGGCAGGGTTGCGCGGCTGGGCCAGCACGGCGGGAGAAGCGAGCCCCACTCCAAACAGGCCGGACGAGACAAGCAGGGTGCGGCGGTTGATCGCCATGGCGTGACCTCCCTCTAAAGCGTGGCGGGCCGTGCACTGCCGGCCCATGCGTCTGGAGCCACAGAGTGAGCGAAGCAGCGCAGCGGGGAAAGAGGGCTCATGCATCGGGCAGAGGCCAGGGGGCGGGTGGAGCGGCGGAAAGCCTGACGACCTCGCCAGGGCGGGGAGCGGCCCCGGTCGTCTCCACAGTGATGGGATTCGCCGCCGCGCCCTCAATCACGACGCGGACGCGATCGCCAAGGAAGAAGGCTGCCCGCACACGGCCCGTGAGCGTACCCTCTGGGTCGAAGCGAAGCTGCTCCGGCCTTGCGCCAGCAAGCGCAGGCCCAGGCGCGAGCCCGTTTGCAGGCAGGCTGCCACCGGGAAGATGCAGCGTGCCGTCGCGCACCTCGCCTGCGAGCACGTTGAGCACGCCGACGAACTCGGCGACGAAGCGGGTGGCAGGGCGGCGGTAGATATCCTCTGGCGCGCCCAGCTGTTCCACCTTGCCCGCGCGCATCACGGCCACCCGGTCGCCAAGAGCCATCGCCTCCGCCTGGTCGTGGGTGACGAAGACCGAGGTGATGCCAAGGTCGCGCAAAAGGCCTGCCAGTTCCACGCGCAGCTCTTCGCGCAGCTTGGCATCGAGGGCGGTGAGGGGTTCATCGAGCAACAGCACCGCGGGCTCGACCGCGAGGGCGCGTGCGAGCGCCACGCGCTGCCGCTGCCCCCCCGAAAGCTGATCGACCCTTCGGTGCGCGAGCTCAGGGATGCGCATCATCGCAAGCCAGCGCGCCACCCGCGCATCCCGTTCCGCTTTGGGAACGTTGCGTAGCCTAAGCCCGTAGCCCACGTTGCCCGCGACATCCAGATTCGGGAACAGGGCGTAGGACTGGAACACCATGCCGACATTGCGCCGCTCGATCGGCAAGCTCGTCACGTCGCGCGACTCGAACAGCACGCGCCCCGGCGGATCGGGGAAGGCAAGGCCTGCGATGAGGCGCAACAGCGTGGTCTTGCCGCAGCCAGAGGGCCCGAGCACGGCGAGCGTTTCGCCAGGGCGGATAGCGAGGTCGGTGGGCAGCAAGGCACGCGTGCCATCGGCATGAGTAAAGGCGCACGCGCGAAGCTCGACCGCCACGCTCATCGCCTCACCTCGAGCCCGAAAGCGCGATCGGAAGCCCACTGCAAGGCGACAAGAAGCGGGACAAGCAGGATGAGAAAGATGAGCGTGTAGGCCGAGCCGATTTCAAGCCGCATCGAGGCATAGGAGTCCGCAAGACCCACTGGCAGAGTCATAGTGAAGGGCGTGTGCAGCAACAACGTCATGTTGAATTCGCCCAACGACAGCGTCACCACCATCAGGCTTCCGGCAAGGATGCCGGGGGCGGCGTTCGGCAACACGACGGTGCGGAAACGGGCGAAGAATCCAGCACCGAGGGAACGCGCGGCCTCCTCCAGTGTGGGGAGATTGACCGCGAGCATCACGGCCAGTGTCGAACGCACCATAAAGGGAAGCGTGAACAGGACGTGCCCGACCAGGATGAAGCTCCAGTGCGTGCGGAATTCTCCTACCGCCCCCCAAGCGAGGATCAGCGCGAGCCCTGTCGCGATGCCGGGGATGGCGACCGGCATCACCAAAGCTTCCTCGGCTAGACGCGCAAGCCGGCCAGAATGGCGCGCGAGCGCATAGGCGACCGGCACACCGAGCACGAGGGTGCAAAGGAGAGCGGCAAGCGCGATGCCAAGCGACAGGCCGATGGTGTGGGCATAGAGCTGCAAAACGCGCTCGACCCAGAGCAGGGTCACGCCGCTTGCTATGATGCCGCGTTGGTAATTGGCGGTGATGCCGGCGAGAACCGAGAGGATGACGGGGATGACCAGGAAGGCGGCGACGAGCGCGGTGAAAGCGAGGCCCGCCGCGAAAACCGCTCCGCGATGCCGCGTCATCCTGCCGCCGCCACGGTGCCACCCGCCGCCGTGCGCGCGGCCGCCAGCACCGCCCAGGTGATGGCGCCGAGCAGGAACGAAAGCGCGGCCGCGACCGCGATATTCGCCCCGACCGTGAATTCGGCGTAGATCACCATTGGCAGCACGTCGATTTGTGTGGCGAGGGTGAAAGCGGTGCCGAAGGCGCCCATGGCGGTGGCGAAACAGATCGCGCCGGCGGCGAGGAAGGCACCCTTCAGCCCGGGAATGATCACGTCTCGCACGACGACCCAGGGCGAGGCACCAAGCGAGCGTGCCGCCTCCTCGAGCGCGGGGTCAAGCTTCTCGGCCGCCGCCATCACGGTCAACACCGTGCGCGGGATGGAGAAGTAGAGGTAACCCACGAAAAGCCCAGCCAGCGAATAGGCGAAGACAAGCCGATCGCCCGTAACCGCATGCGTGAGTTCGCCGATCACGCCCTGGCGACCGGCGAGCAAAATGACCATGAACCCGACCACAACGCCAGGGAAGGCGAGCGGCAAAGTGAGGAAGGCGGTGAGGAGGCGGCGGCCGCGAAATCGCGTGCGGGCGAGGAACACGCCGGCAATGCCAGAAATGACAAGCGTCGCCGCGGTGACTGACGCCGCGAGCACCACTGTCTTCCACAGGCTCCCGAGATAGCGCTCGTTGCTGAGGATGATCGCGTAGGTCGACCAGCCCTGCGGCCCGGTCGCGCCGGTGCGTAGCATCAGCACGAGGGGGAAAAGGAAGAAGGCGGCAAGGAAGGCGATCGCAGGCGCAACCAGCACGGCGAGGGCGAGCCGGTCTTGACCCATCAGCGGCGCTTAAAAGCGGCGGAGCCCCGCGTAGAGCCTGCACAGAAAGGAGCGAGGCGGGCGAGGGCGTGGAAGTGGCGGCAGTTCGGCGAAAAGCGCGAACATGCGTGAACCCTAACGAAACGATAGCGCAACGGCAGTGGCAGGGAGAGGGTCAGGCGCCCACTTCCGCCCGATAGCGCGCGACGGCAGCGTCTTGGGTTGCGACCATGCGCGCGATGTCAACCGGCTTGGCGCGTGCGTACTCAGAGGCAGGCAGAAACCGCGCCGCCACCTCGGCCGGCAGGGCGACATTCGGCCGTGCCGGGCGCAGAAAAGCGTTTGCCCAGATCCTCTGCCCCTCATCGGACAGGGTGAAGTCGAGCACGCGCTTGCCGTTCTCCGGGTTCGGCCCGTTCGCGACCAGCCCCATGATGTAGGGAAAGCTGATCGTGCCTTCCTTGGGTAGCACGAAGCGACAAGGGGCGCGGTCGGTGAACTGCGCGCGCATAGCGTTGAAGTCGTAGTCGAAGAGGATCGGGATCTCGCCGGACACCACGCGCGCGTAAGCGGTCTGTGTCGGGATGATCGGGTTGTTCGCCTTCAGTTGCGAGAAGAAGCGGATTCCTGGGCTAAAGTCGTCGTACGAGCCGCCAAGCGCGAGGTTCACCGCGAACAGCCCGACTTGACCGACAGCAGCGGACACGGGGTTCAGGTAGCCCACCTTGCCGCGATAGATGGGGTTGAGCAGATCCTGCCAGCCGGTTGGTACCGGAACGTTCCGCCCGAGCGCTTCCGTGTTGACGAACAGCCCCAAGGTGCCGGAGTGGATGGCAAACCAAAACCCGCGCGGGTCCTTCATCCCTTCTGGCACCTCCTCGATTAGCTTAGGAAAGTAGGGAGCGAGCACTCCGGCCTCGACAGCGCGCGGGCCGAAGTTGCCGCCGAAATAGGCGACGTCGGCCACTGGCTTTGCCTTTTCCGCAATTAATGCGGCCAGGGTCTGGCCCGAATTTTTGTTGTCGTGCGGCATAACGATGCCGAGCCGGTCGCGAATCGCGCGCAAGGCCGAGGCCCAGTCCGCCCACTCGGGCGGGCAGTTGTAGCA